>JAPLST010000323.1:13347-26256 GCA_026398485.1 bacterium
CGTTCGCGCCACGGCGCCTGTGGCTGGTCGAGGGCACCAACATCACGCGCATCCCGCTCGCCCGCACGCCCAATTGGAACGTCTCCGACCCCAATGATGTCAAGAGCCAATGGTGGACCTGGACCGAAATCGGCGCCGGCCGCACCAACATCGATGGCGCGGCCTGCTACTATGCCATTGACACAAGCCACCTGACCCAGCCGGCATCCTATTATCAAGATGCGATCGTCTGGACCGAATACAGCGTGGTGATGGCGACCCCGTACGCCGCCCGCGTGCGCGGCTTCAACGCTGACCAGCGCGCGTTGCATTTCGTCGGCCTCTGGGGCGACAGCCATATTCCCTGGCAGCACAACCGCTATTTCCTCGAAGACAAACCCCAATTTCTTGACAGCGCCGGCGAATTCTGGTTCGAGAAAACCGGCGCGGGCGGCCGCCTCTATCTGCGCCTGCCGGCCGACCAAGACCCGAACGGCCTGCAGGTCGAGGCCGCCCGCCAGATGAACATCCTCGACAGCGACGGCGCCAGCCATCTGCACATCAGCGGCCTTGCCTTCCGCTTCAACAACGCCTACTGGGACTTGACCGCCCGCTATTTCGCGGATCCCGACATCATCAACGCGGCCGTGCGCATCGAAGGCACGGCCGAAAATGTGGCGGTGCGCAATTGCCGCTTCGAGCAGGTCTCCAAGGCCGTGCGCATCAAGCTGACCAGCGATGCGCAGTATGCCAAGACCATCGCGATCACCGACAATGACATCATCAGCACCGACCATGGCGCCATCGAGGTCGGCGACAGCAGCCGCGGCGGCAAAATCTACCCGCCCTTCGGCCCGCTGGGCCAGACCGATATCCTGCGCAACCACCTGTGCGAAATCGGCATCCGCCCCTATCCGGCCGACTGTCATGGGCACGCCATCATCGTCGGCTTTCCCGAAACCGCCGAGATCGCCGGCAATATCCTCGAACGCTGCTACGGCTCCGGCTTGTTCATTTGGGGCGGCAAAGGCTCGGGCGAATTGCGCGAACGCCAGCTCACCCGCATCCTGATCCATCACAACCGCGTCACCGACCCGCTGCTCAATTGCAATGACTGGGGCGGTATCGAGACCTGGCAAGGCGGCCCGTTTTACCTCTTCAGCAATATCTCCGGCAACCCCGGCGGCTATTGGAACTCAAGCCATGTCTGGGCCATCAACAAGCCCGCCAGTCAGCGCACCCACACGACCGCCCGCTTCGGCTTTGCCTTCTACCTGGACGGCTCGTTCAAAAATTATCTGTTCAACAATGTCGTCTGGGGCCTCAACAATAATCTGACCAGCGCGCTGTGCAACGCGTCGGCCTTCCAGCATGTGCTCAGCTTTGAGAACACGCTCTTCAACAACACCATTTATAAAATCGGCTGCGGCATCCAGCGCCACGCCGAATGCACCGGGCGCAACGCCTATCTGGGCAATCTGTGGATGGACTTGTCCGCCTGGATCTACGATATTTATAATTTCGATGTGAACGACGCGCAGTATGATTATGCCAATCTGGCGTTCAGCCGCAATCTGTTTTACATGGTGCCGCGCGCATTTGGCATTCTTGAACCAAGCATGACGTCGTACGCTGACTTTGCGAGTTTCCAGACAAAGCTCGTTGCGCGCAAAACACAAAGCAGCGATTTGGGCAAGACGACCGCCAGCGCGCCCGTCCGTGATGCCGCCGCGCATGATTTCCGCCCGGCCGCCGGCTCGGCCGCCATTGACTATGGCGTGCGCGCCTTCACGCCCTGGGGGCTCTACCGCGTCTGCGGCGAGTGGCAGTTCCGCTATGCCACCAACAACCCCGCCCTCCTGCGCGATGAACAGTGGTACATGACCTCGTATTACACCAATCGCGAAATGTACTACACCACCTATCGCTTTGACATGACCGGCGTCAACCTTGGCGCCGGTGATTTCGTGCCGGGTGAATTGGATGATTACTGCCCCAGCGCCGTGCGCCTTAACGGCAGCAACCAGTATGCGATGCTCACCAGTCGTGAACGCCCTGATATCGGCCTGAACATCGGCACCAATAACTTTCTGATCGAGGTTTATTTCCGAACCCAGGCGGGGCACACCAACGGCGTGCTGGTGGCCAAGGCGGACACGGACGGCTATCTCCTGGATGTTGACGAGCTGGGCCGGCCGCGCTTTACGCTGCGTGCGGGCGGCGCCGATGTTTTCCGCCGGCGCGGCAGCATGACAATCAACGACGGGGCATGGCATCACCTGATTTCCGAGTTTGCGCGCAGCGGGCAGATGAACATCTATGTCGACGGCATCCGCTGCAACGGCCTGTTCACCGGCAGCATGCCGGCCCCGGCCGTGGCGATCACGACCACGGCGCAATTCACGGTCGGCAAAGGGCCGGCCGGCAGTTATTTTGCCGGTGATATTGATTATTTGCGCGTCGCGCGCGGCACCTTGACGGACGCCAAGACCACGATTGACGAGCTGTACACCTGGCAATTCGCCGGGCCGTCACTGCGCGATTTCCGCGGGCGCTTCGCCATCGGCCGGCATGACGCCGGCGCCTTTGAGGACGTGCCCGAGACCAACACGGCGCCGCGCGTGCTGGTGGCGCCGCGCAACGTTGCCGCCGAAATCGGCTATCCGGCCGGCCTGCGCGTCTTCGCCGAGAATGCGCTAGGCTATCAATGGCGCCAGAACGGCATGCCACTCGGCGGCGCGACCAATCCAACCTGGACGGTCAACAATGCCCAGCCGACGCACGATGGCGACTACGATGTGGTGATCAGCAATGCGCTGGGCGTCACGACCAGTGCGAGTGTGACCTTCAGTGTCGTGCCAGAGCCGGCGGCGCTGGTGCTGCCGCTGCCGCTGCTGCTGTGCAGTTTAACGCGGAAAGGTTTTAGGCGTTAGATCAACAGGTGCAATCAGGGAAGACATGGACAATTCGCGAAGTCGCACGGCGGATGCCATGCGCAATCACAGGATCAACAGTGTTTGGCGTTTGCTTGTGGCGATGCTGGTCAGTTGCGCGGCGCTGACGGTCTTGGGCGCCATTCCGACAAATGACATTGTTGCCGCGGAAGACTTGATCGGCAAGGTGCGGAGTACCTCGGCCAAGGTGTATCTCGAAGAACAACTGGCTGGCATCCTCAAAATCTCCGACCAAGCAAAACAGGCGGAGGAATTCCGCGTGTTTCTCGCCGGACTTCAGCCAGGCGCGCGGAGCGCAGCCGTGCCGGCACCCGCCGCGCCCGCAACGCCTGTGGCACCAGCACAGCCGGCGTCAGGCGCACATCACGTCAGCGTCAATGGCAAAATTGTGGATGCCAAAGCGCAGCAAGAGGCGGCAGCGCAACCGGGCATTCCAGTTGAAAAGACGCTGCCCAAGAGCGGGATTATGCTGCGCTTGATTCCGGCAGGCGTGTTTATCATGGGCAGTCCAAAAAGCGACGAGGACAGAAGTGACGATGAAGTGCAGCACACTGTTAAAATAAGCAAGCCATTCTATATGGGCAGGTATGAAGTGACCCAGGGGCAATGGCAGAACGTGATGGGGAACAACCCGGCAAAATTCAAGGACTGTGGCGAGAACGGGCCGGTGGAGCAGGTGAGTTGGAACGACTGCCAAGCATTCTTAAGAAAGCTGGAAGAACTTGAAGGGCTGCCCAAAGGATCCATGTGTTTGCCGACGGAGGCGCAATGGGAATATGCGTGTCGTGCAGGAACACAGACGGCGTTCTGTTATGGCAACGATTTGGACAGCAGCCTGGCTAATATTAACGGCAACATTCCTTATGGAAAGGGACGCAAAGGAGAATACCGTGCGCGGACCATGCCGGTGGGGTCATTCAAACCCAATGCATGGGGTTTGCATGATATGCACGGGAATGTGTGGGAATGGTGCCAAGACTGGTCTGGGCCATACGCCACGGCCGATGCGGTAGACCCGCACGGGTCGAATTCCGGCCAAAACCGCGTGGTGCGTGGCGGGGGCTGGGGCAGCAGCGCGTACCTCTGCAAGTCTGCGCTGCGCAATAAAGGCCTCCCGGATTATGCCAACTACTACTGTGGCTTCCGCTTGAGCCTGCCTGCAGGTCAGTGAAAAGAGCGCAGCGGTCTCCGTGCCGCGAATCTTCACTGGCGGGAGCGGTTGCGGTTGTGTGGCGAGAAACCGTCACGATGAAAAACGGCGGCCAACGCAGCGCGGTTTTCGGCGCGAGTCGCCGGATCTGGGTTCTGGGCGAAAGTTGCAGTCGCCGCGCAATCATGGTATACTTACATTACTATAACGTTAACTCCTTTCATCGAGGCAAACATGAAAACAATGAGGTGCGTCCTGTTGGCTCTGTCACTATCGACGCTCGCTTATGCGGCAACATTGCAGTGGGAATATTCGCAACTGATCCCCATCGCATGTGCGCAACTAGTCGCGGATGGCAGTGGCGGCTGCGCGTTTGTCGCCGGCGAGAATTTGGTCTGGCTTGATAAAAAAGGCGGCGTGAAATATCAGGCCGCGCTCGGCGCAGACAAGATTATTATTGCCTGCGACAAGAACTGGCTGGCCTATAGCGTCGACAACGGCAGCGGCGCTCGCGATGTCATTACGGTGGACAAGAAAGGCGTTGCCACAACGACAACCGGGCCGTCAACGCAATATTGGGCGCCGGCGGCCAATGCAGTTCAGGCAGTAAAAATGCTGCGCTTGCAAGACAACAAAGGCTACTTTGTGCAGAAAATCAAGAATAGCATCTATAGCATTCAGCGCTATTCGTATAAATAGCCAGCATCAGCGCCCGGCGCTTTTCGCGCGGCCCACGACGGCAGCCATCAAGATAATTAAAACAAAACTGCGACTGTTGATTAATGACAAAGATACATGGAGGAACCACGATGCAGATGAACCCACTGAAAATCATACGGCTCACGGCAGTAGTCATGGCCTTTGGTTGGGGTACCGGCGTTGCCTGGGCCGACTGGTCGTTTGCCATCATGGGCGACACCCGTGGTCATCACGACACGGCGACGGGGATCAGTGATTATTTGACCAACATTGCGGCGAAGGTCGCCGAGAACCACCCCGACCTGGTGCTAGTCAGCGGCGACCAGGTCAGCGGGGACGCCACCAATGGGATCGTCCCGCTCACCTACGCGCAACAGTTTGACAACTGGACGAACGCGATGAACCCCATGTATGCGTTGAACATCCCGGTCTATACCGTCCGCGGCAACCACGAGAACAATGCTGGCGATGGGCCGCCCTTGTTGGGCCTGAAGCAGGCCTATTACGATGCACTCGGCGTCCACATGCCCACCAACGGACCCACCAACGGACCAACGGATGACCAGCGTGGCTACACCTATTCGTTTGCCCACAGCAACGCGACCTTCATGGTGATTGACCAATACTTCTACCCCGCCACGCCGTCCGGGGGCTACCACCGCATTGATCAGGTGTGGCTAGGCCAGCAACTTCAGCAGGCCGATACACCCTACAAAATCGTTATGGCCCACGTGCCGGTCTACCTTGATCATTTCTACGGCACCAACCCCACCGGCATGGCGAATCGCGCCGAGTTCTGGGATTCGCTCGGCACCCACGGCGTCCGGCTCTACATCTGCGGTCACGTCCACAACGTGAGCGTCAGCTTGGCGCCCGACGACGCCGGGAACGGGATTTATCAGTTGCTCTCCGGCAATGGTGGTGCGGAGTTGGACAACATCCCGCCCGTTCCGGAGGCAGGCCTGGACATTCTCTACAGCAACACCACCCACTACGGTTTCGCACTCGCCACCGTGGGCACCGAGAAGATGACCATTGATTACTATCTGCTCAACTCCTCGGGCGAGACCTGGTCGAAGGCTTCCTATACCACCACCATCTCCGCCGTCATCCCCGAACCCTCCAGCGGTATCTTGCTGGTGACGGGCCTGTTGGGTTTGCACGCATGGCGGAGGCGGCCAGGCTGTCATCGGATTCCAACATGACATCAAAACTCCTATCCGTAGGTTTGCTCTTGGGTTTGCTGATGTCAAGCGCGCGCGCCGATTGGTCCTTTGCCATCCTGGGTGACACCCGCGGCAACGATAACGGCCAGGACGCCGGCGTCAGTCCCAACCTAAATGCGATTGCCGAGAAGATTGCCGGCCTGACCGCGCCCAAGCCGGCCTTTGTGCTGGTGAACGGCGACTTGATCAGCGGCGAATTAATCGGCAGCAGCTATGCCGACTTCGTCGCTCAATTTACCATGTGGAAGACGTCGATGAATCCCGTTCAGGCATCGAACATCCCGATCTACCCCGTGCGGGGCAATCATGAAAACGAAATCGTTGACGTTTTCCCGCCCGTCGCGGAATTGAAGCAGGCCTACTATGATCTCTTCGCGGCGGCCCTGCCTACCAACGGCCCTAACAATGGGCCGGACGATGACCAGCGCGGCTTCAGCTATTCTTTTGCGCACAGCAACGTGACCGTCGTTGCCGTGGATCAGTATTTCAACTACAACCAGTACACCAACATCAGCCCCCAGAATATGGGGTATCACAGCTTGGACCAATCCTGGGTTGTGCAGCAATTGCAGACGGCCGGCACGCCGTTCAAGATGGTCATGGTGCATGAGCCGGCGTTCATCAGCACCGGCCAGGATCTCGGCGAGCAGTTTTTTGGGACGGAGGCGGATGGGCTTCAGCGTCGCGCCGACTTCTGGAATGCGCTGGGGAGCAACGGCTGCCAGCTGTATGTGTGCGGCCATGTGCATGGCTTGAGCGTCGCCAGCGTGGCCGATGCAGCGGGGCACAAGATCATTCAGTTGATGACCGGCAACGGCGGCGCGGCGCCGCTGGATACGCTCCACACCAACCATGAGGCAGGCGTGGACGTGCTGTACACCAACGGGAGCAACTTCGGCTTCGCGCTCGCCACCGTGGGTGCCGGCGCCATGACTATCAACTACTATCTGCTGAACACGAACGATACCTCCTGGAGCGTGGCTCCCTACGCCACCGTCATTCAGACCGTGCCGGAACCTTCCCGCGCGGCGCTGCTGGCGGTGGTCGCGGGCTTCTTCGTCTGGAGTCGCAGCCGCTCCGCGCGTCGGCCCCGGGAAATCCACCAAGTTTCCGCCTGAGGCGGATCGCGGACGCGAAATCCAGCTTCTATCTTCCGCCGCTGCCCCCAACACCTAAAAAGGCCAGCCGCACATGGCCTTTCTATCAATACTACACCGGCAAGAGTATTATGGTAAGGGCATCTCTCGTGGTTTTTCGGTTCAAGTATAGCAAGCCGATGTCTGGGCATGTCAAGGTCTGGGTCTCGTATAAGGTCTCGTATAAAATGGAAAACGAGGGCAAAGCAGGGCATATTCAGGCACACTGTGAGAAGGAGATATTTATGCGAAACGGCTTGTAAAAGGCCTAAAACACTGTGTTTAGAGGTGGCGCGCCGGGGGAGATTCGAACTCCCGGCCTACGGATTAGAAATCCGTTGCTCTATCCAGCTGAGCTACCGGCGCATGTCCTTTGCTGTAAACGTTTTAGGTTGTTTTAGGCATTAACCAAAAGTCCCTCTGGCTTTCGTTTTGGGTTTCGTATTGCAGGAAAAGAGTACTCAACCACTCGATTATAACCGAGGGGTGGCGCTGATTGCCTGAATGTTCTGAAATGGTGTGTTGCATGGCCTCATTGTAGCATTTGACGGAACCCTGCGCAAACGACACAGAAAGGTGATGGCAGTAGAGCAGCCGTGTTTTGGCGCCGGCTGACTCGGCAACGACTCCAGATGCCACTTGAG
Source organism: bacterium (assembly GCA_026398485.1). Taxonomy (GTDB): domain Bacteria; phylum Auribacterota; class UBA3054; order UBA3054; family JAPLST01; genus JAPLST01. Next base: position 21,136 of record JAPLST010000323.1, read on the forward strand.
CGGCATTTATCCCGCATCCCCACAATTAGTTACGCTGGGCACATACAGCTTCATACTTCGTCGCCCAGCCATCCAACCTGACTTAGCTTACTCCCGTTTTCAAAACTAAAATACTGAGTGGCACTCGTTACCGAACGGCGCTCGTTGTGCGTTCCTACAGCCGATGGCGAGCAGAAAACGGCCATGCAGGCCCGCGCCCTGCTCTGGACTTCCGACAAGGGCGACCGCATGCTGGATCGCATCTACGTCGGCATTGAAGACAGCCGACATAACGAAGGCGCTTGTGAAGGCGAGCTCGGCTCCGGCAAAGCCTGCGTCTGCGAGGAGATCATCAACCGGTTCCACACTTGGGCGCTCAAGAACAAGATCATCAACCGCGGCTCCCTCACCGGCCAGTTCGATGTCACCATGCGAGTGTCCGAGTATGTGCCATACCTGGACACCCTCTGTTGTGGCACGTACATCGACGAGGACATGCTCCTGATCTCGAACAAGGTTGGCGAGTACACCCTGCGGTCCTTGAGTGGCGAGCGGCCTGGCAACCAAGCACAGCGGTGTTGCGGTTGTGGCCGTGCACTCGATGACAATGACATCCACTGGGCGCATGATGATGAGTATTGCTGTGAGTGCTTTCACGACCGTTTCTTCTACTGCCACAATTGCGATCAGGTCTATGACGTTGACCACAGTATCACCGTTAACGACCACGATTACTGCGAGGAATGCGTGAAGGAACTGTTTGCGTGTTGCGGCGCATGCCATGAGTATCATGTCAAGGGTAGCATGGCTCCCGCCCACGTTGCCGATGGCACACTCACCGTCTGCGAGGATTGCCTCGAAGGCTACGTCTGCTGCACCGGCTGTCTCGAGTACTTCGATGAAAGTCTCGTGCAGCACGACAAGGACGGCAACGGCTACTGCACGCCCTGCTTCACCGAGTTGCACGCCGAGTCAGCCAAGATCACCTAATCACCACTCTGCTCAGCCAGAACGAGCGGGAAGGTGTGACGCTTGTTCGGGCCAATGAACCCGTCCATGCCCATCCACCTTCCCCTCGAATCTCATTCAACAACACATCAACACAAGGAACTGCAATGAACTCAAAAATGAACGAGCGCGAGTTGCTCAACCTGTTGCTTAGTCTGCTTAGCCGTACCACGCCGCATGGTCAGGAACGGACGTTGGCGCCGCTCCTGCCCGCCGGCGGTGGCTGGGATGAAGCCGACAACTACATCATCGAAATTGGCAACAGCACAACCCTCTTTGCCTGTCATCTCGACACAGTGTGTGCCGAACGGGTGAAGACCAAGCCGTGCCTGCGTGACGGCATGATCTACTCGGCCAAGCAGCGTTGCCCGTTGGGCGCTGATGACAAGGCCGGCATCCTGTGCCTCACCGCCATGATCCATGCCAACATCCCGGGTGTGTATGTGTTTCACGCCGGCGAGGAGTGCGGTGGCGTCGGCGCCAACTACATCGCCGAACTGTACAACCTGGACCAGTTCAAGAGGGCGGTGGAATTTGACCGCCGCGGCATAAACTCGGTCATCACAAAAATGGGCTGGGAGGTTACCTGCAGTGACACATTCGCACACGCCCTGTGCGGTCAGCTTGGCATGGGATTCTTTCCGGATCCCACCGGTGTCTATACCGACGTGCTGAGTTATACCGACACGATCCCGGAAGTCACCAACATTTCCGTCGGGTACTACGCCAATCACACCGCAAAGGAGGCACTGAATGCCGCCTAGTTGATAGGCTCATTGATCCCACGACTGTATGAGGTGGACTGGGAATCGTTGCCGGTCGAACGTGATCCCAAAGCCCATCGTGCATTGTGGGACTATGTACCGTACTTGTCAACCAACGAAAAGCACGAAGGTCGTCAGCGCACCTGGGATTATGACGATGACCTGCTGTATCGGGATGCAAGTGGCGGCAATGAGTACGAGTGCGAATTCTGCGGTGGGATAACCAATGATCCGCGACTGCTGCGGGAAATCACCTTGGATACCGGGGAAATGTACTGGCTATGTCCCGATTGCCGAAACTACGTCATGTGCGATCTTGGACGGTATGAGGCCGAAGGCCGTAGGTGGCATGAGCATGAGTTAGCGCACAGCGCAATTTAGGCGGTAAGAAGGGCGGGTCATGTTGCTCGACGAACGTGGCCCGCCTCAACCTTTGCAGTGGTGCAAGGCACTGAATAAAGCGCATATCTGTGAGCATTGGAGTCGTTTGGGCTACGACAGTACGTTTGAGGACAGGCAGTTGCCTGCTCCGCCTTGTTCGGATTTGAGAGTCTGTCGTAGTGTTCTGAGCGCGGCTTTGGCCAATCCAAGATAGTTTTCGATCAACCCGGGTTTGACTTTGTGAGCCTCATGAATGACGAGGTTCCGAAAGCTTCGCAATTGATCAAGTTGGTAGTAGAGATTCTTGTCGATAATGCATTCGCGCACAAGATTACTAAGGGATTGCCTAAAGCTTAGGTAGCGCCCCTGATCAGCCCGTTTGTGTGTTGTGACCAACTCTTCGATCTCGGCCCATGTTTTGAGGAAATCTCCGAGATCCCCCGATTTGAGTTTCATGGAGGCTTGATCTCGGATCTGGTCGCAGAGCGTCTTGATTGGATCGCTCTTGGGATATAGAGAGTCTTCGGGAATCTGATGAAAAATCCGTCCCCAAAACAATTTGTTTGTAGGTATTTCAAACTTGGCGATCAGTCTGTTGTTGAAATCCAATTCGGTCTTGCTCTCAAAGACATCTGTGACCTCGTCTGTGCCCGCTAGGTATCCTTCCTGAAATTGGGGCCGCAAAGCTGTGGGAGGACAGATACTCAGAAGCCGAACATTGACAAGATCATGCTCGGAATTCAGAGAAATCCTATTCGTGAGATAGGGAAATCCGAACATGAAGACGTAGGCCTTATCGCTCTTGTTTTTCATGTGAGCGAAAGAGCACGCAACACGTAATGAATGAGTAAAATCGAGGAGTGGCGTCTCGCATACCTCATAGTGCTGAACAACGCTCCACTGGATAAGTTTTCTGCGCTTTAGATCTCTAAAACCTTCGATTTTTTTTGTTTCGAAAAGGTCTACCAAGGCCTTTGATGCCCCTTCTAGGATGTCAAACCGATTGCGAAGTTCACGGTGAGGCAAATAGTCGCCGCGGTAAATGGTGGGATAGAACGTGGATCCCCCTCCCTTGTTGTGATAATCGTTCGCCTGTCCTCTGTAGAAAAGCATGTAGTCCTTGTTGTGAAAGGCAAACGTTGCTGTCACCTCTACAAGCTCCCTAAAAGTGCCTATTGGAATCGCCGTCGAGGTGGTAATCTTAGCCGGATCACCCACTACGGACTGGAACGCTTTGGGTATAGCGGGAATGATATTGCGCATTATCTTTTATCCGAACTTGTTATTCTACATTGTACGCAGTACCGGACTTCGACACCGGATCTATCGTATCAAACATGCGGCGAACCAGCCAGGCTGATCTGCGTTCAATCACAAATGCTGAAGGCATTACCGTTCCATTGCTTGCACCGCAACCGGTTTCCCAACCGCAGTGCTGTTTTACCTACGCTGCAACTAGTGTGACAAATTCTTCCGGAAAATGCAAGGGCCGACGACGGATGGCCCGGAACGGAACAAAGATATGGGTGATCACCGAGGCTGACCACAGTGCCACCACGGTCTTGCTGCCAAGCGAGTATTGACAGTCATGGGGAAGGCATCATTACGATGTCTTCTCCTTTTTAAATTTTCCGTTTGCACCGTCAGCGAAGCGCAAAGGCGCAAAGGCGCGGTGCTGCACTACTCCAAATGTCTCAATTGATTTGACCGCCGGCGGCTGGAGTGGTATAATAGCTGCATCCATATGGATACGAAGCAAGGCGGGCTTCAATTCTTGGGTGCAAAAGAAATTTCAACGGTGGGAGAGTTTTCGAACGGCAAGAGTAAAGCATCCTTTGAAACATCCAATCCCCAATTGCCAAAAGGCTTCCAACGCATCCATGATTGACGTTTTCCACAGTGAGGACACTTGCAACCTGCTAAAGAGTGTGGATCTGTGGTGAAATTCTCAATATCATTCTCTAACTTATCAGTAAGTTGCTGAAGAGCTGTCTGGCGCGCGTAAGCTTCCATAATGAACAAGAAATCTGTGCCTTGGCCTTCGACTGTGTGAGTGTATCTGTAGGAATAGTGAGATGAGCAGTGCTCACATCGCACTGTGACTTTGATGAGGAGCGTAACCGATCTAGATATTTGACGCATGATTGGTATACCGGCGAGCATATGTACTCCTTTGATAAGACGTGAAGCAACCCCAGTGATAATATTCGCTACCCGAAGAGCTGGCTTCGCTCTGGTGATTAGGGTCTAGATAACGCCATGCAAGGCGGCGATAGGCGCGGCGGATTTCATCCGCGCTGCTCGTCGGCTCGACTTCAAGGATCTTGTAATAATCAAGCTTCATCGAACATTTCTACTAACGTTGCCGAGTACAAGTGTGGTGAGATGATGATTGCCGACGGCAAGAAATGACAATTGGAGCGTCACACTTTGTTGATCAACGTGTGGCCACAATTGGCGCAAACAGCCTTTCTGCCGTCGTAGACTAATGCGTAGATCGCGCCAGGCAATACGAATGCACAGAATAACAGAACCAGGAGAATGGCGCTGCCGCGGTTCGTCAGTTGTGGTTTTCCAATGTAGCCACATTTGGGACAGGCCAAAACCGACGTTTGTCCTGCTGCGTACTTCCTGCACAGGTCTTTCGCCTGTGCGCGCCGCTCCTCAGCCATCTGGCGAACAAGCTCTTCACGTCGGAACTTGATGTACAAGGGCTGAACCAAGTCCCTGTTACCTTGGGCCTCCTCAACTGCTCTTGCCATCGCTCCCGGCTGATATTCTTTTCGGGAAACTTCTTCGCCAACAATGCGGTATATTTCGTCTAGCTTATGTGAATTGGTGTTCATGAAGGCTGGAGCGTGAAACGCAGTAATGTTGGGTTATTGATGAGCCTCAGTAATACTCCCGGATGTAGCCGTACGCCCGGTCAAACAATTCCGCATCCTGATGCAGTCTGTACTTGAACAGGGTCTTGCGCAGGGCCAGCTTC
>JAPLST010000232.1:0-4714 GCA_026398485.1 bacterium
ATGTCGGCGCAGATACGGGCGGTGTTGGCCGGGTCGCTGGTGTGCAGCACCAGATACGCGTTGTTGTCGCGCCGGTACGCGCTGATGCCCAGAATGTCAATGCCGGCTTCCTTGCAGCGGCCGGCCACGTCGGCCAGCAAGCCGACCCGATCCGGCCCGCTCACCAGTAAATCATGGGATTTTTTGATGCTGATGCTCATACTGCTCCTTAGGGTGATGTTGGGTGATAACCAGGCGCACGGGCGTGTCTGCCCGCGCGCCTTCTATTGGCAAGCAAGATCAGGACGCATGCCCCGGCCAAGAACGGCTCCGGCACGATCAATTCGACGGTAATATCCAGCGGCGGATCGGTGCCGTTGTGGACAATGCGCGCAACGCTGCGATAGACGCCGGCGGTCAATAAGGAGCCGTCCGCGCTGATCCACAGCGATGTCGCGTTGTGCGCGCTGACGACCCCGTGTGCGGGTGTCACGGCCAGCCAGTCCGCGGCCGCCGGCGCCAAACGCAACGCCAGCGCGGCATGCGCATACGCTTGGTTGCAGGCCACTTGCACGGCTGGCGCGGGCGCATTCGAGGCCTGCATGCCGACCGTTGCGCTGGTCAAGTCACCGGTCATGGTCAAGTACTGGAAAGTGATACAGCCATCCGGCGTGAGCACCGCTTGAAAGGTCAGCGGTGGTGTGGCGCTGATGCGCGGCACGTTCAGCCATGAGACCACCCAGCGCGCACCATCGGCGCGGTACTTGATGGCCGCGCCGGTCGCGCGCGGATCCAAGTCATCCCAGAAGGGTGCCACGCATGGTCCGCCGGTGTCGGCCGGCAGGCCTGTATTGCTATAGGCACTGCTACCCGGCATGCAGAATCCGATGCGCCCATTTGAGCTGACCCAGCACGACGTGTAGTAGCGCTGGTAGTAGGGAAAGGCAAAGCCAAGGGGGAGGTTGTTCGAAACGGCATCATCGCCCATGGGCAGCGCCACCCCGTTCGTGGAAATGTCAATCCAGGCGAAGGCCGGGCCATCGGGCATGTCACTGTCACGCCAGGTATAATTGGTCGTGCCGCCGTGATTGACCAGCACGTCGAAGGTCAGCGCGCCAGCACCACTGTTGCTCAACACCAGCGCGGCGCCGGTCACCGGCGTGTCGGCCAGCGTCAGCACCACGTTGGTGGATGCCACACGCGGATACGGCAGATACGCGACCGTCACTGCGCACGCGCCACTGAACACCATGCCGTCGCCGGCAACCACGCCGGCGAGCAGATGCGTGCCGGCCGCGCAATTGGATGCAATCGCAATGCTGAACGGCCGCCCCGACTGCCCACGCCGGATTGCTGATTACCAAGCCCGCGGGCGCGCTGAGCGTCAGCAGCGCGTTGCTAAGGTCGCCCACCGGACTGCTGTTGCGCAGCACGACCTGTAGCGCGAGCGATTCGCCCGGCTCGAACACGCCATTGCTGTTGCCGTGTTCGCTCAATGACCAGGTCAGATACTCGACCAGTGGCTCGGCCGGCAGCCAGATGGGGATCAGTTCAATGCCGTTGACAAGGTTGGAATCAAGATTGCGTGAATAGGCTTTGTCGTGCGGATTGGTCCAATGTTCATGCACGCCCAGGCTGCGCGCAGGCGGGCCGTTGGTGTCGGGATCATAGACGATGCCGGACGGCGGATTGGTGATCTGCGCGGCTTCATGCAGATAGCTGTCAACACTGCCGCGCAGGGGGTCATTGCGCAGTTCGCGCTCATACTGCAAGAAATCCGTGCCGACCGAGTCAATGGCCACGCCATCTGCCGAGAGCAGCAACGACGACGGCCAGTCGTTGTCAAACGGCGCCATCTGCCAGCGCTCCGGCAGCGCATTCCACGCGCCCAAGCCGCCGTATAAACCATCCAGCACGAACAGCATCGTCTTGCCGCCCAACTGCCGGTGCTCCATCAAATCGGGCAAAATGTGATAGGTGGCGTAGGCATTGGTCGCCTCAATATACGGATGAAACGAAGAGGCGCTGCCACACAACGAGCCAAAATGATTTTTTGCGCACAAGGAAACAAAAAATGCATCCGACCACGCGGGGTGCGCCGGCTCGTGGCTCTTTAATGCCGCCAGATTGATCATGTAACGGGCCGCTGTCACGCACGTCGGCGGATATTGCACCACCGCGCCATTGGAGGTGCGGATCAGGAAGTTGCTGTCCTTGACGCACAGCGCGCGCCCGTACAAACCATACCCATCGGCATACTGCACGTTGGGAAACGCCGGGTGGCATACATTCCAGACTTGGTCGCCGATGCGCAGCAACGACTCGTATACCGTGATATTGGTCTGCGGCACGCCGGCTTGGTTGACCAGCTGGTCGAGCAGCGCATAGATCGCCTGCGGCGTGACCATCGCCCGGTTGCTCTTGCCCGGGTAATCAGCGTGATTGACCAGATTGGCCTTGATGACGACTTTTTCGCCCGGCCGGCAGCCATGATTATTCGTGCCGTTATACTGGCGAAAGAGCGCATCCCACGCGGCGGCGTCATTCGTCGCGCCGGTCAGCCGGCGCAGTGCCTGCGACAGCATGGCGCGCACCGTCGCCAGGTCGGTCACCGACGCATCGCCCCAGAATTGTGTGGCACTGCCGTCCCACGCCGTCGCGCGTTGATCGTAGACCCACGCCACGCGGCCGGGCACAACCCCGCGCGCAACGCCCATCGGATTGGTCGGCCCGTCCGGCGGCAAGTACGCCGGCGTGACGACCGACGGCGCCCGCCGCGCGGGCAGCGGTGTCACGACCCCGTCTTCGCGCACATGCGCCACATCAGCCGCAGGAAACCACGCAACCGCGGCACCCATTACAATTGCCCACAGGCCGGTAACCAAGCCCGTCGCCACTGCATATTTCAGCCGGAATAATTGCATGAAAAACCGCAAGGCATGTGCAGCAAGTGCTTCATTGACGCTAGTATATCATTTTCTTTTCTTCGGCATAATTAGTTGGTGAGGGGGTCAGGGAAAAATGGTTATGCAAAACCATTTTGTGCAAAATGAATTGCGGCAATTCATTTTAACCGAAGGAGATGTCCATCGCCGCGCATGCTGTTGAGCAATTCCTCGAGCCGCTGCGTGCGGATGCCAAAAAACTCTTTGATGTCCGCAATCTGCCGCAGCACGTCCGCGCGCGGCGCGGTGTCCGCACGCTTCTCGCCGACCAGCATCAGATTCTTCTGGGTGTGCTCGCTGGCGATGAACTCAAACACTTTCGCCGCGTAACCATGGGCCTCGAGCAGCAATGCGCGCAACCCGTCGGTGATCAGTTCGGCCTCGCGCTCGCACAAAATGCCGTGGCGCAAAATACCGCGCAGCAATGCCGGCGGCGTGAGTTGCGGTCGAAGCTGCTTGTGACAGCACGGCGCGCAAATGATCAGCGGTACGCCGGCCCGGATCGCCTTTGCCAGCGCGTCGTCGGTCGCCGTGTCGCAGGCGTGCAGGGCGATGACCACATCCACGCCGGTCGCGTCACAATCATTGATTTGGCCTTGTGCAAACGACAAGCCGGCGCAGGCGTGCCGCTGCGCAATCGCATTGCCGGCATCCGCCAATTCCGCGCGCGCCTCGATGCCGCGGACCTGCGGCGTGACGCCCTTGCCGCGCAAATAGTCATAGACGGCAAAGGTCAAATAGCCCTTGCCGCAGCCCATGTCCAGCACGCGCAGCTCGCGGCGCCCGCGCAGCGCCGGCGCGTCGAACAGCGGCGTGAGGATTTCAATGAAGCGCTCGATTTGGCGGAACTTGTCGGCCATGCGTTCCTTGACGCGACCCTGGTCGTCGGTCACGCCCAGGTCGCGCAACCATGGCGCCGTCGGCGGGATCAGCCGTGGTTTCGCGTGATCATGCACCGGCGCGGGCGCGGCGGTGAACGTCGGTTTGCTGCGGCTGACCCGCGCAATGCCTTTTGCGCCCAGGCGCACAGCCAGGTCGAAGCCGGTGGTAAAGATATGCAGGGCGCGAAACCCGTCGGACAGCAGCGTGCGCACCGCGTCGCCGCCCTGTTCAAGCGGCACATTCTTGACGATGTCCTTGGTGGCGTGGCGATAAGTGAACGACAGGTGTTGCGCACCTTTTATCGTCACGATCCGCGCGTACACATTCTGCAAGGTCGGATCCGCGCCGCCATAGGCGCCGAACGACAGTTTCACCAATGACGCGTCGTGCATGCTCGCTGCCAGCGCCGCCAGCGCAACCGCAATCCCCTCTTCATTACTGCAATGTTTTGTGCTCATGCGATGAGCATAGCATGAATCCGGGCGGGTGTCAACCGGGGGGCGGGTCCATTCGGTGGTCCATTCGGTGGTCCATTCGGGTCGGACCACAACAAATCTTTGCTGCGGAATGAGTTGATCTTCACAGCAGGTGCTTTTCAGGCCTTAAAAGCCCGTTTTGCACAGTAAAATCGGCCATATAAGCTGGCTAATTGGCCATAGGCACTGCCGGCACACTTTTTTTGTTATACTACAAGCATGCCACGCGCGTATCGTTACTATAGCCCCGGTTGCATCTGGCACATCACGCACCGCTGCCATCAGCGCGAGCGGGTGCAGCACATGCTCCAGTCCGACCCGAATGACGGCACGCGAATGACGCCATGAATGACGTACGAATGACGTATTGGAATCGTTGGAGCGGCTGCATGGATGTTGTGGCATTGATTTTAACTGGCCTTGCTATTGCAC
>JAPLST010000232.1:4741-9998 GCA_026398485.1 bacterium
CTTAGCTGCGCTCGATGTTGCACAGAAATACAATCGTGGCTTGCCCATGAAAGTCGGCGTTGCTGCCGTGCTGTTGAACACAATTTTGATCAGTTTCATGATGTTCATTATGTTCATTACGTCTGCGACCATGCGCATGGATGTCGGTCACAAGAAAAACAATCTGAAGCAGCTCTACTTGTTACTGAGCATCTACAGACAGCAGTTTGGCAGCTATCCCACGCTGCAGTCGAACACAACCGGCAATACGCAAAGCGGCGGCGTGCGCGACTTGTACCCGCTTTGGACATCCGGCGTCATGAAACGCGAGCAACTCAAACTGCTTCAACCACAGCTCATCGCGCTAGTCCCCTTCACGCATGACCCAACAACCGACGAATTCGACCATTGCCACATCGGCTATTCGTACAACTCGACGGCGATGCCTGATGATCCGAGTAATCCGCCGCTGATGGCGGACCGCGGCGTCAGTGATGGTCGGTTGGACAAAGCAGAGCAGCCCCTGTTCGACGACGGCGCGCGTGTCTTGTTTGACAATAGTATGCTGGACTTCATCCCGGCAGTCAACGGGCAGTTGGCGACCAATGTTGTGACTGCCGAGCAGTGGCGCCAGTTGCGCGATTAAGCGCATGGCAGGGAGGGCACGCACCGTCGTGGCCACTGCCGTCGCCACAATCCACTTTCAGTTTGTGGCTTGCAGCATCATTTGGCTTGGTCATCTGCGCTGATCCGCGACAATCTGTGGCGGGATTTGTGCGGTTTGGCAGCGACAGCACGGCCGCCGGGCCGGCGCCCCTCCCCCAGCACAGAAGCAACGCCCCACGCATGGCAGCAGCGCAGCGGGCGATGCGCGGCGGCGACAGCATATGCAGAAACCGACTTAATTGTCAGCCGTTATTGCATGTGAGTGCGCTTACTTGATTGCATTCCAATTCAAACGCCAAAAGCGGAATTTTCATTGCTGCGCTTGACAGGTTGGGCGGGATGCGCTACAATCCTTGACAGTAAACAACGACTTATGCGATTTCTGCTGTATAACATCCGCTATGCCGCCGGCTCGAGCCGGTGCTTTCACCTGCCGTTGCCGTTTATCGGCTATCTGCGGCCGACCGGCAACAATCTTGGGCGCATCGCCGCCTTCATCAAGGAAATCGAGCCCGATGTGGTCGGCCTGCTCGAGGTGGACAGCGGCACCTATCGCAGCGAGAAACGCAATCAGGCGGAAGTCATCGCCGATGCCTTGGGCCATTACCTGCTGTACCAGTCGAAGTATAAGCCGCACGGCCTGCTGCAGCACCTGCCCTTGTTCAGCAAGCAAGGCAACGCGTTTTTGACGCGCCATGAAATCAAGAACCAGAAATTCCATTATTTCGAGCATGGCCTCAAACGCCTGGTGATCGAGCTCGAACTCGAACAGTGCGTGATTTTCCTGGTGCATCTCTCGATTGTCTTTCGCCATCGCCATTATCAATTGCGCGACTTGCACGAGTTGATTCAAAGCGCCGACAAACCCGTGCTGGTGGGCGGCGACTTCAACCTGCTGTGGGGCGCGCACGAGCTGAAATTGTTTCTGGCGGCGACCGGGCTGGTCAGCGCCAACGTGCGCAACACCCCATCGCATCCGAGCCGCAAGCCGCACCGCCAGTTGGATTTCATACTGCACAGCCCGGAACTGCGCGTGCGCGATTTCTTCATCCCGTCCGTGCGCCTCTCGGATCACATGCCGCTGGTGTGCGACCTTGACCTTGACTGACCACCCATGCAACTATTGACCGCCATGGCGACAAGTGTCCTGGCCATCTGGCCGTATCTGCTGACCGCGACGGTCGTGGCCTGCGCCGTCTGCGCCGCCAGTCACGCGGTCATGTACAAGCGCGATCCGCGCGCGGCCGTCGGCTGGGTCGGCATCATTATTGTCTTCCCGATCGTGGGCACCTTGCTCTATTATTTTCTGGGGATCAACCGGATTCAACGCAAGGCCGTGCGCACGCGCAGCCGCTACTTGGGCGAGCGCCTCGTGAAAGCGCAGGTCTGCACCCAGGACGGGCTGCGCGCCGTGCTGCCGGCCGGCGCGGAACATCTGATGAGTTTGAACACGCTGGTGGCGCGCGTCACCCGCCGCCCGCTGCTGGAGGGCAACCTGCTCGAGCCGCTGATCAATGGCGACACGGCCTATCCGGCGATGCTGGCGGCGATCGCGAGCGCCCGGCGATCACTGGCACTGGCCACGTACATTTTCAACAGTGATGCGGCCGGGCGCATGTTTGTCGACGCGCTGGCCCAGGCGGTCACGCGCGGCGTGACGGTGCGCGTGCTGGTCGACGCCGTCGGCGCGCGCTATTCGTGGCCCAGCATCATGCGCAGCTTGCGCGCGGCCGGCATTCCCGCCCACGTCTTCATGCCGAGTAGTGCGCCGGTGTCCACCCAGTATATGAATCTGCGCAATCATCGCAAAATGTTGATTGTCGACGGGACGGATGGCTATACCGGCGGGATGAACATCAGCTTCGGCAATCTGGTGCAGCAGGCCACCAAGGACGTGGTGCAAGACCTGCATTTCCGCGTGCGCGGGCCGGTCGTGGCCCAGATGCAGGAGGGCTTTGCGGAAGACTGGCTGTTTGCGGCGGGTGAAGCGCTGCAGGGCGAGGCGTGGTATCCCGCGCTGGCGCCGGCCGGCGCGATGATGGCGCGCGGCATCGCGGACGGGCCGGATGAGGATTTTGACAAGCTGGTGCGCGTCCTGCATGGCGCCCTGGCCTGCGCCCAGCGCTCGGTGCAGATCGTCACGCCCTACTTTCTGCCGACCATGGCTTTGATCAGCGCGCTCAGCACCTGCGCCTTGCGCGGCGTCAACGTTGAAATCATTTTGCCGTCGCAGAGCAACCTGCGCACGGTCGGCTGGGCGATGACGGCGCAGTTGTGGCAGGTGCTCGAATGGGGTTGCAATGTCTGGCTGACGCCGCCGCCGTTCGACCACTCGAAGCTGGTGCTGGTTGACGACGAATGGTGCTTCATTGGCTCGGCGAATTGGGATCCGCGCAGCTTGCGCCTCAATTTTGAGTATAATATAGAATGTTACAGCCAGACCCTGGCAGCGCAGTTGCGGGAAATCGTGGCGGCGAAACGCGCGACGGCGCGGCCGCTGACGCTGCAGGATGCGGACGGCCGGCCGTTCTCCGTGCGACTGCGCGATAATCTGGCCCGCTTGTTTACGCCGTATTTGTAAGTCGGGCACGGGGCCCGGCAGCGGCGTGACAGACCTGTTTGTTCACAACACTTAGGAGTATCCATGGCACGTGGCAAAGTAAAGTGGTACAGCAAGACCAAAGGATTCGGTTTCATTGAACAAGAAGACGGCACGGATGTGTTCGTGCATCACACGGAAGTTGCCGAACCACTCGACACGGGCTATGCGGTCGAATACGAGCTGGGCGAAGGGCCGAAAGGGCCGTGTGCCAAGAGCGTCAAGCGCATCGGCCAAGAGTAGCATGCGCGAACCGCGCCTGATCAATGCGACGCCCCGCAATGGCGACTATCTCGAACTGCTGAGCGGGCCACCGCAGAGCGTGGCCATGCGCAGTGGCTGTGTCACGCTGCGGGCGGATGAGACCGTCGGCTGGCACACCACCGGCGCGCGCGAAGAATTGATCATCGTGCTGGCCGGCACCGGCGAAGCCTGCTTTCGGGAAAAAACATCGATCACCGTGCGCGCCGGTGCCGCAATGTGAACATGACCTCGCCAGCATCGGCCCGGAACCACTGCGCTATATCTATGTGGTGGCGCCGGCCGTGACCTTGCCGCCTGAAAACAGCCACGCCCACTGACACCATGGCCACCTGCGCCGGCGAAGCACTTCCCGTGGCGCACCAGGCCAAGAGCCAGGCGCATCGCGCGGGCGGTGTCTGCTGTGTGCAAGTCCATGATTTGAGCGTGCGCTTCGGCGCCTACTGGGCGGTGCAGCATGTCGATCTGCATGTGCATTGCGGCGAGATGGTCACGCTCATCGGCCCGAATGGCGCGGGCAAGACCACGCTCTTGCGCGCGCTGGTGGGCGAAATCCCCTATCAGGGCACGTTTCGCTTCGAAGCCGTGCATGATGCCGCAACCGCCATAAAACCGCGCGTCGGCTATGTGCCGCAACAGGTCGCCGTCGATAAAACCGCGCCGGTGACCGTCCTGGATTTGTTTTGCGCGGCGGTGTCGGCCTGGCCCGTCTGTCTGGCACGGCGCGCCGGCGTGCGCGCCCAAGCCGCGGCGTCGTTGGCGCAAGTGGACGCCCAGGCATTGCTCACCGCCCGCGTCGGCGCATTGTCCGGCGGACAATTGCAGCGGGTCTTGCTGGCATTGGCGTTGACGCCCGTGCCGGATATCGTGCTGCTGGACGAGCCGCTGGCAGCCATGGATCATGCCGGCGTCCAAGCTTTCTATCGCACCGTCTCGCGCTTGCGCGAACAGTTTGACTTGTCGGTGATCATGGTCTCGCACGACCTGGCCGCCGCCGCCGCCGTGTCAGATCGCTTCATCTGCCTGCAACAACGCATCGTCGCACAAGGGCCTCCGCCCGATGTATTGACCGAGCCGGCCGTGCGCACCGCCTTGGGATTGCCACCCGCGCCATCGGCCGCATGATGAATCTCTGGCACACCCTCGTGCAGCAATTGCCCGGCGAATGGGCCCAGTACGCGTTCATGCGCCAGGCTTTGCTGGCGGTTGTGCTGATGACGCCGGTCTGCGCGCTGCTGGGCTGCATCGTGATCAACAAGCAGATGGCATATTTCTCCGACGCCGTCGGGCATTCCGCCTTGACGGGCATTGCCTGCGGCGTGCTGCTCGGGCTGGCCGAGCCGCGTCCGGCGATGCTGCTCTTTGCGGTCTTGTTCGCGCTCAGCATCAGCGTCTGCCGGCGCTATGCCGCGGCGTCCCTCGACACGATCATCGGCCTGGCCATGGCGTGCAGCGTGGCGCTGGGTGTCGTCATTTTATCGCGCCAAGGCGGCTTTCAGCGCTATACCAATTTTCTCGTCGGTGATATTTTGACCGTCACGACGGCCGAACTCCGCTTGCTGGCGCTGCTGAGCGTGGTCGTGACCGCGGTGATCCTGGCGCTGTTCAACCGCATTTTCCTGACGTCGGTCAGCACCGCGCTGGCAATCAGCCGCGGCGTGCCGGTCTGGCTGGTCGAGACGATTCTGGCGGTGGTGGTGGCCTTGTTTGTCATGATCTGCATTCCGTGGATCGGCCTGCTGGTGATCAACT
>JAPLST010000019.1 GCA_026398485.1 bacterium
TAGTGTACATTGCACGCCTGACCCCATTCCCCCGCTGATTGCTCACCACGAAGGACACGAAGGGCACGAAGTTTGTGGCATAACGCCCAATCTCAGAAGTGAACTGGTAGGTCTTGTCGTAGGCAAACGACATTTTCTGTTGATTGCGAATGATGGCCGACATTATGTTCGCAGCATGATACTTATGAGGAAGTAGATAAATTATTGACCATCCTGCTTTAGGGCCTCCAAGTTGTGAAGAGAGTTTGTGTAAAACGAATGACTCATAGTGATTACCACACAAATGTTGCTGCAAAGCTCATTAATGTCGCGTGGCGCTCTTGGGTTGGTTCTTTCTCCTGCATAATACGCCATCATCAAGTCTCTTTTTTCGGGAAGATACGGCAGGCAATCTGCCATCGCCGTTTTGACTTGGCGGTCACTCAACAAGTCCCGTCCGCAGGAGAACAGTTCATCGGAGCATCCTTCGTATACTCCTTTTCCTTTGGCGGAAGGCATCAATGACATAAGACAGCAATATGCTTCTATCGCGGCATCCAACATGATTGCCTTAATCTCCGCGTCCTTTTCCTTAAGAAATCTATCACGAATGCGGCTCGTAAACTGCCGAGGATAAGCTGTGGCGCAAAGTCTGGCTGTCAACAGCACTCTGAGCCTATTGTCGCATGTTATACTATTTGTAAAGGCGGCATAAAGTTCGTCAAAAGAAAGAGAAAGTTGCAATAGACGGCGATACGCCATATCGGCAGGATAGTGCAAATACCCTGGCGCACGAAAGCCTACCAGAAAAAGGCTGGGTTCGGCTCCAATGGGCTGATACTCTATCACGCGGCCGAGTTGTTGAAAAAGCTCTTGCGACGATGTTGAGTTCATAATGCGCGCGCTAATGTTACTAAACGGTTTCGTATTAGCATAGATGGTAACATCGCATTCGTATTGCTGCGCACCTGTTGTTAAAACAAGTGATGTAAAGAGCCACCAGCTTATTACGCAAACTATTTTCGACATATTTATATCTCCCTGTGATGTCTTGTTCGATACTATTTGTTGCAGTGAATGACTGTCTGTTTTGGATTCCATCCACTTAGGGGCCAGCCGTCATCACTGGCAGCACGCACCGTAAGCAGAACATCATCACAGCATTCTGATGTCGAGTCGCAAAGAGTCTTGGCCTGCTTTTTCATCGCTTCCCACATTTTTTTAGCTTGAATTGTCAAGTTAGGTTGTCATTCGGGTCGGACCTGAGCAATTCAACATGTTGCGTCTTGAAAATGGTTGAAATTGACCGTTAAAACGCCATTTTGCACAGTGAAATCATCGGGATACGCTGGTGCGGCGTCTTTCAAGCACACCGTTCCGTCTTGCTCGCCGCTGGCTAGTAGCTGCCATGTTGCGCGCACACTCTGGAGCATGTGCTGCACCTTCTCGACGAACTCGGGGTCGCCCACGGCGACGGCTTCGGTCCACTGCGCTTCGCGTGCGGTCTGCTGCTGGTCCAGCAGATACGCCAGCCGTTCCTGGTAGACCCGCGCCAAACCTGCGGCCTCGTCCAGCAAAAGTGTTTCGGCCAAGGCCGCCCGGTCAATCAGCCGGCCCCGTGTGCGTCCCGCAATGATTTCTTCATAGCCACACCAGCGCCACTGCCCAGGCTCTTGCACCACCCCGGCGCGCACCATGTTCAAATCTATGTAGCTGCAGCAGCGCAACACATGCATGCCGGTGTCCACTGCCGTGGCATGATACCGGTCATGCCAAAACACGCCGGTGCGCCGCTTGCGCTGGTTGTATTCTTGCGCGACGCGACCCTGGATCAACTGCATGCTGCGCGCAATCTCGCCTTCACCTTGATCGCGTACCAACAGATGCACATGATTACTTGTGACACAGTAATTCAGAATGCACAGGCCGTAACGGCGGCGCGCTTCGCCGAGCCAATGCACCCAGCGCTGCCGCTCGATGTTGAACTTGAGCAGAAACGCGCGCTGATGGCAGCGGTGTGTGATGTGCCAGATGCAACCGGGGCTATAATAACGATACGCGCGTGGCATGCTTGTAGTATAACAAAAAAGGTGTGCCGGCAGTGCCTATGGCCAATTAGCCAGCTTACATGGCCGATTTTACTGTGCAAAACGGGCTTTTAAGGCCTAAAAAGCACCAGCTGTGAA
>JAPLST010000179.1:0-6303 GCA_026398485.1 bacterium
GCGGCGGTCAAGGGCCTGACCGCCCTACCTGTCTGCGCGCTCTACATCGTCGGCGCCAGTTCTTATATCGGAATTTCAGAATTTCGTCCCGCATGTTGCGTTTTCGCGCCTCTTTTGCTACACTATCTTGCGTTTTGAAGTACTGGTTTTGGTTTGGTTCCTAAGGATATGAACGAGCTACATGACAACCACATGACGATGCCGAATGCGCGCGCGCCGCAGCTTGAACTGTTTCGCGATATCGCGCCGCAAGCCCCGTTTATCGGCATTGTGCCGGCCGAGCAGTATGCCTGGCTGGGCTCCGACCGGCGCGCCGTCTATGCCACGATTTTGTACTTTCTCTACCTGCGGCGCAAGGCGCACGAGATCGAGAAGTACCACAATGATATTTATGACGCGGTTCAGCCGGCGGTCGAGGAGCAGACCAGCGCGGATTACACCCTGGCCACGTTTCGCACCGACATGGATCAGATGGTCACCTGGGGCAATCTCGAGCGCCGGCTCGAGCCGTACCGCCTGCAGCGCATTTCGGACCGGCGCCTGCAGAAATTCCTGTATCGCGTGGGGGAGCACACGCGCGTGCTGCTCGACAGCCTGGTCAGCCTGCGGGCGCCGCGGCAGTTCGAGCGCATCTTGCTGGATCAGGATCATCTGCTGGACATTGAAGAGCAGTTGGAACGCGCCGAGCACGTGCGCGAGAAGCACGCCAGCCTCGACGAAGACCAACTCCGGCGGCTGGCGCGCTGCTTTGTCGAGATTGACGGCAAGTGCCGCCTGATCGCCACCGAAATCACCGAGTTTGGCGTGCGCATTGCGGCCTTCAACACGGCCCCGTTCCAATACGAGACGCTGCCGGAAATCATTGACTGGCTGGATCGCTACGTTGATCAGTATTTGCAGCGCGTGGCGAAACTGGGGCCGGAGGTGCATCGGCGCCTGCGCAGTTGGGGCGGCGGCGACGCACGCCGCCTGCTCGAGACGGCGCAGCAAGCAACCCGCGAACATTTGCTGGCCAATCCGCTGGTCGGGCCGTGGGCCGACCAGTTGCGCACGGCCGAGGAAATGTTGAGCGAGCTGATCCCGTTTTTCGCGCCGGAAGGCCTGTTCGCCGAATTGTGCCAGCGGGTCAACGAGCATGTGCGCGCGCTGGTGCGCAAGATTCGCCAATACCTCGAGGACATTCGCCGGCGCAACATTCGCATGCAGGCCTTGCGCACCCGCACGCGCGAGGTGATGCACATGCCCGAGACGGCCGCGCTGGCGCAGGTATCTGTCTGGCTGAACGACCTGGTCGGCAGCGCGCACCAGCGCAATGACACGGGCGGCGGCACGCCCTCGCGCCGCGCCGCGCCGCCGCGCCCGACGTACTGGCGCCGGCGCGTCGCGCGCGCGCCGTTCCTCGGCAGCATGCTGGCCCCGAAAACCGGCTCGCTCGACCGCACCCGCGAACTCGAACGCGCGCGCCTGCTGCGCCTTGGCCGCTTCATTCAAACCGCCGTCCTGGCCGAGGCGCGCGCCACCCGCGCCGCCCAAGCCCGCCTCGCCGCGCCGGCCGACGTGCGCCACTATCTCGACGCCGTCAAGGCCTACGTCCTCGGCCGCAAGCGCAACCGCGAGCAGTTGTCCTATCGCATTACGCCGCCGCCGCGTACGACTGACCAAGCCCGCTTCCACGGCGAAAAATGGGACTTTACCAGCCCGGATTATTTCTTTGAACGTTCACCCGAATCGCCCTAAGCGTGTCCATGGAACCTCGTGACCACTTTGTTGAAGGTGCTGACCGCTCGCTCGAACAGCTCAACGTGCATTATGTCCGCGCCCTGCTGAACATCCTGACCGAGGCGCCTTTCTTTTACCGCGCCGATGACCCGGATTTGTTCGACTATTTGCGCGGCCATCACGACGACGTGCAGCAGTTCTTTGCCCACTATTTCGGCTGGGAATTGTACACCGACCGGCGCGTCGCGCGCCTGATCAAGCCGCATGAATGCAACGCCGCCCTGCGCCCCAGCCAGCGCGACATGTTTGACCTCACCCGCCGCGACGAATGCACCGTCTTCCTGCTGCTGGTCGAGTTCTACGAAAAAATGCTGCGGGATCTGAATGTCAGCTATGATGACGAAAGCGCCGTGCGCTTCCTCCTGGCCGACTTTGTGCAGTATTGCCTCGACCGCTTCAAGGAAGAGCTGGGCGTGAACAGTCCCCACGACCGGGTCGTCCTCGAAGCCAGCCGCACGCTTTTTCCCAAATTGATCAAATACCGTTTTCTCGAGCAGGTCGAAAAAGAAGACGCCGCCGGCGATGAACAGTTGCCGGCCGGCATGCGCGAGCATGTCATGTATGAATTCCTGCCCGGCATCCACTGCTACCGGCCGGATATCCTGATTTTCAAGGAAGTCATCAAATTGTACACCGAGACGCCGCCCGAGACTGACGATGACGATGCGCCCGGCGCCGCCCCTTCAACCGAACTCTGACCTCCGCGCTTTTTCCCATGCCAACCGACGACAAAGCTCTCGACCACTTCAGCGGCTACATGATGCGCACCCTGCGCCTCATCAATTTTCACAACTTCGTCGACGAGACGATTGCCATGCAGGGCAGCTTGTTCCTGATGGGCAACAACGGCACCGGCAAGACGACGATCATTGACGCCATTCAATTGGTGCTGACCGGCGGCCAGCAGTTGACCTACAACGCGGCGACCGTGGTGGGCGCGCGGGCCGAATCCGGCCGCACGCTGGCGGGCGTGATCCTGCGCCATGATTTCGAGTCCGGCAAGATCGGGCGCGAGAGCGGCGCGATCGGCTATGCCGTCCTCGAACTGCAGCATGTCAAGACGCAGCAGACGCTGACGCTCGGCGTCGGCGCGTTTGTCCAGGGCCTCGACCAGCGCCCGGAACTGTGGGGCTTTGTCGTCGATGACGCCCTGGCCGAAATTCCGCTGACCGTGCGCGCCTCGGCCGCCGGCGCCGAAACGCAGTACCGCCCGGTCGACAAGCGTGAATTGGTCGAGCTGGTCGGCAAGGCGCATGTCTACGACATCGGCCGCTATCGCACCCAGGTCGGCAATCGCCTGTTTGGCGGGCGCGAGAATTTCGAGCGCTTTGCCGATTTGCTCAAGGCCAGCAAATCGTACAAAGAGCTGGTCGTCAAGGCGCGCGATTTTGAAGGGCTGTTCGCCCTGCTGCTGCCCGCGCCGGATCATCAGGTGTTTCAGGACATTGAGACGACCTTGCAGAGTCTCGAGAAAATCGAAGTGGATCTCAAGGCGCTCCGCCAGGAAAAAGATTTGCTCGAAGAAGCCATGACGGTGCTCGAGCGCGTCGCCTGCGCGCGCGAGGCCATTGAACGCTACAAATACATCCAAGTCCGCTTCGGCTTTGAAAATGTCGATCGCGAGGCAACCCAGATTCAGCGCGCCATCCACCGCAATGAGGAAGCCATTGCCGAGTCGCGCACGCGCCTCGATACCGTCCTGCCGCAGGTCGAGCGCACGCGCACCGTGCTCAATGAGCTGCGCATTGGCGAGCCCGCCCGCCTGCTCGAGGAAATGGAGCGGCTCGAGCTTGAACGCCGCCGCGCCCAGCAGGAACTGACCACGCGCACGGCCGAGATCGAGGCCGAAACCAGCAAGGAGAAAACTCTGGCGCGCGATGCCAAGCGCGCCCGCGATGACTTTGACGAGGCGCTCCAGGAAATGCTCAAGGCCTTGGACCGCATCGCCTGGCCGGCCAGTGTGCCGGCCAGCATGTTGACGGTGGCCGACGGCGCGCTGGCCGCATTGAAAGAAAGCTGCCGCGCGATTACACTGGATGCCGAGCTGAACACCAACGAGCTGCGCCGCCTGCAGAATGTAGTACTGCGCGAGCTGGATGCCGTGCGCGCGCGGCTGCGCGAGCAGCAACAGCCGCTGCTGCTGCGCAAAACCGAGTTTGCACGCGCCATGGCCGCGCTCGAAGCCGAAACGATCGGCGCCGGCCATGCGGTCGAGTTCCTGCCGCAGGTGCCGGGCTATGCCGATTTTGCCGCCGAACTCGACTCGAAGAACATTGAATGGTCGCCGCTGTATCGCTTGATTGACACGCGCGCCAATGCCCCGGCCGGCTTTGCCGACGTGCTGGAAGCGTGCTTGGGCGAGGCCTTTCTCGGCGCCGTCTTCGTCGCGCCCGAGCAGCTTGACGCCGTGGTCGCGATTGCCCGCGTGCGCTATCCCTGCATTACGATCGCGGACACGGCGGCGCTCGAGACGCTGGCGCCGGCGGCCCCGGTGAAAAATTCGATCTGTGCCCTGCTGGATGCCGGCGGCAACGCGCGCGTCAGCCGCTTTCTTGAGGCGAATGTCGGCGCCGTCACGCTGGCCGATGCGGCCGGCAACGCGCACGGCGAGCAATGGCTTGCGCTGGATGGCGTGGCCTACAGCGGGCGCGCATATCGCACGCTGGCGCTGCCGACACGCGGCCTTTTGGGAAGCACGCGCCGGCATGCCGCCGTTGAAGTGCAAACGAATGAGCGGCGCGCGCGCCTGGCCGAACTGGCGACGCAAGTGCAGGATGTCACCGCCCACCTGGCCGGCTTGCACGAATCGGAACAAGCCGTCAGCGCCGTGCGCGGCGCGATTGAGGAGCGCGTCTCGCCGTGGCTGCTGGCCCACCGCCTGCAGCAGCATCAGAGCGCCGCGCAGCAGACGCTGGATGTCAAGGAGCGCATTGCCCGCGTCAAGGCCGCGGCCGCCCGCACCACCAAATTGTGCGAGCAATTGGTCCAGCAGATCGAGTCCCTGCGCGCCAACAAAAGCGCGCAGACGACCGGCGACATCAGCAAGCAGATGGACACGCTCAAAAAGCAGGTGCGCGAACTCGAACGCGAGCGCGACCAGCATCAGGAACTGATTGCGCGGCATGCCGAGCGGCTCGACGTGGCGCGCCGCCAAGTGCAGGAACTCGACGGACGCCGCGGACAATTGCAGGAGCAGCTCGCCGCGCAGCGCGCCGCGTTGCAGGCCAAAGTCGCGCCGCAGCACAAGGAAGACCTTGATCATTACGTGGACGTGGTCTGCGACGGGCGCGGCTTGCGGCCCGCGCAGCTCAATGAATTGGTGCGCGAGCAGGAGCGCGCGATCAATCGCGAAATCGGCAGCCTGGTCGGCCTTGAGGACAAAACCCATCAGGGCCGCGGCGGCTTGCTGCACCACGAGCTGCTCTGGGCCAAATATGCGTTCGTCTATAACGAGGTGCGCAACGAGCTGCGCGACCAGAACAACGAAATGGCGGCGACCTTGCTGGAACGCCTGGTCGCGGAAGTCGAGAAACTCGAAAGTGCGGTCAGCGAGCGCCGCCGCAAGCTCCTTGAAAAAACCATTCTGGGCGACCTCTCGAACCAATACACGCGCGATTTGTACCGCTTGCGCGAAAGCCTGAACGCGGTCAATTTGATGCTGGAAGGCCTGACCTTTGGCCGCGCCCAGTACAAATTCACCCAGAAAATCAAGCCGGAATACCGCCAGGTTTACGGCATTGTCCGGCGCGCCGGCGCGATTGATCCGGAATCGCAACAGCAATTAAAGACGTTCTTCGAGTCGCGCCTCGAGCAATTGCGCTTGCAGCCGGATGGCACCTTGCCGAAATTCCTGGACTACCGCCACTGGTTCGATTATCAGCTGCATGTCAAAACCGTCGGCGCTGAATCCGGCATCGAGCTGACCAATGACATCCGCCGGCTGGGCTCGGGCGGCGAGCAGGCCGTGCCGAACTACCTGTTGATCATGGCGATGGGCGCGCTGTTGTTCAACCAGATCGGCTCGAAAGTGCGCACGCTCCTGTTTGACGAGGCGTTCTACGGCATTGACGCCGCGCGCCGTGACGAGTTGCTGCGCTTCGCCTCGCGACTCGGCATTGCCTTGGTCGTGGCCACGCCCGAAATGGACGGCGTGACCGAGGCGATGCGCAGCTCGACCACGCTGCTGCTTGAAAAGAACGACCAAAGCGAAGTGTTCATCGGCAACTTTGCCTGGGAATCGAAGGATGGCGTGCAGCTGGATATTTTCACACAGAAAGCCGGCACGGACGCCTTCACCGTCAGCACGTCATCGTGACGCCCTCATCATTGGTTATTCCCCGGCTATGACCTCTGAAACGCTGAACGCTGAACGCTGAACGCTGAACGCTGAACGCTGAACGCTGAACGCTGAACGCTGAACTATGAACGCAAAAGTAAAACACGCAGCATCTGCGCTGACTTCATCGTTCTGCGTTCCGACTTCATACTTTCCTGAACCCTGAACCCTGAACCCTGAACCCACCC
>JAPLST010000179.1:6357-11014 GCA_026398485.1 bacterium
CACCCAATGACGCCCCTCATCGGCATAGTGTATGGCAGCGCATCGGACGAGCCGGTCATGCAAGAATGTGCGGCGGTGCTCGACCAGTACGGCATCGCGTATGAGCAGCAGGTCATGTCGGCGCATCGCACGCCGGCGAAGGTTGCGGCGTATGCCCGGGATGCGGCGGCGCGCGGGCTGCAAGTGCTGATTGCCGGCGCGGGCTTGGCGGCCCACTTGGCCGGCGCACTGGCGGCTCAAACGATTTTGCCGGTGATTGGTGTGCCGATCAACGCCGGGACGCTGGGCGGTTTGGATGCCTTGCTGGCGACGGTGCAGATGCCGACCGGCGTGCCGGTCGCGACCGTGGCGATTGGCAAGCCCGGCGCAAAAAACGCCGCATGGCTGGCCTTGCAGATACTGGCGCTGCACGACCCGGCCCTGGCCGAAAAGCTGCGCAGCAAAAAAACGGAATGACCGACGCCGCGTGAATGTGGGAGCCGCCTCCGTGCGGCGAATGCAGCGCGGCAGAATCGCGATCCACGCCGGTGGCGGGACTGGCTGGTGCCTAAGATTGCTGCCAGCACGGAGGTCGCTCCCATTGCAGATGCAGAATGCGGCACGGAGCCCGCAGTATCTGCGCAGAACTCTGCTTGGAGTCCCGCCGGCGGCGGGATCATCATTGGTCATTCCTCATTCCTTGCTGGCTATTCGATTTTCGTAATTCCTGAATCCCGCCGCCGGCAACTTCTGCACCTCTGCAACCATAAATTATCGTGGTGCATGATAATTTAACGGGGTTCCGCACGATGTGCTGCACGCCGCACGCCGTGCGGCGGCTACGGGCAGAGACCCGCGATCACCGCACACAATTCCGCGCCCATCCCGTGATGTAGCCGCGGAACGGCGTTCCGCGCGATGTGCCGCGCCACGCACGGAACCACCGGCAACTTCTGCACTTCTGCAACCATACATTCTCGCGCCGCACGAGAATTTAGCTGAGGTACAGGTACTTCGACGGGAATTCCGGGTCGCTGGTCGAGCGCACGCCCAATTTGCGCAAGCCGGCAGCGTCGCCGGGCGTCGGCATGTGCGTCAAATGCACTTCGCATTCAGCCAGTTCCTTGAGTTTTTCGATGGCCGTTGCGGCGGCGGGATTCATCGTGGCGCTGATGCTGAGCGCGATCAGCGTTTCCTCGACATCCAGGCTGACCATCTTGCCCTTGAGCACGTTTTTCTTGAAATGATTGAGTGAACGCGTGACATCGGGCGGCAGCAGATGCAGATGGTCGGGAAGGCCGGCCAGCACCTTGATGGCATTGAGCACCAAGCTGGCGGCGGCGTGCAACAGCGGTGAATTCTTGCCGGTGACAATGCGCCCGTCGTGCAACGCGATGGCCGCGCCGCAGTAGACGCCGTCATTGCCCTTGCCGGCCGCCTGCGCGGCCCGCGCCGCATCGTGCGCCGGCCGCACCACGCAGCGATCCTCCACTTTCAAATGCAGATTGTCCAGCAGCAATTCGATCCGCTCGACGGTGTCCTTCTCGACCAAGCCCATGGCGTATTCACCGGCGTAAATAAAATAGCGGCGGATGATTTCCTGCGCGGCGGCACGCCGGCATACGGCGTCGTCCACAATGCCGCAGCCGGCGCGGTTGATGCCCATGTCAGTTGGCGATTTGTAGAACGACGGCTGGCCGGTGATGCGCTCCAGGATCCGTTTCAACAGGGGAAACGCCTCGATGTCGCGATTGTAATTGACGGTTGCGGTCTGGTACGCGTCGAGGTGAAAATGATCAATCAGGTTGACATCCTTGAGTTCGGCGGTGGCGGCCTCGTAGGCCACGTTCACTTCGTGCGTGAGCGGCAGATTCCAGATTGGGAAGGTTTCGAACTTGGCATAATTGGCGTTGACGCCGCGGCGGTGCTCGTGATAGAGTTGCGCGAGGCAGGTCGCCAGTTTGCCGCTGCCCGGGCCGGGTCCGGTAATGACCACGATCGGTTTGTCGGTTTCGATGTACGGATTTGCGCCATAGCCGTGTTCACTGACGATCATGTCCACGTCGGTCGGATAGCCCTTGGTAAAGCCATGGGTGTAGACGCGCATGCCGCGCCGTTCGAGCTTGCTCTTGAAGGCGGTGGCGGCCGGCTGGCCGTCATAGCGGGTGATCACGACCGCGCGCACGCTGACGCCCCACTCGCGCAATTCGTCAATCGTCTTGAGCGCGTCAATGTCGTAGGGAATGCCGAAATCGGCGCGCATCTTCTTCTTCTCGATGTCGCCGGCAAAGATGCAAAGGATGACTTCGACCTTGTCGTTGAGCTGCTGCAGCAGGTGCATCTTGACGTTTGGATCGAAGCCGGGCAGGACGCGCGAGGCGTGGTAGTCGAACAGCAGTTTGCCACCAAATTCGAGATAGAGCTTGCTGTTGAAACCTTGGACGCGCGCGACAATGGCGGCGGTCTGCTCGCGCAGATAGAGTTTGTTGTCAAAGCCAATGTGGGCGGGCATGCTGGTCTCACCGTTGGTGTAGAATCTGTTATGCGCCGGCGCGGAAAAACTGCTGCATACAATGCTATGGTAACAAAACCGACCGCGCCACGCAAGGCGGCGTCCCAGATCCGGTGGTATACTTGTGCGGGAGCGCTTCCGTACGGCGAATGCAGCGGAAAAGGTGCGTCGGTGGTCGGTGCGACGGTACGTCGGTGAAGAAACAGATGCAGATTTGCGATCCACGCCGTCGGCGGGACTGGCTGGTGCCTAAGATTGCTGCCAGCACGGAGGTCGCTCCCATTGCAGCAACAAACTGGCATATGCGGCACGGCGCAGTTTCGCTCTGGCGCCCCACCGATCACCGCCACGGCGGGATCGGTGGACGCAGAGATTGGGAAAAACAGCGGGGCGCCTGTTTACTCAATCTCATTCACCCACGACGCGAGGTCGTGGGGGACTGGCAGAAGCAATGATGAATATCCAATATCCAACACTCAATAAAAATGAATTGCCGCAATTCATTTTGCACATAATGATTTTGCGGCAAAACCATTTTTCCCTGAATCCCGCCGTTGGCGGGGCTCCAAGCAGCCCTGAAGCCTATAGCGGCGCGGTCGCGGGGGTCTCTGCACACCAACCGTGATGTACGCGCATGTTTTCCGCAACGCGCACCGGCAATCGACATCTTTTGTCGTTTGTGCTACACTACAGCATGCAATCGTGTTCCACTGCAGAGACGCTGCGGCAGGCGCTGCGCCCGCATCTTGCGGCGGGCGCGCACTATGCCGTCGCCCTGTCCGGCGGCGCCGATTCGGTCACGCTGCTGCATCTCTTGGCGGGCTTGCGCGCGGAGGGCGGTTTTACTTTGCACGCGCTGCATTTTAATCATTTGCTGCGTGGCGCGGATAGTGATGCCGATGAACAGTTCTGTTGCGAACGGTGTGCCGCCTTGGATGTGCCGTTCGCGGCGGGGCGCGGCGATGTGCGCGCATGCGCGCAGGCACAGGGGCTTTCGCTTGAAGATGCGGCGCGCCAGTGCCGCTTTCGCTGGCTGGCCGATGCGGCGCGCGCGTGCGGCGCCTCGGCCGTTTTCCTGGCGCAGCATGCCGATGACCAGGCTGAAACCGTGCTGCTGCGCTTGCTGCGCGGCGCGGGCATGCATGGCTTGGCCGGCATGCAACCACGGACAGTGTTTCATCATATGCCGTTTGTCCGGCCGCTGCTGCACCTCCGCCAAAATCTTTTGCTTGGCTACGCCAAAGAATGTCAATTGGCACACCGTCACGACGCTTCCAATGATGATACCCAGCCCACGCGCAACTGGCTGCGGCATGAGATCATGCCGCGCATCGCCGCGCGGGCGGGCGCGGCCTGGGTTGCGCGAATTTGCCAGACGGCCGCGCTGGCGCATGCCACGGACGAATTTCTGCAGCAGCGCGCGGCGGTATTGCGGGCGCAGCATTGCCGGCGCTCGTGCCTGGGCACGCTGGTGCCGCTGGCCCAATTTCGTGCATGGCACGTGGAGGAACAACGCGCGCTGCTGCGGCACATTCTTGCGGAAGCCTGCGCGCCGGCACCGTCCGCGCTGACATTTATCACCCTGGAACGCTTGCGGCACAATGCGTTGGCCGGCGCGGCCCAGGCAGATTTCACGCTGCCGGCGCCGCTCAAGGCGGGTTGTGCCTACGAGCATGTCTATCTGACTGCCCAGCCGCCGCCGGCGCCGTCGCCGATGGACTTGTCGGCGACCACGCCGCGCGCGTGGGCCTGCGGCATGACGGTGGCGCTGCATCCGGCGCCGCTGCGCGGGCTCAGCATGTCCGACAATGGCGAGGCCTGGCGCGCCGTCGCGCTGGGCGAAACGGTGACCATGCGCCAGTTTTGCGCCTTGCCGCCGGACGCCATCGTGCGGGTGCGGCCGCGCTGCGCCGGCGAGCGCTATCGCCCGGTGCATGGCCACGCGCACAAGATCAAGGAGATGCTGATTGCCGCCGGTGTGCCGCAATACCTGAAAGATGTCATTCCGGTGGTTGAGTATCATGGTGAACTGGTGTGGCTGGCCGGGTGGCGCATTGCCGACGCGTTCAAAGTGGCGGCGGGTGCGCCGGCGGTCATGCTGGAAGTGCGCTGCGGGCAGCGGCAATAGCGGTGAGTGGAGAGTGGTGAGTGGAGAGTGGTGAGTGG
>JAPLST010000138.1 GCA_026398485.1 bacterium
CAGCGGAGCGGTGGGCAACAACGTGGCGGCAGGCACGGGTAATCAGATTCTATGGAATGCCCTCCAGGACACGTTGCCGACCAACAATTATTCCAAAATGCAAGCGCGGGTGTGGGCGTCGGACAGCATGGCGCTGATCCCGGCCGGCCCGTTTCAGATGGGCACGAACAACCTGCCGTTTGAATATCAAATGGTCGATGCCGGGCCGAATCATACGGTGACCCTCAGCGCGTTTTACATGGACAAATATGAGGTGACCTCGCAGCAGTGGCGTGATGTGTATATCTGGGCCACCGACAACGGCTACGAGTTGAATGCGGGCAACGCCAAAGCGCCGAATCACCCGGCGCACAGCGTGACGTGGTACGATTGCGTCAAGTGGTGCAACGCGCGCAGTGAGAAAGAAGGCCTGACACCGTGCTATTACACCGCCGCCGTCCAGACACAGATCTATCGGATCGGTCAGATCGGTCTGACAAATGATTGTGTCAACTGGTCGGCAAACGGGTATCGCCTGCCGACCGAGGCAGAATGGGAAAAGGCGGCGCGCGGCGGCGCGGTTGGCATGCGCTTCCCGTGGAGCAGTGTGCAGACCATCTCGCGTGCGCAGGCGAATTATTATGGTAACCCAATGTATTTTACCTACGATCTTGGTCCGGAAGGTTATAATCCGCTGTTCACGCCGGGCGGTTATCCGTACACCAGCCCGGTTGGGTATTTCGCGCCAAACGGGTATGGGCTTTATGACATGGCGGGGAATGTTTACGAATGGTGTTGGGACTGGTATGACGACACCTACTATTCGAGTTCGCCGAGTAGTAATCCGACGGGACCTGCGACTGGCACGTATCGCGTGCTGCGCGGCGGCCTTTGGGCCAGCGGCGCGGACGATGGTCGCGTCGCGTATCGCTACAGAAACTTACCGGACGGTCCGCACTACTTCATTGGGTTCCGGTGTATGCGGGGACAGTAGGCAACGCAGAACGCTGAAGGCCGAACGCAAAAGTAGCGTCTGCCGGTGGTGCCGCTGTAGAAACGACCGGCGCAGCACCGGGGGCGAAGTTCTTGGTGATTTCCTGTGAAAATCGCGATTGCTGCTGGCGGCAACGGTATGACATTGTCACGCCGGCCTGTTTCACTGGGAAAAGAGGTGGTGCCGGGAGACAGAATTGAACTGTCGACACACGGATTTTCAGTCCGTTGCTCTACCAACTGAGCTACCCCGGCATGAGGCGCAAAAAAGCAGTTGCATAGTATAGCTATTCCGCACGCAAAAGTCAACCGAAACAGAACGCGTCCTCGCGGTTGGAGGAAAAACATTTGCGCAACTGTTTTTTTGGTACAACCATGCGGCGCGCTGGCTGGCTGGCTGCTGCTGGCCTTGGGTCTGCCAAGGCACCCGCCAGACCCGCCACCGGCGGCGATCCCGCCACCGGCGCATGCGCATCAGCGGAGCGCAGGACAGACCTCACAACAGAGCATGGTGCTTCGCTATAAAGTTGCCGCGCATGCGCCGCAGCGGGATCGGTGGGGATCGACAGGATATGCCAATCGCCGGAATCGCGCGTGCGACACGCGCGGTACGGCGATTGACGCGCGCCGCCGCATTTCGTATACTAACAACTACTTGTCACCACGCATGTTGCGCAGTGCCAACGCCACTCACGGTGGCGGGCCTGCGGTGTGCGTATCAAGGCCAACGAGGAAACGGATTATGGTTAAAACGATCACCAAACGCGATCTAGTGGAAAGAGTAGCAGACGGGGTAGAAGCAGAGCCGGCGCTCGTGCGCGATGTAATCCAGTTGCTGCTCGACACGATCATCGAGCATCTGGTTGACGGCAACCGCGTTGAGCTGCGCAATTTCGGCGTCTTCTCGGTCAAGCGCCGGCGCCCGCGCATAGGGCGCAATCCACGCAAGCCAGACGAAACAGTCCAGATTCCCGTCACGCCAACGCCGATCTTCAAAGCCGGCCGGCATGTCAAACTGCGCGTCAAGAATCAAACCCAATGAGCACCACCCCACGCATGCGCGTTGGCATTGCCGGCGCGACGGGCTATACCGGTTGCGAGCTGGTGCGGCTGTTGGCACGCCACGCGCAGGCAACGCTGGTCGGGCTGGCGCATGGGCCGGGCTCGCCCGACGAGCGCATGAGCACGCTGTTCCCGGAGTTGGCCGGGTTGTGCGAACTGCCGGTCGGCGATCTTGAAACATTGCTGGCAACCCCGCTGGATGTTGTCTTTCTGGCGCTGCCGCATTGCGCCGCGATGGCGGCCGCGGCCCAGTTTCTCGCGCGCAACGTGCGCGTGATCGACTTGTCCGCCGATTATCGTGTGCGCGACGCACACGTCTATGCAGCGGCCTATGCCACGCCACACCAAGACCCGGCCAATCTGGCGCACGCGG
Source organism: bacterium (assembly GCA_026398485.1). Taxonomy (GTDB): domain Bacteria; phylum Auribacterota; class UBA3054; order UBA3054; family JAPLST01; genus JAPLST01. The sequence continues at coordinate 2,408 of JAPLST010000138.1, forward strand.
TCTACGGCTTGTGCGAACACTATCGCGCGCAGATTGCCGGCGCACGCCTGGTCGCCAATCCGGGCTGCTATGTCACCGGCGCGCTGCTGCCGCTGCTGCCGTTGCTGAAGGCGCGCCTGATTGATCCGCAGCGCATTATTATAGACGCCAAGAGCGNNNNCACCTCCGGCCTGCATTTCTGCGCCGTCAACGAGTCGTTCAAGGCCTACGGCGTGTTCACCCACCGGCATGCGCCGGAAATTGAGCAAGAGCTGGCGCGCGCCGCCGGCGTGCCGGTGCAGGTCACCTTCACGCCGCATCTGCTGCCGATCCAGCGCGGTATTTTGTCAACGATTTATGTCGAGTCCAGCCGGCCAGACATGTCAACTGAGCTGGCTGCCGCGTACCACGCCGCGTACGGCAACGAGTTGTTCGTGCGGGTGAAAGGCTTGGGCGCAACGGTCGAGCTGCAGCACGTGACCCACACGAATTTCTGCGACATCAGCTGGTTTGTGCGCGGCACGCAGGTGGTCATCACCAGTGTGCTCGACAACCTGGTGAAAGGCGCGGCGGGCCAGGCCGTCCAGAACTTCAACATCATGACCGGCTGCGCCGAAGCCACCGGGCTGCTATAAGCAAAATTCTTTCGCAACGAAACAATTTATGGTTCTGCAAGGCAGAGTCGTGAGTCGTGAGTGGCTGTGATGCTGGGAGGCTTTGAAACAAGGAAAGATCAGCGCTTCACTACAATACTTTTGTCGCGAGGGGTTTTGCTCCAACACCTGAGCCCCGATGAATATCCAATATCGAACACTCAATGGCCAAGTGCGAAATATCTGCGCAGAACTTCATCATTCGATATTCCTTGTTCGATATTCGATATTCCGCTGCATCTTCTCCCTGAACCCTAGCGCCCGGCGCAGCCGCACCGCTCCCCCATTCCGGCTTGCTACCGGCGGGCCGCGCGCGCGGGCTGGCAGCGCGGGCAGATATGCGTGCCGCGCTGGCCGACCAGCCGGCGCGTGATGGCCGTGCCGCAGCGCGCGCACGGCGCGCCGGTTTGCTGGTACACCATCAGCTCTTCCTGATTGCGCGCGTGCCCGTCACTCACCAGTTGAAAATGGCCAATGCCGGCGCCAAAACTCGTGCCAAGATTGCGGATGCCTTTGCGCAAGACTTGTTGAATCGCCGCATGGAGGGCGGCGGCATCACTGCGCGTCAGCGTGTCGCTGCGCCGGCATGGATGTAGCTTGGCCAGCCAGAGCGCTTCATCGGTGTAGATATTACCAAGGCCGGCGACCAGCGTTTGGTCGAGCAGCAGTGGCTTGAGGATGCGCGCGCGCCGGTGCAGCAGTTCAAACAACACTGCCGGCGTGAAGGCGGCATCGAGCGGCTCAACGCCCAGCGCGCCGGTGATGTCTTCGACACGCGGCACCAGGAACATGCGGCCGAATTTGCGGGTGTCATGAAAGCGCAGGGTGCGCCCGTCATCCAGCCAGAAAACGACGTGCTCATGCTTTGCGCGCGGCTGACCGGGTGCGCCGAAGTGCAGATGGCCGGACATGCGCAAATGAATCAACAAATACTGTTGATGGTCGAGCTGCAGCACGATGAACTTGGCGCGGCGGGCGATGCCGGTAATGCGCGCGCCGCGCAGGCGTTGGCAGAACACGCGCGGCGCCGGCGTGGCAATGGTGCGCGGATTGAAGACCCGCACGCGCAGAATGCGCGCACCACGCGCGCCCATGCGGCACAAGTCGTTGACCACCGTCTGGACTTCCGGCAACTCAGGCATGGCGCGGCAGAACTACACGTCTGTCGACATGATCCCGCCGGCAGTGGGATCGTGGATGAACAAGATTGAGTAACAACAAATACCAATCGCCGGATTTAAATCTGAACAACATCCTATTCTACCACTGCTCCATGACTCTTTTACTCTTTGTTATTTTCCGCGTGTTGCTGGCGTGACGTTTGCTGGCGGAGCGCCGAAGGCCGCGCCCATGTTGCGCAACACATTCGCCATGATGGCGCGCTTCTTGGCCATGTTCTGCGCCGCCTGCGTTGCCCCGCCCGGCGCGCCCGCCGGCGTTGTCTCGGTGTAATCGAGATTATTGAGCACGATGCCGCCCGCGCCGCGCGGATAGACGACCAGCCCGGCTGGCTGCGTGATGAAGATAGCCGGTGCGTCGGGCGCCGGCGGCACTATGCGCGGCAGGGATATTTCATCAAAACCAAGCAATGCCTGGGTGGCGGCACCCGGATAGCGCGAGAGTACTTTAATGCTGATTTTGGACGCGGTGCATGGCGCAAAGGTGAACGACTGCGGCGCATCGTGCGGCGCGCAGGCAAAGATCAGACCGGTATCTTCATTGTCATCAAACAGGATTTTCACTTCTTTGACAAGTTGGTAAGTAGTGTTGATGGTGAGCATGATGTTGGTGAAGGTCGCGGGCTGCGCGAACGCGAAATCAAGCCGGATCGGCCGGCCGTTCATGCGCGGATTGTTGTCGGTGCTGTCCGGGTCGAGCGTGAAATACACGACATACTGCCAGAACTCGCGATTATCCAGACCGTCGGTCAGACGCGGATCGGCGTGTGCGGCGAAAGCGGCCAGCTCGGCATTGTCAACCACATAGGTAAAGACCCGGTCGGAACGCCGGTATAATTGCATCCACGGGGCCAGCATGTCATCGCTGAACTGCGCAAAATCCCGATCGGTGATGCCGATGGCCAGCGGGGTCGCGGGCTCATCGAGCATGACGCGCTCAACGCCGAAGCGGCGCAGACGATGCGGGCGCCCGACCAGCGTGTTGAAAGCCGCCATGCCATTGGTGTCGAGGCCGACCAGCATCAGCCAGCCGCCATTTGTGCAGAACTGTTGGACGCGCGCGTGCTGCTGCACCAGCGCGGCCAGCGCCGTCGGCGTTGCGCGCACGATGGCAATCCCCTGCCGCTGTTGCAGCACGCGGCGCAGTTCGGGCTCTACGCGGTAGCGCACGCCGAGCTGGTCGAGCCATGCCGGCAATACCGCGTCGGCACCGGCGAGCAGCGCGACCTGCCGTTCTGGCCGCACGCCGCGCGCCAGCGCCCAGCGCAGCGCGTTGGCCAGCACATGATCCGCCGCGGGTTCCACGCCCAGATGCGCGCCGATCAGCACTTGGGACAAGAGATACACGCCCGAACCGGCCGGCACTTCGATGAGCGGCGCGAGCGCCAGCGCCGGCCCGGCTTGCAGCAGCGGCAAGGCGCCCGCTACGGGCGTCAGATAGCTTTTCTTGAAGAGCGTCTCGCTGCCCCAGACAAAGAAATCATCCGTCGCCAGATTTGCAAAGACCGGATGGCCAGGCGCCGTTGGATGGGCGATCGCGCCGTTGTAATCATGCGCGACGGCAAACTCGGCCATTTCGCGCGAGGATGCGTTGCGCGGCGTGGCCACGGCAATGCCGGGTGCCGGCAGGTTTGGGCTTTGCAGCGGCGTGTCTTGTTCGAGGACAATAATCGTCGCGCCGCGCGCAGCCGCAGCCGCCAAGCGCGGCGCCAGCACGGGCGTGTTGTTTTTCGTCAGGCAATCCGGCGCGACCAGTACCACTTGCGCCGCGGCAGGCACAGACGCTGTTGCGCTCATCACGGTGTAGACCGCCGCATAATGATCGAGCCATTGCACCAGTGCCGGCGCGGGCGCGATGACGCACAGCGCGTTGGTTGGCGGCGCGAGGGCGGCCGGCGGCGGAATACTATTCAGTTGGCGCGTATCTTCGAAGACCAGATTGGTGCCCTCGCGCAGGCCAATCCAGAGGGTTACCGGCGTGCGCCGCGTCAGGCGTGGAAAGGCAAGACCGATGTCAGTGTCATAGCGGGCGCCCGGTTGCACCACAAAATCGCCGTTGTTGCCGCCGAATTCATCTTTGCCGTCAATGCGTTGCTCCCACTCCAACGAGAATGTGCGCGGGACACGCGTGTCGTTGAAGATGCCGATCGTGCGCTTGACGCCGCCCGTGCCGGCATAGAAAAGCGAATTTTGTTCGCGGATGAAGGCCGCGACCGGCATGCATGATTTAAGCGCGGCGGGCAGTGCCAGCGTCCACGGGCAGACGGCGGTGACGTCCTGCCAGCGCGCGCCTTCCATGGCGATGCGGAAGTAGCGCGCCGCGGCGCGATCGCGCTCGGCCACGCCGCGATAGGTGCGCGGGCCGCCAAACCAGCTCATGTCCGACGCGGCATGATAATGAAACACTTCGCCAAACAGATAGGGATTCTTACCACTCCAGCGATAGAGCGCGGCACTGTCTTGCACGGGCCGCGGCTCGATGGCCGGGCCGATGGCATACGCGTAGGCGCAGCGCGGGAAGGTCGCGCCGGTCTGCCAGCCATAATGGTCGCAATTCATTTGCGCCAAGCCGCCGAGGTCGCCGGCGCCGTCCTCAAAACTTGGGCGGGTCGGGTCGAGTTCGTTGGCGAGGGCGCACAAGCGCGCCGTGGCTTCCTCCCAGCGCCGGTACTCGCGACCGTAGCGCAGGCGGCCCGTCACCAGCATCAGCTCGTTGCCGACACTCCACATCATAATGCTGGGATGATTGCGCCAAGCGGTAACGACTTGCCGGATGTGCCGCTCGAAATTCGACCATGTCCGCGGGTTTTCCAGATTGTGGGTGATGAACATGCCGTCAATGCAAGTCGAGAGCCGGCCGGGAATACCGAGCCGGTCAAGCTTTTCGAGTGCGACGGCGCGCGGGCCAAAGATGCGCGAATGATCGTCGCTGATGCGATGGAAGCGGTCGTATTGGGCTTCGTAGCGCGCCAGCCACTCGGCCTCGTTGGCGCCGCGCGGCCCGACATCCACCCAGTTCCAGAAGTGCCACGGGATGCCATTCAACAAGAAATGCCGGCCTTGCAGTGAAATCTCACGAAAGCCAAACGTCGTGCGCTGCACATCGCTGACCGCAGTATTGGCGCGCACCAGCGTGCGCAGGATGTACACGTGCGGATCGCGCTCCGGCCACCATAGCTTGGCGTTGGCCCACGCCGTCGTAATGCTGACCTGCGCCGTGCCCATGGCCGGCACCAGCACCGAGACCGGGCCGAGCAACTGCTCGATGCCCCCGCTGCGCTCGTACACCGCCTCACCCTGCACTGTCACACGCGTCGGCTCCGGCAGCGTGTTGCGCACCGTCACGCCGGCAATGATGTCACCGGCGGCCACGCGCGTGCGGACAACCACATCATCGACATACACCGGCCCGGTCGCAATCAGCGCGACCGGATTGACCAAGCCGACTTGCAGGACGTCGCCCTCGCCCTTGGTCGAGGGTTGCATGGCATCCACAAACATAAAATTACGCGCAGCGCTGCGGTCGGTCGGCATGTCGCGCGTGTGCTGCAAACTCGTCAATGTCCCGCGCGGGTCGCTCACGTCAATGGCATGCCACGGCGATTTGATGCCGATGACCCGTTGATTGGTTGCGCCGGGCGTCATGTGCGCCGTGATGTCCATGTCCCACGGGACGAGCACGCTGGTATGGTCGCCGACGAACGCGCCATTGACAAAGACGCTGACAATCCAGGTGCTGCCATCCGAATGCACGCGGTAAGCGCGTGGCGCGCCCTGCGGCGGCAGATACACTTTGGTGCGATAGAAAAACCGATGGCCCAAGGACAGCTCGGGCCGCAACGCAAACGCATTGCCCGGCACTGGCACGCCCAGCCAGCGCAAGGGATACTCGGCGGCCCGCGGCAGATTTGTGATGGGGGCATACGGCGCGGCATCCATGGCGGGATCATCCCAGCGCGCGGCCTGCCACAGGCCGGTCAGCGACAGTTGCCCGTGCGCCTCATTGCCGGCGGGCACACGAAACACCTGGGCGGCCGCGGCTTGGTCAATCGGCTGATTGTACGTCTGGCCGGGCTGCAACGCGCCTTCCGGCACAAACGGCAGGGCGAGCGGCAGCAACGCCAGGCAATCCAAACCGACCAGCACGCGCCCGTCCACGCCCGGCGCGCCGAACCGCACCGTCAGCGTGTGCGCCCCGCGCGCCACGGTT
>JAPLST010000050.1 GCA_026398485.1 bacterium
CCGGGCATTGGATAGCATTGGCGCAAACATCGCGGAAGGCGCGGGCCGTTACACTCACATTGACAACCGGCACTTTGTCCGCATTGCGCGCGGCTCGCTCTATGAAACACGGCATTGGCTTCGCTGTGCGTGGCGCCGCGGCCTGCTGAGCAAGGCTGAGTCTGTAGAACTGGCACGCGCGCTTGATCAGTTGTCGCAATTGCTGGCCGGGTATCTGCGCTCGCTTACCGTGCGCATAACGGTGGATGCGGCAAGCCGTGTTGGCAAGAAAGTGCGGGTTGCTGCATCTCCTGCGATGAACGATGAACAATGAACGACGAACGACTATATCTAACACTAACCATTGCGGTACGATGATCTCCAACATTCTCACCATCACCAAGCGCGAGTTGCGCGGCTATTTCGGCGCGCCGGTCGCGTATGTGTTCATCGTGATCTTCCTGATCTTGTCGGGGTTCTTCACGATGCATGTCAGCAAATTCTACGAGGCCGGGCAGGCCGAGCTGCGCTCGTTTTTCATCTGGCAGCCGTGGCTGTGCCTGTTCCTGGTGCCCTCGGTGGCCATGCGCCTGTGGGCCGAAGAGCGCCGCAGTGGCACGATTGAAATCCTGCTGACCCTGCCGGTCACGATCGGCCAGGCGGTCGTCGGCAAGTTCCTGGCGGCCTGGCTGTTTATCGCCATCGCCTTTTGCCTGACTTTCCCGCTGGTGCTGACGGTGCTGCATCTCGGGCATCCGGATCTTGGCCCGATCCTGGCCGGCTACCTCGGCAGCCTGCTGCTGGCCGGCGCGTATCTGGCCATTGGCGGGTTCACTTCGGCCCTGACACGCAGCCAGGTGATCAGCTTCATTCTGGCCGTGGTCGTCTGCCTGTTTTTCGTTCTGGCTGGCTGGCCGCCGGTGACGGACGCGCTGACGAAATGGCTGGGGGCCGGGTCGCAGGTCGTGGCGTTTGTCGCCGCGCTCGGCTTCATGCCGCATTTTGATTCGATCCAGCGCGGCGTGCTCGATTCGCGTGATCTCTTGTATTATGCCTCGCTGATCTTTTTCATGCTGTGCGCCACGACGGCCGTGCTGCATAACCGCAAAGCGTCCTGACGCGGCCTTGTTCCTTGCTAACCCTTTGCCCGGTTGCTGATATGAAACACCTCTTCACCCAACGCGTGCTCACCTCCGCCATCGGCATTCTGGCCTTGGCGGTCATCCTCGTCTGCGTCAATTGGGCGGCCAAGCGCTTTTATTGGCGGGGTGACATCACCGAGGACAAATTGTATTCGTTGTCGGACGGCACCAAGGCGCTGCTGCGCGAGCTGCCCGAGGACGTCACGCTCAAGCTGTTTTATTCGCAGAATCTCGCGGAGCAAGACCCGTTCATCAAGGCTTACGCCGAGCGCGTCAAGGACTTGCTGCGCGAGTACGCCCAAAACAGCCGCGGGGCGGTCACCGTCCAGTTTTATGATCCCAAGCCGGATTCCGACGAGGAGGAGTGGGCCCAGAAATACGGTGTGGCCGGCAATCCGATCAACCCGATGGTGCGTGATGAAATGTTTTATTTCGGGCTGGTGGCCGAGGCCGTCAACCGCCACAAGACGATCGAGATTTTGGCGCCGCAACGCGAACGCTTTCTCGAGTACGACATCTCGCGGATGATCTACGAGGTGCTCCATCCCGACAAGAAGACAATCGGGATCATCAGCAGTTTGCCGGTGACCGGCAGCAAGGCCGACGACCAAATGATGATGATGATGCAGCAGCGGCGGCGGCCGGCCGAGCAAAAGCCGGCCTGGGTCTTTGTCCAGGAATTGAAGAAACTTTACACGGTCGTCGCCATCCCGACCAACGAAACCGAGATCGCGCCGGAAATCAATGTCCTGCTGGTCATTCATCCGAAAGAGCTGCCGCCCGCGCTGCAGTTCGCGATTGACCAATATGTGCTGGCGGGCGGCAAGGCGATGATTTTTGTCGACCCGGCCTGCAACGTGGATGTGGCCGACACCGGCATGGGCTTCCAGATGCCCGGCGCGTCGAGCCTGAACACCTTGCTGAACGCGTGGGGCGTGGATGTGCCGGACGGCAAAGTGGTGCTCGACATGGACAGCGCCACGATGGTCTCAATCGGAAAAAATCAAGCCGCGAAAGTGCCGACGTGGATCACGGTGCAGGGCGGCATGCTCAACCAGAATGATGTCATCGCCGCCCAGATCGAGCGGATGGTCATTCCGGTGGGTGGGTGCATCACGCGCATGCGCGGCATCACCAACACCTTTGAGGCATTGGTCAGCAGCTCGACCAATGTCATGGAAAAAGACACGTTCACGGCCCAAATGGGCATTGAACAAATGCGCCAGGACTTCAAGTCGACCGGTGTGGCGATGCCGCTGGCCGTCAAAGTGACTGGCAAATTCGCCAGTGCATTTCCGGCGGGCGGGCCGGACGGGACGAATGCCGCCGGCGTTTTGAAAGTGGCGGCACAACCAAACACCCTGATCGTCGTGGCCGATGTCGACCTGCTGGCCGACCAGTTCAATTTCCAGGAAATCAACATGTTCGGCACGCGCATGTATCAGCCGTTCAACAACAACATTGACTTTGTGCAAAACGCGGTAGATCAACTGTGCGGTGACGCGAATTTGATTGCGATCCGCTCGCGCGCCAAGTTCCAGCGGCCGTTTGTGGTCGTGGACGAGCTCGAGAAGCAAGCCCAGCAGCGCTGGATGGATGAAGAAGCGCGCCTGACCAAGGAGTTGCAGGAGGTGCGCCAGACGTTGAGCGAGCTGCAAACCAAGAAAGACGAATCGCAGCGCTTCATCATCACCGACAAGCAGAAAACAGAGATCGAGCGCTTCCGCCAGCGCCAGGTGGAAGTGGCTCAGAACCTGAAGCAGGTGCGCAAGAACCTGCGCAAAGACATTGATAAATTGGGCGCGCGCGTGAAATTTGTCAACATTGCGGCCGTGCCGATCGGCGTGTGCCTGTTCGGCCTCGGGCTGGCGTGGTATCGTCACAACAAGGGGAGACAGTCATGAAACTGAAAACAATGCTACTGTTAGTGCTGGTGTGCGCAGCGGCGGTTGCGACCCTGTGGTACCTGCAACGGCCGCCGAAGCAAGCCGGCAACGGGCTGCTGATCGGCGACAAAGTCTTGCGCTTCTTCCCGGTCAATGAGATCAGCAAAGTGGTGATCCATACTGCCGCCACCACCGTGACGCTTGAACAAAACGAGAACAACATCTGGGTCGTGCGCGAGAACTACGGCTATCCAGCGCAATTCAGCAAGGTGGCCGACCTGATCAAGACGTTGTATGACATGAAGGTTGGTCAGACGGTGCG
>JAPLST010000371.1 GCA_026398485.1 bacterium
CCGCGCGGCGCGGAAGGGAGCGCGGGTCGCCTGACCCGCTGAAGGTCTAGCCGAACGCCCGTTCGGCTCGCTGCACTGCACTACGCTGCGCTGGCGGGATGCGGTGATCCCGCCTACCTTCAACGGCACCGGCGTGCCGCGTTCCCCTCTGCAGCGCTCAGGTCAGCGCGCGCAGGCGGGCAATGCGCTCGCGCAGCGGCGGATGCGTTGCAAACCATGACTGCGTTTCCGACAGGCCTTTAAGTGGATTGACGATGTAGAGATGCTGCGTGCCACGATTGGCGGCCTCGAGCGGTTCGGGATCGGCGGCAATCTTTTCGAGGGCGCGCGCCAGGCTCTCCGGGTCGCGCGTCATCTTCGCGCCGCTGGTGTCCGCCAGATACTCGCGCTGGCGCGACACCGCCAGTTGCAGAATCTGCGCGAACAGCGGCGCCAGGATCATCAACACCAGTGCAACGACCAGCAGCAGCGCCTGCGCCTGCCCGCCGCCACTGCGCTCGTCCGAACTGCGCCGCCGCCCGCCTACGCCCCAGCGCATCGAGCGCAGCAGCATGTCGCACAGCAGCGCAATCGAGCCGACCAGAATGCCGATCATCGTCGCAAACAAAATGTCGTAATTTTGAATGTGCGCCAGCTCATGCGCCAAAACGCCCTGCAATTCGTTGCGCGAGAGCTTGTCCATCAGGCCGCGCGTGACGGCCACGGCACTGTGCTGCGGATCGCGCCCGCAGGCAAAGGCGTTGGGCGCGCTGTCCTCGATGATGTACAGCTTTGGCTTGGGCAGGCCGGAGGCGATGCAGAGCTCTTCCAGAACATTGTGCAACTGGCGTTGATCCGCTTCATCCGCCAAGTGTGCGCGACTGACGGCCATGATCATCTCGGCGCCCATGAAATAGCTGGTCAGCCCGCCGATCATGGCGATGCCAAGGCCGATCATCCCGAACACCAGCATGCTGGGCAGCGGATCGTTGCCGCCAAAATACGCGCCGCCTGCGCCGGCAACCGCCGCCAGAATAAGGCACAGCACTATGACCAGCAGCCAACTGTTGCGCTTGTTGGCGCGGATCAGGTCATACATGCCGGTGGCGGGCATTAGAACTGGACTTTGACCGGTTCGCGCTCGGCTTCGCCCGCCGCAAAGAATTCGCTGGCCTTGAAGCCAAACATGCCGGCAATGATATTGCGCGGGAAGGTCTGCAACGCGGTGTTGAAGGTCATGACCGAATCATTGAAATGCTGGCGCGCAAAGGCGATCCGGTTTTCGGTCGTGGTCAGTTCTTCCTGCAGTTGCAGCATGTTTTGATTGGCCTTCAGGTCGGGATAATTCTCGACCAGGGCGAAAAGCGACTTGAGCGTCGAGGTCAGTTGATTCTCCGCTTGGGCCGTGGCCGCCACGCCCTGGGCCGTCATCGCCGCGCCGCGCGCCTTGATCACCTTTTCGAGCGTCTCCTGCTCGTACTTCATGTAGCCCTTGACCGTCTCGACCAAGTTGGGAATCAAGTCGTGGCGGCGCTTGAGCTGCACGTCAATCTGCGCCCAGGCATTCTGCACCCGGTTGCGCAATTGCACCAGGCCATTGTACATGCCGATGGTGATCGCCGCAACAACCACAAAAACGATGAGTAAAATAAGCATAGGCATGGCAGGTCTCCAATATTGCAGGTTAATCAGGTGAATTGCTGGCGCACATGGGCGTTGCTCAGCACGACCAGCGACCAGATGCCGATCGGCAAGCCGAGACAGCAGCACGGCCCGACGCACGGAATCAGAGTGAGAATTGCCGCAACCATAGCCAGGCCATAGGTCTTCATCTGCAGCATGCGGATCGAGCCGATCAGGCCGACCAGCACCACCACGACACTCACGACTGCGGTGGGCAGCGCATAGGTGCCGTAAATGCCGATGACTTGTTCGGTTACCTGCATCATTTGCGCGGCATCGGGATTGTTCTCGGTCGCTTTGCGAATGGTCGCCATGATCTGCTCGGTGTTGACGCCGCTCATGGCGCTTATCAAGGAATAGACGCTGCTGAGCGCCGAGGCCGACCAGAGCACGATCTGGATGATGGCCGGGATGCGCACGCGCTGGGCGGCGTTGATAGTCGCCAGATCTGCCGAAACGGGCGGGGGAAAGGCATCGGTGGTCATAAGACTCCTGTCTTGCTGATAGCGCGGCCTGCGCGGCCGCAGTGTTATTGACTGCTACTGTAGCATTTTTGCGGAGCGCTGTCAAAGTTGCGCACGCATCGCTGCGCCGCGCCCCGCGGCCACGGCTGCCAGAATTGGAAGGATGGATGGGTGGATGAATGGATGGATGGGGCAGCGCAGAGGCGTCGGCAGAATCCACGCCGGGCGGCTGAATGGAAGGGTGGATGAATGGAAGGGTGGGCAGCGGCAGAGGCGGCTGGCGGATTTGGAAGGATGGAAGGGTGGATGAATGGGAGGATGGGGCAGCGGCAGAGGCGGCTGCCGGAATTGGAAGGATGGATGGGTGGATGAATGGAAGGATGGGGCAGCGGCAGAGGCGGCTGCCGGAATTGGAAGGATGGAAGGGTGGATGAATGGAAGGATGGACAGCGGCAGAGGCGGCTGCCGGAATTGGAAGGATGGATGGGTGGATGAATGGAAGGATGGGGCAGCGCAGAGGCGTCGGCAGAATCCACGCCGGGCGGCGTGGCCACACTCCCAATCCACTCATCCACTCATCCATTCTTCCATTCTTCCCGCCGCCTTCACACCAGGCGCGCGGCGACCGGCAGCAGCGGCGGCAACTCGTTGCGCGGCGCATCGAGATAAAAATAGGCGCAACTGCACCAGTCGTCGGCGCGCTCGAACAAGCCGTAGTCCGGCAACCCACCTTGGGCTGACAAGTCGACCAGCTCGCGCCCCGGCCCGGCTTTGTAGACCGCGCCGGCATCGTGGATTGCCTGCTTGCTCTCGGGCGTCCAGCAACCAATCTGTTGCATGGCCACGCGCAGGTCACGCTGGAAATAAACCGGGTCGGGAATGTGATACCGGTAAAAGCAATACTGCATGGTCTCAAGGTCGGCCACATGGCAGCCTTGGTACAAATGGGCATATTGACCCTGACCCCAGGCGGTGCCGATGTAATCCTCGGTGCCGGTGCCGCACAAGGTCGGGTGGCTCGTGTCGCCATCGAGGTAGATTTTCATTTCGCCTTCGCCCCACCACGAGGTGGCGTACAACGGCATGTTCGCGCGCACACCGAGGTTGACGCCCAAAAAACGGCCACGCCCGGACACCCGCGGCAAGATCGTGAAATCCTGCTGCAGGGCGGTTGGATTTTCGCGCCGGAAATGGGCGTGAAAGTAGAGCGCGTCGTCCGGCAGCGCGTCGCCGAGGGTGTAGTCCACGTCATAAAACACCGAATCAATGGCGGTGGCGCCCTCGTTGGTCAGCACGATTTTCATGCCATGGCGAAACGGCATGGGAATGAAACAATTAAAGCTGCGGCCTTCGGGATTGGCAAACAAGGCTGATTGGAACACGACCATGCGGCCGAGCGCGGTGCCAAAAAAATCACCCAGCGGGGCGCTGACTGCGGGCGTCGCCGCGCCATCCCAATAGCAATCGAGCCGCAGACTGCGCAAGGCGGCCGGGGTGCGGCCGGCAATGGTCATCCAGATGCGGCGGACAATGCCACACCCGCGGTTTTCGTGCGCCAGGACATACTGCGCGCCGGCCGCGAGTGGAAAGCAGGGCGCGCCTTTGCGCCCGGCATTGGCCTGGCCGCCCTGGCCTTGCACGGCATCCGGATTTTCATGGCTGGCCCAGCGCGTCGTGACGCCGGCCGGAACGGTGTAGAAAGAAGAGGGGTCAAACATGGTGGTGGGATCCTGGTGATGATTGGTTCGTCAATACAATTATACTTTGTCCGCGGCGGACACGTTAGCGGTCTTCAAACACGCCGATGCAGCGGCTCTGCACATTGGTGTTATTCGCTGCCGTCGAGGCGCCCTGCGGCGCGTAGCGATCCGGGCATCCGCCATAGTCGGAAAAGATAGCCACATTCGTCTCGCCGGACGGTTGCCAACTGCTGCCAGCCGCTTCCGCGCCGACGAACACATAATCATCCGTCCCGGCGAAATCCTCGAACTGCGCGTAACTGCCGATGCAGGCCGCGCCCAAGGCCAGACCGACACTGTGGTACGCATCGTTGCCCGTCACATCCTGCAGGCAGGTCACCGACGTGTCCCACGCCGCGCTCTGGCACGCCGTCACGCGCCCAAGATAGAGGTCATCACCGGCACCGTCGAGCAATGCGCCGACGGCATCATGGGCCGCGGCACCTTGGCAATAGCGCGTCGCGCGATAGCAATCATTGCCGCGCCGATCCACCAGCATGCCCGTGCCAAGATAGTAGCCGACGCCTTGCGCGAATTCGCCGGCCGTGTAACGATCGTCGCCGGCGCAATCGAGCAACAGGCCCAGCCCGCCGCTGGCGATCAGGCGAAAGCCCACGCCCGCCCCTTGCGCAAACGAGTTGTACACGCCCGCCATGCCGTAGACGCTGGGTGCGCCGGGCGTCGCCGCATAATAATCATTGCCCGCCAGATCCGCAATGCAACCCTGCCCGCCAGGCAAACCAATACCTTGCGCGAAGCGCTGGGCGTGATACACGTCGTCGCCGGCCTCGTCAATAATCATGCCGCTGCCAAACAGGCCGACGCCCTGCACAAATCTTTCACCAATGTAACTGTCATTGCCGGCCATGTCCCAGAGCATGCCGATGCCGAAAAAGCCCGCGCCAAGGCCCCAGCGCGGACAACTGTAATAATCATTGCCGGCGCAATCCACAATAACATCCACGCCGGCAATGCCCGCCGCCACGCCCGGCCCGCGCATCGCCACATATTCATCATCGCCGGCCAGGTCGAGCACCAACGACAGCGGGCGCGCCGGCCCGGCCGTGCAGCGCTCCAGATAACTGTCATGCCCGCCCACGTCAATAATTGCCAGTGGATCCGGCCCATACGTGTTGCGTTCGGGACCGCCGATGACAATCGTGCCCCAGCGGCTGGTGATCACTGCCAGCAATGTGCCGCTGCAACCGGCGCTGGTCAATGCGACGGTCGGACGCGCGAGCTGTTGCACGGCATTGGTCAGCGCGGCAAGGCCCTCCGGCCGCAGCCAGCGGTCAAGGCGTTCAAGCGCCACTATCTGTTGGCTGCCATTAAACTTTAGTGCCGATTGCAGCACCCGCCAGTTCGCCAGATAGCGCAGTGCATTGGTGTCATCCTGCAAGTAAAACCAAGTGTCCATCGCGGTGGCAATGTCGTCCGGGCTGGCGCACAGTGCGGCGACCTGCGTCGTTGAAAGTGCGGCAAAGGCGCGCACCACGGCCGCACCAGCCGCATCAACATCTGCGACAAAGTCCGTCAGAGGATTTTTCGTCGGTGTGGCGCAGTGCAGGTGCCCGTCACGCCGCACGCACTCCAAGGGCTGGTGCGCCCGCGCCGCCTGCTCGAGTCTAATCGCCTCACTGTGCGCGCACGCCGACAGATCGCCCGGCCATTGCATGACATGATCAAGGATCCGCGTGTGCCACGCGTCTTGCGCGCGCTGCGTCGCCGCCACCAGCCGCTGGGTGACGACCGCCAGCGCGGTTGTGATGGATAGCTCCCATGCCCTGGCCATGCGATCTGGTGCCATGCCGATGCATTGCAGTGCGCGCGGCAGCGCGACTGTCAGCCAGACGCGCTCCGGCGCATTGGTCGGCACTGCCGCGCCCGGCAGTGCGCGCACCACTGCGAGCCGTGCCGTCACGGCTGTCGGCCCCGGCAGGCACGCATTGTATAAGACACGCAGCACGTCATCGGTGCTGGTGGCAAAATCACAGACATTGCAGGCCAGAATCGCATCGCCCGGGCGGACGCCCGCCTGATCCAGCGCCTCGCCGGGAATGACGGTCAACACACGAATGCAGCGCGTGGCATTGCTGCCCTGCGCCTCGAGCCAGCCGCCGAGCGGGATGGCATTGGCCGGCAATGCCCACGCCGCACTGCTCACCGCAAGGCACAGCAGCAATGCCTGCAGTTGCTGGTTGATGACTTTCATGCAGCAATTGTAGCCAATGGCGCCGGCTATGTCAAAACGATCTGTGTGCTGAAGTGCCGTTATAAGGAAGTACAGTTGGATTGTGAGGTTGATGCCATGGCGAGGTTGTGCGCCACGCGGGTGCGCCGGAGGCGCTTTGGAGTGCGGGAGCCATGCTCCCGCTTTCGGTGCGGCAGCCATGCTGCCGGTAGCGTTGACCATCCTACGCCGAGCACGGCTCGGCTATGAAAAGCGGGAGCACGGCTCCCGCACTCCAAGGTTCGGCTGCACCGAACGAAGTGGGCGTCCGCGCCACGGCTGCGGCTCTTATTATCTGCACGCAGAGACCCTGCGATCGCTGCAGAAATGATGAATGATGAATGCGTCTGAGACCCCCACGATCCCGCCGTTGACGGGATCGTGGGTGAATAAGATTGAGTAAACAGGTGCGCCGGCGTCCCCTTTCTCAATCTCTGCTTTCACTGCGGCCAACTCGGTGGGAGCAACAACAAATACCAACCGCCGCATCCGGCGGCTGCATGGCCGGGTGCAATTAACGCCGGAAAATGCTATTATTTAACTGGTAGCGTGGCGGTGCGCACATTGCGCGCGCGCCAGCCTGCCATTGGATTTTTACGGAGTTTTTTATGTTCCCCCTGTTTCGTATCCTGATGCTGGGCGGCTGCTCGATTGCGGGCGCGATCCTGGCAATCATGCTCAAGTTCGATCCCTTCGCGGCGCGGTTTCGCGAAACACCCGAGTTTTCGGTGATCCTGATTGGCGCACTGATCGGCCTGGCCGTCGGCGGCCTGGCGATCGCGCTCGAACTGCTCCTGCGGCGCTTGTCCTTGACCAACATGGCGGTCGTCGCCGCCGGCCTGATCATCGGCGCGGCGGTCGCCTCGGGCGTCTCCTACATGCAAGTGCTGCTGCCGGATTACGTCAAGGAAAACTTGGATGAGCGTTACCGTGCCTATGTCAAAATCGTGACGATCGCCTTGTATGCCGTCTTTACCTATCTGGGCGCGATCGTGGCGGTGCGCGGACGCAAGGAGTTCAGCATATTCCTGCCGCGCTTCGGCGCGGGGCGCACGCCCAGTCTGACGCCGTTGCTGATTGACACCAGCGCGATCATTGACGGGCGCGTGCTCGAATTGTACAAAGTCGGTTTTCTGCGCAACAAGATTATTCTGCCGGAATTCGTCTTGCGCGAGTTGCAGTTGGTCTCCGATTCGCAAGTGCCGCTGACGCGCACAAAAGGCCGGCGCGGCCTCGAGATTCTCAAGCGCCTGCAGGACTCGCCCGAAATCCAGGTGGAAGTCACCAGCGTCGATTTTCCGGACCTGCGCGATGTGGATGACAAACTGATGAAACTGGCCAAGGAAATCAGCGCCAGCATTTTGACCACCGATTTCAACCTCGAACAAGTCGCCAAGATCCAGCAGATCGGCGTCTTGAATGTCTTTGCGCTGGTCAATGCCCTCAAGGCCCCGTTCATTCCCGGCGAGCGCTTCACCCTGCAAATTGTGAAAGAAGGGTCGGAGACCAACCAGGGCGTCGGCTTCCTGGATGACGGCACGATGATCGTGATCAGCAATGCGCGGCCGTACATCGGCCAGCGGGTCGAGATCGAATTGGTCTCGATGATTCAGGGCGCTTCCGGCCGGATGTTCTTTGCCGAAGTGGCGCGCGAGAAAGAGCCGCAGGCCGCGGATCGCGGGTATCGTGGGCCAGACCGCCGCCGTGCCTGATTTTGGCGCACGCTATGAAGCGGACCTGTTTCCGTTCGTCGAACGGCCGTCCCGCTACATCAATCACGAAATCAACGCCGTCGTCAAAGACTGGGCCACGACGCCGGTGCGCATCGTCCTGGTCTTCCCCGACACCTATGAACTCGGCATCAGCCACCTCGGGCTGAAAATCCTGTACCAAGTCCTGAACGCGCTGCCCGGCGTGCTGGCCGAACGCTGTTATGCGCCGTGGTTTGACGCAGCCCAGGTGTTGCGCGAACAAAAGCTGCCGCTGTGCTCGTTGGAATCGTGCCGGCCCTTGTCCGAATTTCACGTCGTCGGCTTTTCAATTCAATACGAATTGTGCTATACCAATGTGCTGCACGTCCTCGATCTGGCGGGCATGCCGCTGCGCGCGGCCCAACGGCGCGGCGCACCGCACCCGCTGATCCTGGCGGGGGGCAACGTCTTCAGTCCCGGTCCGCTCGAACCGTTCATGGACGCGTTCGCGCTGGGCGACGGCGAAGAGGTGGTGGTGGCGCTGGCGCACTGGGTGGCGCAGCAGGTTGACGGCTCGCGCCAATTTCTGTTGACGGAAGAACTGCTGCGCGACCTGGCGCAGCACGTGCCCGCCATCTATGTGCCCGAGTTGTATGAGCAGGCGCCAGCCCGTGACCCGGCCGGCCGCCTTGCCCCGCAGCGTGCGCGCCACGCGGCCACCCCGTTCCCCGTCCGCAAAGCGTGGGTGCGTGATCTGGCGGCCCTGCCGCCGGCCGACAAATTGCTGGTGCCGTTCTGTGAAGCAGTCCATGACCGGGCCCAGGTCGAGATCATGCGCGGTTGCGTGCGCGGTTGCCGCTTCTGCCAGGCCGGCATGATCACCCGCCCGCAGCGCGAGAAAGACGCCGGGCAGATTGTGCGCGAGACGATTGACGTCATTTATAACACGGGCTTTGAGGAAGTAACCCTGGCATCGCTCTCGGCCAGCGATTGCCGGGCCTTGCCGCAGGCATTGCGCGAATTGTTCGATCCGCAGGTGTTGGGCGCGGCGCGCACGGCTGTCTCACTGCCGTCGTTGCGGATTGATTCGTTCGACCCCGCCTTGGCCGAAAGCATCCGCAAAATGCGCAAGACCGGCTTCACCTTCGCGCCTGAAGCCGGCAGCGAACGCCTGCGCCGCGTGATCAACAAAGGCCTGACTGATGAGGAAATCCTTGAGACGGTCGCGTCCGTCTTCCACGCCGGCTGGCAACTGGTCAAATTGTATTTCATGCTGGGACTGCCGACCGAAACGATGGATGATGTCGATGCGCTGGTGCGCTTGGTGCGCCAGATTCACGGCGTGTGCTCGCGCGTGAAAGGCCGGGCCGCGCGCATCAATCTCTCCATCGCCACCTTCGTGCCCAAAGCCTTCACGCCGTTCCAATGGGCCGCGTTTGCCGATGACGCGGATATTTACGAGAAGCAGCAGTTCATTCTGCACAACCTGCCGCGCAGTGTCGCCGTCGATTTTCATGACCGGCGCATCAGCCGGCTCGAGGCCATCTTTGCCCGCGGCGACGCCCGCCTGGCGGATGTGGTCGAGCGCGCGTACCAGCTCGGGTGCCGCTTCGACCAATGGCGCGAGCAGTGCAAATTCGACGTCTGGGAGCAAGCCTTGCGCGAGTGCGGCGTGGACGTGGCCGCCTATCTGGCGGCGATGCCGGACGACAGCCCGCTGCCGTGGGACGCGCTCGAGTGCGGCGTCACCAAGGAATATTTGCGCGCGGAATGGCACAAGGCGCTGGCCACCGAAGCAACGCCAACCTGCCGCGATGGCGCCTGCAACGCCTGCGGCCTGCAACGCTGGGGCGCGTGTTTATAAATTCGTGTGCTGCAAACGAATTTTTTCATGACCGCAAACCGAAAACTGAAAACCGAAAACTGAAAACTATAGCATGATTGACACCCACTGCCATCTTGAATTTCCGGACTTTGTGGACGACCGCGACGCGGTGCTCGAGCGCGCCCGCGCGGCCGGCGTCACCGCCATGATCTGCGTCGGCGGCGAGCGCCCGCGCAATCACCTGATCGCCGACCTGCTGCCGGCCTATCCGCAGCTGTATGGCGCCTATGGTGTCCATCCGCACTGGGCCAATGCCGCCACGGCCGAAGACGAGCAATGGATCGTGGCGCACCTGCGCGATGCCCGGGTCGTCGCGCTGGGCGAGATCGGCCTCGATTACCATTATGATTTCTCACCGCGCGAAATCCAGCGGCGCATCTTCGCGCGCTATCTCGCCTTGGCGCGTGAACACGGCACGCCGGTCATCATCCACTCGCGCGCGGCGTTTGCGGATACCTTTGACCTGCTCAAGGATGCGGCGCCGTGGCGTGGCGTCGTGCATTGCTTTTCGTATTCGCTGGCGGAGGCCGAGGCCTTTCTGGGGCTGGGCCTGCACCTCTCTTTTTGCGGGCAGATCACCTTTCCCAAATGCGACGCGCTGCGTGACGTGGCGCGGGCCGTGCCGCTCGACCGCCTGCTGCTTGAAACGGATGCGCCGTTTCTCGCGCCGGTGCCGCAGCGCGGCAAACGCAACGAGCCGGCGTGGGTCGCCCTGATCGCCGACCAGCACGCCACCCTGCGCGGCATCGCGCGCGCCGCGCTCGACCAGGCCACCACCAGCAATGCCTGCGCGCTGTTTGGATTACCAGTTCAAGCATAAGACGCATGCGCACGCCTTCCCCGCTCCTTTGTTGCCTGCTCCCCACCGGGCTTACCCCGGCGGGAGCAATGATTGAATCAAGGCTCTAATCATCACTTGCTGCAATCCATGTTCACCGCCCACGACAAAGTCCTGCCATTCCATAACTACGAGGCCATCGACGCCGGCCAGTTGCAGACCTTCCCGTATGAGCATCCACGCCAGCGCATTGAGCTGCTGCTTGAAACCAGCGAGTTCACCGCGGTCTGCCCGTTCTCCGGCCTGCCGGATTTTGGCACGGTGCGCGTGCGCTATGTGCCCGACAAAGTCTGCCTCGAATTGCGCTCGTATAAGTATTACCTGCTGTCGTATCGCAATGTCGGCATTTACTACGAGCACGCCATCAATCACATGCTGAACGACCTGGTCAAGGCCTGTGCGCCGCACGAGCTGATGATCGAACTGGAATACATGCCGCGCGGCGGGATGCGCACCATGGCCAGCGCCCGCTATGTCAAACCGCCACGCCGCCGCGCCCGCGCATGAGCCGCAAAGACAATATCACCCTGCTGCATTCGCACATCGGGCCGAATGTGATTTTCGGCCTGATGCGCGGCGTCTTCTCCACCTGCCGTGTCGCGCTGACCAACGAACAGTTCTTCGAGCAGCACTGTCGCGCCGGCCGCAACGCCATTTTCGTCTCCTGGCACAACCGCCTGCTGGCGCTGCCGTATTATTATTATTACCGCTATGGCTTCCACAACCTGACCCTGATGGTTTCCAAAAGCCGCGACGGCGAATTGTTCAAGCGCTTGATGGCGAAATTCGGGATCGATACAGTGCGCGGCTCAGCCACGCGTGGCGGCGTGGGCGCGATGAAACTGCTCATCGACGTGGCGCGCAGTGGGCGCGACACGTCCCTGGCGTTGGACGGTTCGAAAGGGCCGCGCTATCGCGTCCAGCCGGGCGCGCTGCTGCTGGCGCAAATGTCCGGCATGCCGCTCATTCCACTGGCCTTCGACATCAACCGCAAAATCGTGCTGCCCACCTGGGACCACATGATCATGCCGCTGCCCTTCGGCCACATTTACGCCGCCTTTGCCAACCCGCTTTATGTTCCGCGCGCCGCGCGCGACCTGACGCCGTACGTGGACACACTCCAGTGTGAGATGGATTATCTCTGCGCCTTCATCGCCCTGCAAGCCCGCGGCGAACATCCCGTCTGGCATCCGCCCGCCCGCCCGCTGGTGCTGTAACCGGCAGTCCTGGCAGATGTAGCCGCGGGCGTTGACCGCGCTTGCAGAAGCCGCCCTCGGCGCGGGCGGCTACAATGCAGATGTAGCCGCGGGCGTTGACCGCGGCAGACGAGAAGAGACCGCCCTCAGGGCGGCTACAATACAGCGCGGGGCGGCTGCAACGGGCCGCCATCAGGGCGTCACCTGCTGCAGCAATGAGGTAACGCAACCAAATATAGGGGTAAATCAGACGCAATAATACCCTTATTGACAAAAATCGACAAATAGGGTAATATCGTTGCATGATTACCTGTATTGGCACAACGCTACCCCATTTGTCAATGATGAATGATGAATTGTAAATCGTAAATTGTAATTTGTAAATTGTAAATCACGATGCACTCTCTGACAGACTCCTATCTTCATGCGCTGAAATTCAGCACGGCACAGGCATCAATGCTGCAAAAGCTGGGCGAATTTCGCGGCAAGCAGGCGCTCTTTTCACAGCAGACGCCGGAAATGCTCGACTCGCTCAAGAACGCCGCCATGGTTGAATCAAGCGAGTCGTCCAACCGGCTTGAGGGCATCACCGCGCCGCATCATCGGATTGAGGCGGTTGTCGCCAACAATGCGCAGCCGGAGAATCGTTCCGAGCAAGAACTGGCCGGCTATCGCGACGCGTTGCGCGGCATCCACGCCGCCGGCGCGCAGATGACGTTCAACGTCGCCACCGTGCGCGAACTGCACAAGACGATGTACTTGTACATGCTCGAAAACGGCGGCCAGTACAAGAAGAAAAACAACGAGATCATCGAGTTGCATCCCGACGGCCGTTTCAAGCGCGTGCGCTTCACGCCGGTCACGGCTGCCGACACACCGGGCGCGATGAAAACCTTGATCGAACGTTACGCGCATGCGGCGCACGACCTGCGCATCGAGCCGCTGGTCATCATTCCACTGGCAATGCTGGATTTCCTGTGCATCCATCCGTTTCGCGACGGCAACGGCCGCGTCTCGCGCTTGGTGACGCTGCTGTTGCTGTATCACAGCGAGTATGTGGTCGGGCGCTACATCAGCCTCGAACGGATTGTCGAGGAATCCAAGCAGACATATTACGAGGTGCTCGAACACAGCTCGCGGCAGTGGCACGCCGGGCGGCACGACGCGGCGCCGTGGCTGAATTATTTCTGGGGTGTGCTGCTGCGCGCGTATGGCGAGTTTGAGGAGCGCGTCGGCACGATCAAGCACGGCAAGGGCGCCAAGACGGACGCGGTGCGCGACGTGGTGTTGCGCCGCACCGTGCCGTTTGCGATTTCCGACATTGAGGATGCGTGTCCGTGGGTGAGCCACGACATGATCCGCCTGGTGCTGCGCCAGTTGCGTGACGAAGGCGCGATCAAGGCCGAGGGCGTCGGCCGCGGCGCCAAATGGCGCGTGCAGTAGCTGTTCGCCACGCGGGTGCGCCGTAGGCGTCCCGCCGCTGGCGGGACTCCCGCTTTCGGTGCGGCAGCCATGCTGCCGATGGTGCTGACCATGCTACGCCGAGCACGGCTCGGTTATGAAAAGCGGGAGCACGGCTCCCGCACTCCAAGGTTCGGCTGCGCCGAACGAAGGGGCCAGCCGCGCCACGGCGGCGAACCATTATACACGGACAAGCGGCATTGACTGTTTGGACATTGCCGCACCATTCCGGCCGGCTTGACGTGCGCCACGGCCCGTGCTACAATGCCCGGCATGAACAATCCCAATCCTGTCCTGGCGCCCGATGACGCGCAACTCGTGGGCACGCTCGCGGCGTGCAATCAGCGCGGCGGGCGTATGCTCTCCTTGATTGATCTGCTCGAGACCGGCACGGTTGACCTGCCGCTGGCGGCGTATCTGGCCGCTCTCGCACAGCGTGGCACATCCATGCTGGTGGGCGCGCTGCCGGGTGGCGCCGGCAAGACTACCGTCATGTGTGCCGTGTTGAATTTTCTGCCGCGCGCCACGGCGATTGCCGTGCTGGACAGTCCGCGCGCGCTGGCAAGCGCAGCGTCTGACTTGGACTGCGGCCGCCGTTGCTACCTCGCGCATGAAATCGGGCCGGGCCGTTACTACGCCTATGTCTGGGGCGCCGCCGCGCAAACCCTCTTTGCCCTGGCCAAGACGGGCCACCTCATTGCATCAAATCTGCATGCGGATACCCTTGAACAAACGTATGATCAACTATGCGGCGACAATGGCGTGTCGCGCACGCACGTGCTGGCGGTCGCGCTGAAAATGTTCATCAGCATTGACGGCCGGCAGCGCCGTGTGGCGCGCGTCTACGAAAGCAACGGTCGTGACGAACATTTGTTATGGCAGCATACGGCCGCGGGTTTCGTGCGCGTGGCGCCCAGCCGGCTGGTCATGCAGTCTGAAGAAGCGCGGCTGCAGGCCGTGCTGACCGATCTGTGTGCGCGCGGTGTGCGCACCCTCGCCGCCGTGCGTGCCGCGCTGGGCGCCAATGCCAGAAAATGAGCGGTAGCCACAAAGCCATAAAAAGACCTAAATCCCGCTTGCATCTCTCCCGCCGCTGGCGCATGCGCGTCAACTTAACAAGCACATCTGTCTGAAATTCCG
>JAPLST010000325.1 GCA_026398485.1 bacterium
CGTTTACGGCGTCGGTATGTGCTGCATTCCACACTACACCATCAGTATAATAGTACGTCATGCGCTGCGCCCGGCCTTGCTCTACCTGATAGCCTTCCTTTTGTTTCATCTCTATGGATACTTTGACAAAAGGCAAGCCCAGCAGCACGTCCATAACGGCGTGCCCGGCTTCGTGGTACACTGTCCTTTTTAGGTTGTCGTGTTTCATTTCGTTCCCCCGCCTATTGAAAAGTATTCGACGGCTGTTGCCATTTCCTCGCGCAGTATCTTTGCGTAAATCTGCGTTGTCTCGATCTTGCTGTGCGTCGCGTATTTTGATACCAGGGCAATGTTGCGGGTATGCCGCAGCAGGTAGGTCAGTGCGGTATGCCTCAACATGTGCATGTGCAGGTGGCGCCCGGTGCGTTTCTCAAAAGGTGCGAAGGCTGCGCGCATTAGTCTATGATGTATCTCGCTATCCTGCCCGCCGTGCAGCCCAGGGAATATGTATACACTATTCCGGGGCTGGCCGGCGATTAGGGCACGGGCGTCCGCCGGCAGTGGCAGGGTATTAGCGCGCCCGGATTTCTCACTGTGGCCGTCGCCGCTTTGCAATGTTAGGGTGCCGTCTTGTTCACTGTACCAGTCCCATTTCATATCTGCAAACTGTGATTTGCGCAGCCCGGTCAGCAGCAAAAAGCGGATGCGCGCCGCGTCAAAGGTTCCGTCAGCATTGTAGCGCCGGCGCATTTCGTCGGGGGTCTCGCCCGTGCAGGTCAGCGGGGCGCCGCCCAGCGGGCTGGGGCTGCCCAGCAAGCGCGCTGCGTCCGCCTGGGCTGCCAGTTCGAGTAGCAAGGCTACTTCGGTATCCGTCAAAAACTTCGGGGCGCTCTCCTGCGGCTTCTGGATGTGAATATCAGCGGCGGGGTTATTGCTGCATAGCCCGGTTGCGCGCCCACGGTCAAATATGCGGCGCAACAAACACACTTCATGGTTTATATGGCTCACGCCCACGCCGGCGCTCTCTCGCTCCCGGATATACTTCTCGATTTCGGCGCGGGTGATTGTGTTGGTGTTCATGGCGCCAAATCGCGCCCGCAATCGTTCAATCAGTCCGCCGGGCTGTCCGTTCTTTTTCGTATAGGAAAACTGCACCAGCCATTTCTGCGAGTAGCCACTTAACGCCGGCGTGCGTGCCCAGGATAAAAAGCCGTCGCAAAGTTCGGTGAACAGTCCATGCTCGATCTTGCCTGCGGCCTTTGCGTCGCGCAGCTCGGTAAACCGCGCCAGTGCCACGCGCGCCTGCGCCAAATTGTCGCCCGCTTTGATAAACTTGCCCGTGGTGCCGCGTCGCCCGCCCTTGTTTACGGATATGCGGATAATTTTTCCACTGAACACGCCCAGCAGCCTCTGCAAGGCGTCGTCGGTGGCAAGGCGCTGTCCTGCTATGCTTTCAAGAATATCGCCCGCCTGTAGCGCGCTGTAGGGGCTTCGTTTTTGCGGGTCAGCCATGAGTACCAGCCCGCCCGTTGCTGCCGGCGAAAGTTTCAGCCCGTGGGGAAGTGTGGCGGCCACGGTCACCAGTACGCTGTTGGCGCGCTTTTCATACCAGCGCAAAAAATACCCGCGCCGTCCGGGTAGGGTCGTGATTGTTACGCCGTGCTGCCGGCGCCGGTGTGGTGTACCTGTAGTGGCTGTGAAGGCCATACTTCCCCCAAAGGATAAAGCGCAGCCGGCGGGGTGCTATGGTCTCTGATAAAAAGACGTGGGGTGCTTGCGCGTTGCCCGTCCCGCCGGCTGCATAATACTTTCTGGTGTGGGTACCAGTACCATAGCACCATTATTGTACCAAAATCGCCGGCGTTTGTCAAGCAATCTGCTTTCGCTTTTGCTATCGTACACTATTGCAAATCGTGGGTACTTTCGTGCTTCTGTGTCCACTCTCAAAACAGGCCAAAACGCCAGTATATACAGGCTGATTGCACTGCTGCTGCGGGGAGTAGCGCAAGTGGCTATATAAGTCCTCCAAGCTGTTGGTCGCGGGTTCGAGTCCCGTCCCCCGCTCCACTTCAAGAGTCCAGTAAATACTGGTGTTTCAAGCGACACGCTGCCAAACAAACGCCTTTTCCATTTTTCTTTAGGTTTCTTACGGGGTTTCTTGCACTTTCTCAAATGGGGGGCCCGGTTGTATTGGCAGGCAGTCCGTCAGCGCCTGCAAGAGCGGTTCGCGTTCCCATTTGCGTGCCGCGTTCAAGCTGGCCGTCCAGCGCCAATACACCGCGACCGGCCCAACCGCCGGCTTGACAATCCCCAAGGCAGAAGTCCGTTTGGAGAGAGGTTGTGAAGTTGAGAGGCTGAGAAGCTGAGAAACTGGGGGCGGAACGAAGACTGGCAGACGAGATCTGGCTCCGGGAACGCCCATCGTCCGATTCGCGTTCATTCGCGGTTATTAATGTTCCCGGCGACAGCGGCGGGCAA
>JAPLST010000342.1 GCA_026398485.1 bacterium
TCGGTGATCGGTGATCGGTGATCGGTGATCGGTGATCGGTGATCGGTGATTGGTGATCCGTGATCTGGAGACCCCCACGACCTCGCGTCGTGGATGAATAAGATTGAGCCAGAGCCGACCAGCGCGATGTTCGTCACTTCTCCTTCTTGCCGCGTCTGCCGGCTTGTTGCTGCAAAGTGGGAGCGACCTCCGTGTCGCGAATCTGCTGCATGCGCTGCCTTCGCCACACGGAGGCGGCTCCCATATTCTTTGCATGCAGAGACCCCAAGACCGCCCTGCTCCGCCACATGTTTCAATGATCAGCAGGGATGCGTCATTGCCTATAGTCCGGCAATTCCCCGGTTCCTTTCGCATCCGCCCGGCACAACTCAACTTCACACGAGTGGTCTCCCAAGCTCTCGCCTCGATGCAAATGCAAATGCGCGCGTTCGCCAGCAGGATCGTTGCTGCTGTTTTGATCTGTGTTGGCCAAATCAATAAGAAATTTTGCCAAACGCCGCAAGCCCGCTGGATCGCCGACAATACTAACCGCGAGCAGGTTGCCGTCAATGACTTCCGGGTAAATATCCAAGTGCCATCGCTTGCGCGCACATGCGTTGTGCTTTTGAGAAAGTTTTCTTTTCATGGACGTTTGATCAAATTGCTGGCGTTGTGACGAATTGTAGTGATGTCCAAGAGTGTAGCACACGCCCGGAATGCTTGTCAAACGACATTTTTTGTCGATTGTCGCCGCACCAGAAATGTTGTTTGACACACATGGCGCGGATGTTTTTGCTATAATCATGCCATGCGAATATTGGTGGTTGAAGATGAAGTGGGCGTGCGCGACACCGTCTGCGCACTGCTCAAGAGCGAGAATTATGCCGTGGACGCCGTCGGCACGGCCGAGGATGGCATTTACATGCTCAAGGAAAACGAGTATGACGGCGTGATCCTCGACCTGATGCTGCCGGACGGCTCGGGCCTGGACGTGTTGAAAAAATTCCGGACGACCGGCAAGGCCGTGCCGGTTCTGATTCTTAGCGCCCTGGGCGGCGTGAACGACCGGGTCAGCGGCTTGGACATTGGCGCAGACGACTACTTGGTGAAGCCGTTTGCGCCGGCCGAATTGATGGCGCGGCTGCGCGCCTTGGTGCGCCGGCGGTATCAGCAGCCGGACCCGCTGATTCGCGTCGGCGAGCTGGAAATCAACACGCGTTCGCGCGCCGTCAAACGCGGCAAGCGCATGATCGAGCTGAAACCCAAGGAATTCGCGGTGCTCGAAGTGCTGGCCCGCAATGTCGATGTGCCGGTCACGCGCACGATGTTGTGGGAACGCATTTACGACTGGGATTACGACGGGATGAGCAACACGGTGGACGTGTATGTCAGCCGTTTGCGCGCGAAAATCGACGGGGATGACGAGAAGCCGCTGCTTCACACAATCCGCGGCGTGGGCTATCTGCTGAGCGCCAGCCGGGCATGATCCGCCTGCGCACATCGCTGTTCCGGCACATTGTGCTGTGGTACACGGTGTGCACGATGCTGATTGTCGCGATTTACACCTTGATTTTATACGGCGAAGTCAAGCGCGGGCGCGAGCGCCCGTTTGACGTGCGCCTGGATGCCATGGCGGCCGAGTTGGCCGATGACTTGCAACACAGCGGCGGCCAACTCGATATTGCGCGCCTGTCGGCGGCGGATTTGTCGACCCGCGCCTTTGCGATTTTCAGTCCGAACTGGGAACTGCTGCTGGCATCGGTGCCCTGGCAGAATGTCACGTGGAGCACGAACACCATTCATTTTGGCCAGTTTCTCGAGCGCACGCGCGCCGGCAAGCGCTACCACGCGCCGGCCAAGGACGGCGCCGGGCAGGACTTGCGCCTGAGCATCGCGCATGCGGAAATCGCGCCGCTGGTCGGCGAGGAAGCGGTGCCGGGCGCCACGAATAGCTTGCCGGTGTATGTCGCCGTGGCGGATATGTTTGAACCGACCGATCAGTTTCTCTGGCGGCAGAAATATCGCATGGCGACCGCTTTTGTGGTGGTGTGCATCGCGGTGCTGGTCTCCGGCCTGCTGGTGGCGCGCCTGGGTGTCTGGCCGATCACGTTGCTGGCCACGACCGCCGAGCGGATCACGCCGGAAGATTCACGCACGCGCCTGCCGGTGACGAAATTGCCGCATGAATTGCGCGTGCTGGCGCTGACGCTCAACCAGGCGTTTGACCGGCTGGATGCGGCCTTGCAGAGCGAGCGCACCTTTACCGCCGCGGCTGCCCATGAAATTCGCTCACCGCTGGCGGCGCTGATTGCACGCGCACAACGGATTCGTTATGACGCGGCCCTGCCGCCGCCCTTGGCCGCGCAGCTCGACGCCGTGCTGGGCGAAGCTGAACGCCTGACGCGGCTGAGCGGCCAGTTGCTACTGCTGGCGCGGCTGGACCGGGCCGCCGCCGGTGAAGCGTTTCCAACACAAGCGGTGGATCTGGCCGAAGTCGCCCAGGATGTGCTCGACTCGTTGCGCGAGGCCGCCGCGGCGCGCGACGTCCATCTACATTTGCGCACCCAGGGCGCCACCGTGGTGCAGGGCCATGAAGAATGGCTGCTGCGCGCCGTCTACAACCTGGTCAACAACGCCATCAACTACACCGCGCGCGAAACCAATGTGGTGGTCGCGCTTGAACCCACGGCGGACGGCACGCGCGTGCTGCTCAGTGTCAGCGATGCCGGCCCGGGCATTGCGCCGGGCGAGCGCGCCAAGGTGGTCCAGCGGTTTTACCGCGGCGATCGCACGCGCGCCACCGAAGGCACGGGCCTGGGCTTGGCCATTGTGCGGGACGTGCTGCGCGCGCACAAGGGCGAGTTGTTCATTGCCGAAGGCACCGGCGGCATCGGCGCAAGAATTACCATGATCGTGCCCGTCACGATGAGATAGTGGTATAATTAAACTGGCATATCGCGCCGCGGGTGCAGTTTTGTTTTCGGGGATAGATAAGGCGGCATCGTGAGCTACACCCTCGAATGGCAGGGCGCTTGACACGGCGCAAATAGTTAGTGTATAATGTACACTAACATTTAACCCGTTACCTGAGGTGCTCTATGAAAA
>JAPLST010000127.1:0-1228 GCA_026398485.1 bacterium
AAGTGTTACACAGGCAGCGTGCTGGACACTCATCATTCATTTTCTGCGTCCACTGGGGCACGCGCGGTGGAGAGCAACACCACAAACCAACTGCCGGATCTGGGTTCCGTGGTCAAGCCGCGGTCAAGATTGCAATCACACGCCAGTTTTGGTATAGTCGATCTAACGCTACACACCATGTATGCTATATGCCGATTTGTTGCTTGTGTATCGTTGATTGTTTCTTAAACTACCAAGGCGCCAGCGTGAAAGAAAACCGGATGACCACCCCGCGACGGGCCAGCATGTATGGCGGCATGGCATTGTTCAGCGTGCTGGGCCTCATCAGTCTGCTGCCCCTGCACGCGGTGGCGGCGGACGCCACGTGGACTGGCGGCGGCGGCGACGATGGCAGTTGGAACGTTGCCGGTAACTGGAACACATCGCCGACATTACCGTCATTCAATGACACTTTGAATGTCACGTTCACGGGCTCCACACAACCCACCACCTATCTTTACGCAGATCGAACCATCAAATCACTGACCTTCGATGCCAGCGCTGACACGGCGTTCACAATCCGCCTGGCCGATGCCGCAAGTAGCGGCAACGCCAAGAACCTGACCTTTGGCGTCAACAGCCCGGCGATCACGATTGATGCAGGCGCCTCCGCTGCGCATACACTCGGCGTGACGCTCGGAACAGTGATCTTGCTGGCGGATTTGCCGATAACGCATAACGGCCCGGCGAATTTCACGATTGGCCGGCCGATCACCGGCACCGGTTTCGGTTTGACAAAGAGCGGCACGGGCATGCTGACCTTGTCGGGTGTCAACACCTACACGGGCAAGACGATTGTTAATGGCGGCACGATCAGCATCGCCGCAGAAGACGGCTTGGGCGGCAGCCCTGGTACGGCAGACTCGTTGACGCTGAACGGCGGAACCTTGAAAGCGACGGCAGATTTCACCATAGACGACACCAATCGTGGAGTAACGCTGGGGGTTGCGGCTGGAACATTTGAAGTCGCATCCGACAAAAAGATGGTTCTCAGTGAGATTGTTGCCGGTGGCAATAATGCCACGCTGTACAAGACGGGCACGGGCATTCTTGAACTTTCGGGGGCCAACACCTATGCGGGAGTAACCCTGATTCAAGCCGGCGTGCTGCGCGCACGGAGCAACTCTTCCCCGCTCGGCACCACGGAGAATGGCACCTTTGTCAGCGCTGGCGCCACGCTTGATCTGTC
>JAPLST010000127.1:1236-5543 GCA_026398485.1 bacterium
GGCGCGGGATCACTGAGCGGGCCCTTGACGCTTGCCGGCAATGCAGCGGTCGGCGGCGAAGCGTTCCCTGCGATAATGACGATCAGCGGTGTGATTACCGATAATGGGCATACCTTCACCAAGGTGGGTACGAATGTGTTGCTGTTACAAAGTGCCAACACGTTCACCGGCCCGATTGCGGTTGAGGCAGGCACCCTGCGCGCCTACGTCGACGGTTCCTTCGGCAACTCGGCAAATGCCATCACGGTTGCCAGCGGCGCCACGCTTGATCTTTATGGCAAAATCAATGTGAGGCCAGTTCAGATTGGGGGCCTGGGCTTTGCGGGTAAAGGAACCCTGGTGAACACGCGCGACATTGCCGCCACACAAAACGGAACGATAACCTTGACCGCCAATTCGTTGATCGCTGTCGATCTTAGTATATCTTCAATGACGCTCCAAGGCGCCATCGGGGAAAGCGGCGGCGCATACGGCATTACCAAAGTCGGCCCAGGCATGCTGACCCTTTCCGGCGTGAACACCTACAGCGGCGGCATAACGCTGAGCGCCGGGACGCTGAACATCAACAACGCCAGCGCGCTCGGCGCCGCGGCCGGGACGTTCATCATTGAGGGCGGCACGCTGAACAACACCTTCACCAGCGACCTTGTTTTGGGGAACAATAATCCGCAGGCGTGGAACGGTGACTTTACATTTACCGGCACCCGCAATCTGAACTTGGGCAGCGGGGCGGTGACGCCGAATGCCAACCGGATTGTCACGGTCACGGCGGGCACCCTCGCGGTTGGCGGCGCCATTGGCGGCGGGGCCATTAGTCTGACCAAAGCTGGTGCGGGCACGCTGACGCTGTACGGCGCCAACACGTTTTCCGGCGGGGCGACGATCAGTGTGGGCAAGCTGGTGGGCGTCAGCGGCGGCGCGTGCGAGAGCGCGGTCAGCGTGGCAGCCGGCACGACGCTCGGCGTGCAGGTGCTCAGCAGCGACGGCCATTGGGATTGCAACGGCTTGACGCTGGACAGCGGCAGTACCACGGCCGAGTTTAAATTATATACGGCGGGATCCAGCACGATCTATGCGCCGCTGAAGGTCAAGGGCAACTTTGTCAACAATGGCACGCTGAACGTGACCATCTTGGGCGGCGGGTTCGCCACCGGCGTCACCTACCCGCTCATCCAATACACCGGCAACCTGACGGTGGGAACGTTGGGAACGGTGACCATGCCCAACGGCGGCACGGCCACGCTGGTCAACAACACGACCGATAAACGCATTGATTTGAACGTCACCACGGGGAATCAACTGGTGTGGGGGAACACGGGCACTGCAACATGGAACATTAATGGCGTCCAGAACTGGAACGCCGGTGCCAACAAATATCTCCAGGCATCCATTCCGGGCAATGCCGTGCTGTTTGACGACAGGCCCAGCGGTGACGGGCCGTATACCGTCACGGTGGTCGCCAGCGGCGTTTCACCCGCCTTTGTGACAGTGAACAATGCAAAGAATTACACGATCGCGGGTGGCCCGCTGACCGTCAGCACCGGTTTGACCAAGAGCGGAACCGGCACGCTGACGCTGTCCGGCGCCAACTCCTTCTTCAGCGCGTTGAGCGTCAAAGCCGGCACATTGGCCATCGCCACGATCAACAACGCCAGTGCCAATGGCCCCTTGGGCAACAGCGCCCTGGCCGTTGCACTGGGTGACGCGGGCGGCGCGAGTGGCACGCTTGACTATACTGGTGCGAGCGCGAGCAGCACGAAAAAATTTAGCATGGCGACGGGCGGCAGTGGCGTTTTCCAAGTGGATACCGCAGGTACCACGCTGACCCTCTCCGGCGTCATTGACGGCAGTGGCAGTCTCACCAAGAATGGCGACGGCATCCTCGCGCTTTCCGGCGTGAACACCTTTACCGGCAAGACGATGGTCAATGCCGGGACGGTGAGTATTGTTGCGGAAACCGGCCTGGGCGGCAATCCCGCTGCGCCCACTGCGGATCAGCTCACGTTAAATAGCGGCACGGTAAAAGCGACGGCGGATTTCACAATGAATCCAAATCGCGGGGTGACGCTGGGAGCCGCTGGCGGGACGCTGGATGTCAGCACCAGCAAGACGCTCAGCATACCGGCCATACTTGCCGGCAACGGCAATCTTATCAAAACCAGCGCGGGCACGCTGGCGTTGTCCGGCATCAACACTTTTACCGGCAAGACGATGGTCAATGGCGGTACGGTCAGCATTGGCGCGGAGAGCGGTTTGGGCGGCAATCCCGCTGTGGCGACGGCGGATCAGCTCACGTTGAATGGTGGCACACTAAAAGCGACGGCGGACTTTTCAATAGACGACGTGAATCGCGGCGTGACGCTGGGCTCAGCGGATGCCACCTTCGAGGTTGTGTCCGGCGTTAGTTTCACGGTTGCCAATGTCATTGCGGGCGGCAGCGATTGTGATTTGACGAAGACGGCGACCGGCATCCTTATTTTAAGCGGCGTCAACACGTATGCCGGCGCCACGACGATCAGCGGGGGCATTCTCCAGATGGGGCATGCGAGTGCGCTGGGCACGACGGCGGGCGGCACGACGGTGGGCAACGGCGGGACGCTGGACCTCAACGGACTGGCCGTGGGCAACGAGGCGGTCTCGATCAGCGGGGTGGGCATGGCCGGCATTGGCGCCCTGGCGAACCAAAGCAGCTCGGCCGCATCGCTGAGCGGCCCGGTTACCCTGGCTGGCGCAGCGACGATAGGCTGCGTCAACAGTTACGTTCCCCTCACCCTGAGCGGAACCATCACCGGCACCGCCGCCCTGAATAAGACGGGCTTGGGCCTCGTCGTGCTCTCTGGCAACAACGCCGCCACGCTGACGGGCGCAGGAAGCACGATAACTGTTGCCGGCGGCACACTCAAGCTTGGCCATGCGAATGCCTTGGGCGATATTTCGGCCGGCACGACGGTCGAGGGGAGCTACACGCTTGACCTGAACGGGTTCGACGTGGGCGCTGAACCGCTGACGCTGGCGGGAACGGGTTTGTCCACGGGCGGCGGCGGGGGCACCCTGGTCAACAGCAGTGCGACGGCCGCGCGCGCGAGCGGCGCGATTACCCTCTCAGGAAACGCCTCCGTCAAGACCACATCCGGTGATATTACCTTGAGCGGCACTGTGGACGACGGAGTCAACACCTTTACACTGAAAAAGAATGGCGACTACACGCTCACCCTCGCTGGCGCCAACACGTATGGCGGGGTGACGACCATCAGCGCCGGCACGCTGCTGGCCACCAAGGCGGCGGCCTTACCCGGCTACAATGCGGCCAGTCGTGTTGTCGTGGACAGCGGGGCCACGCTGGCTGTCATGGCGGGCGGTGTGAGTGAATGGGCTTCCGGCGAAATCGACAGTCTCTTGGGCGCGACCACTGCGGCGTTTGCGAGTGGCGCGAAGTTTGGCATTGAAGTGAGTACGGGCAACAGTTTCACCTATGCCAACAACATCGGGGCCACCCAGGTCGGAAAAGGTTTCGTGAAGTCGGGTGCCGGCACGCTGACGTTGTCGGGCGCCAATACGTACACCGGTGCGACGGCGGTCAATGGCGGCACGCTGGGCGGCGCAGGCTGCTCGAGCAGCGCGACGACGGTTAATAGCGGCGCGACGATCGCCCCGCGCAGCGTCGGCAGTGTGATCGGCACGTTCAACACCGGCGCGCTCACTATGAATGCCGGCAGTACGCTGGACTGGGAGTTTGATGCCAGCACTGCGGATTTGGTGGCCGCCGGCACGCTCTCCTTCGCAACCAGCGACAAGGCGGTCACGATCAAGGTGAAGAGTGATAGTGAAGTGTCCAGTGGTGAGGTGCGCACCTTGTTCACGTTCAGCGGCAGTGATCCGAATCTTGCTGGCTTGACGTTTAACGTGGATGAGGCGCCGCATGTGCAGTCGGCATCGGCGCGCATAACCGATCATAATAAAGTTGAAGTGGTTTTGATACCCGAACCGGGGCTGCTGGCGCTGGCGGGGCTGCTGCTGGTCGGCCTGCGGGCCGGTTTTAGGTTTTAAGTTGAAAGGTTTTAGGCACTGCGGCAAAGCGGGCCTGCGCTGAAAAGCTAAAAAACTGAAAGCTGAAAGTAAGACGCGGAAGGCTGGTCGAGAGAGGCGGCGGGCGTTCTGGCTTCCGGGGAAAATGGTTTTTGAAAACCATTTTGTGCAAAACGAATTGCCTCAATTCATTTTTATAGCAGAGCGAAGTTGGGAAGAGCGGCAGACGAATATCCAATATCAAACAAGGAATTGAAGCACAATGATGAATGATGAGTGAT
>JAPLST010000313.1 GCA_026398485.1 bacterium
GCGGTCAGGGCCTGACCGCCCTACCGCACCCTCCGGCCACGCCCGCGCAGGACCCACAACAGATTTGGCTACGTCAGGTTCGCATGTTCCCCTATAGCGGAATTTCAGGCCCTCTCAATCCTGAGCTGAGTTGACTTTGTGGCTGCAGTTCGTTACCATTGATATATAGTGGCGTGCTGCCGCGTGTTCTTGCAGACCAGCCGCAGGTTTGCATAGAGCTTTACCCACAAGCTTGGATCGACTATGCCTGGAAAAAAGAGTTCCACCGACCCCGCCGCCGAGTGCGCGCAGGCGGACGCACCCGCGCAGGCCGAGGCGGCAGTGGCGCAAACCAAGACGATTCTGAGCACGATCTTCGACGGCGTCCGGGACGGGATTCTCTGCGCGGATGTGGACAGCAAACGCTTTACCATCGCCAACAAGGCGATCTGCCGCATGCTGGGCTACACCTGCGCCGAGTTGCTGGACCGGGGCGTGCATGATGTGCATCCGGCAGAGGATCTCCCGCAGGTTCTCGCGGTGTTCGATCAATTGGTCAACAATGAGATGCTCCAATCGGGTGAAGTGCGGATGCAACGCAAGGACGGCTCGTGTTTTCCCGTCGAAGTCACCAGCACCCGCCACGAACTTTTGGGCCATGTGTGCGCTGTCGGCGTTATTCGCGACATCACCGCGCGCAAACAGGCGGAGGCCGACAAGACCAAACTGGAAAACATCCACCAGCAACTGCAGAAGGCCGAAAGCTTGGGCCGCATGGCCGGCGCCCTCGCCCACCACTTCAATAATAAACTCATGGCGGTGATGGGCAACTTGGAATTGGCCATCGATGACGTGCCCCGGGGAACAGCGCTGGCCGTGTTGCTCAACAATGCGATGCAGGCCAGTTGCACGGCCGCCGAAGTCAGCCAGCAGATGCTGACCTACCTTGGACTGGAGCATGGCAAACACGAGCTGCTTGACCTGGCGGAGGCGTGCCGCCAGCATTTGCCCATTCTCCTTGCCGCCCGGCCGAAACAGGTGACGATGCAGGACGATTTGCCATGCCCCGGGCCGGTCATCAACGCAAATGCACACCAGATGCAACAGGTTCTGACCAATCTGGTCGTCAATGCCTGGGATGCCATCGGTGACCGCCACGGGTCCCTGCATCTGACCGTCAGCGTGGTTGCTGCGGCGGATGTGCCGGCCGCGTACCGCCGGCCCATTGGCTGGCAGCCATGCGACCCGGCCTATGCCTGTCTGGCAGTGGCGGACACGGGTTGTGGCATTGCCGACAAGGATATTGATAAACTCTTTGATCCGTTTTTCTCCACGAAATTCACCGGGCGCGGCTTGGGCTTGCCCTTCGTTCTGGGGATCATGCGGTCGCACAACGGCGCCATCACCGTGGAAAGTGAACTGGGCCGGGGCAGCATCTTCCGGGTCTTTTTGCCGGTGGCAGCCGAAGAAGTTCCGTGCGCACTGGATCGCATGGCCAGCGAGCGGGAGATCGAAACGGGTGGCACCGTTCTGTTGGTCGAAGATGACGCAAGCGTGCGTTACGTGGCATCGGCCATGCTGGTGTCCTGTGGTTTTGTCGTGCATGCCGCCGTGGACGGCAGCCAGGCGCTCGCGCTGTTTCGCCAGCACAAGGATGCCATTTGCTGCGTCCTGTGCAACCTGACCATGCCGGGCATGGACGGCTGGCAAACCATTGCGGCGCTGCGCCAAATCGCGCCGGATATCCCCGTGGTTTTGACCAGCGGCTACGATGAAGACAGCGCCATGGTCGGCGATCATCCCGCCTGGCCCCAGGTGTTTTTGAGCAAGCCGTATCACACCAAGAGCCTGCGCGCCGCGCTCAACCAAGCCATGCTGGGCAAGCCGGCAAAAGCATACTAAGCGACGCGGTCGTGGCGGTCTCTGCGCGGATGTAGCCGCGGAACGGCGTTCCGCGCGATGTGCTGCACGCCGCACGCCGTGCGTCGGCTACGGGCAGAAATACGCGCGGAGTTGTGAAAAGGGGGCGTACAGAAGATGCCGGCAGGTTTTCCATCAATCTTGTTCTGCACTCATCACTCATCATGCATCATTTCAGTGCGCCCGCAAAACGGGGCTGGTCGGAAAATGTGTACAAAGCGGCGGGTAACCAGCGGATTTCCGCCGGAATTGTTCGGAAATTGCCATTTACTTCCATGGACAGGTGTGTTATAGTGGGTGTAGTGATCAGGATGCCCTGCCGCGCTGCGGCTGCTGCGCGCATGCATCCGTGCTGCAACGCACATCACGTAAAAATAATTCCAAGGGATGACGAATGAAAAAAATGCTGAAGACGGGGACGAGTTGGCTGGCCGTGGTTGTGGCATTGGTACTGGTTGCGGCGTGGAGTGCGAGTGCCATCACCTTGGATCGGACTGCCGGCGCCGCCGTGCTGTCGGTTCCGCCGCTGTGTTTCACAAACTATAACGGTGCAACCCAGACGGGCGGTGCGTATCCACCCATGAACGGCTCGGCAACCTACCCGTGCGGCGGCATGGTCATGATCAAGTTTGATTTGTCGGCCTACACCAGCAAGTTCATTGACGGCGAGGGCGACTTGGTCTGGCGCGCCAACTGGAGTGATCCGACCTGGCCGGTGACCTTCACGGTGCGCCAAGTGTTGAGCAATTGGAACCAGGCGAGCGTCACATGGGCCAACTGGATTGGTGACCAGACGGGCACGACATGGCAGGCGTTTTTCGGGCCGGAGATGTACCGGCTGCAGATTCCGGGCACGGTCGGCTGGCCCGGTCCGTTGTGTCATTTTGTGGTGTCGAACAGCGTCGTGCAACAATGGATGACGACCCCCGCCCAGAATTACGGGGTGGCCCTCGTGCCGATCGACGCCAATGGCAATGTGACGTGGTTTGCCCCATCCGCGACATGGCTGCCACAGGAAGACCGCGGCCAGTTGTCATTTACTCTGCTGACGACCAACAATCCGCCGGCGCGCCCCACCAACCTGACGCCCACCAACGCCAGCTTCGGCAAGCCCCTCACGCTGACCCTGACATCCAGCGCGTACAGCGACCCGGATGGCAACCCGCAGACTTCCAGTTGGTGGCAGCTCAGCACCCGCAGCGATTTTGCTGCAACCACCTATGAAAGCGGCGAGACCACACTCTCGAAAACCAGTCTGGTGGTGCCGGCGGGCGCGCTGAAAAATGGTACGCGCTATTTCTGGCGCGTGAAATACAAAGACAACGCGGGCGACCTCTCGAAATGGAGCGAGTGGTCGGTGCCCACCTATTTCGACACCCAGCTCAATTTGATCGAACCAGTCGTGTTGATCGAGTCGCAAAGCGCCATGATCCGGCCCGGCGTGTATGCCGACACCAATGTCAACGGCGGCACGGAATCCGAGTTCAATCAGTTGAACTCGACCACCAATAGTGCGCCGGCAGGTTTTAACATGTACTGGTTCGACACGCGCGTCTACAGCATGTATACCGGCTTGGTCGTGTCCGCCAATGGCACGCTGGCCGTATCCACC
>JAPLST010000038.1 GCA_026398485.1 bacterium
GGATGATGACCAGCGAACTGATCGAAAGCGTGGTCTGGAAATCCCGCAACAATGCGGGGATCAGCAAGACCATGACCGCCTCGTCAAATGCGATCAAAAAGGGGCCCAGCGCCAAGGCTGTATCGAGCAGCACGACGCGCGCCACTTTGGGTGAAGCAGTACCGTGATCCATGCCGCAATAATAGCATATCTGCCGCCACGCCACAACTGCCGCGCCCTTGCTCAGTATTCGGTAATCGGTATTCAGTATTCGGTGGCGGAGCAGATGGGCAGGGTGCCTGGCGCGGTTTTTGCATTTAAGGTGGGCGCGTCCACGCCGGACGGCGTGGCCACAACAGGCACTGCAAACGACATACAATGTCGGTTGCTCCCCACCGATCCCGCCGCCGGCGGGACTGGTGGTCTCTGCGCACCCACCCGCCCAACCCGCGTGCGCGCTTGCGTTCGTCGTGCTTAATGGCGTTGCCTTTGCTTGTGTGTGTGCCCCGCCGGATCTGGGCTGCTCCGCAACCGAATACTGAATACTGGATTTTGCTATACTTATCCGTTATGATGGACACGAATGCCACACCCAACCAACCCGCCATGGCGGTTTGCGCATGTTTGTGATTCAAGCCCAGTGGGAGCCGGCCACGCGCACGCTCGAGTTGTGGGCTGAGTCGTCGGACATGCTGACAGCCATGGAACAGGGCGGGCGCACGGCGCCGGGCACGGCGCGCGCGGCGCGTGGCGCACTGGCCCATCCGTTTGCCGCGCCCGCCACGGTGCTTGAAACGGTGTTGTGGAATGTCCTGCCGCATCTGCCGAAGAAGCGCGGCCTGCTGCGCCTGCGCGAGATCTGGCTGCCTGCGGCCGGCGCGGCGATTATGCCGTCGGCGGATGTGCGGGCAGTGCCGGACGCAACGACCGGCACGCTACCCACACTCACGTTGCAGCGTGTGACGGTGCCGGCGTATCGCGTGGCCATGGAACAGCTGACCTTGCTGGAACAATTACTCGAGCCGGCGCCGGAAGAATGTGTGTATGGCACAACGCTGCAGGGCTGGCGGGCGGGCGCGCAATTGGCGCGCTCCATGGTGGCGCGTGGCCGGCTGGTTCCGGCCTTGGTGCGCGAAGCGAACGATGACGGAACGACTGCGGCGGTTGCGCGGTGGGTGCCGGCGCCCACGCTGAGTGATGAGGATCACATGGATGCGCTGGCACAGGCGCTGCCACTGGGCGCGCTGGTCTGGCCGGGTGACGCGGCTGTGCCGGACATGCGCGCGGCCGTGCGCACCTTTGTGGAGACGTATGTGGGCGTGTTTGTCCGCCACGCATTGACCTGTGCTGATGGCAGGTTGCGGCGGCCGGCGGCGCAGGCCCGGGCGAACATGCCGATCGCGCAGCAGTGGGTGCGGTCGCTCTGTCATGCCAACGCCGCCCTGCGCGGTGACGCGGCGGCCGCGGATGAGTTTGCGCGCCGGCTCGCCGCGTGGACGCAGCCGGCCTTTGCCGTACGCGAGGCGACTTTCCAAACCTGTTTTCAACTGGTCGCGCCGGAGAGTGACACCAAGCCGGCCGTGCCGGCCTGGCGGCTGCAGTTTTATTTGCAATCAAAAATTGACCCAAGTGTGCTGGTGCCGGCCGCCGAAGTCTGGCGCGCGGACGCCGCCGTCGCCGTGCTGGCCTCGTATCGCTGCGCCAATCCGCAGGAGCGCTTGCTCGAAGACCTTGGCCGCGCGGCGCGCTGGTACCCGTTGCTGACCAAGGCGCTGGCGGTTGCGCATCCCACGGCGGCGAAACTGACGACCACGCAGGCCTACGATTTCATGCGTGTCATCGCGCCAATCCTCAAAGAGAACGGCTTTAACGTCTTGCTGCCGGCGTGGTGGCGTGATGCGCGCCATCGCTTGAGCATGACTCTGCGGGTGCGCCGGGCGGAGGACAAAGCGAGCGCAGTGCAGGCCGGCGCCGGCTGGTTTGGGCTCAACACGCTGGTAGATTTTGACTGGCAGGTGGCGGTGGGCGACACCCAACTTGGCCAGAAAGAATTCGAGCAACTGGCGGCGTTGAAAGTGCCGCTGGTGCGCGTACGTGGCCAATGGGTTGAGCTGGCGGCCGACGAGATTGAGCGCACGGTCAGCTATTTCGAGAAACTGCGCACGCAAGGCGCCATGACGTTGGGCGCCGCCTTGCAGGTGACGGCGCGCGCGCGCAGTGCGGACAGCCCGGTGTTTGACGTGCAGGGCGAGGCCGCGCTGGGCGGCTTGCTGGAAAAACTGGCGGACGATGCGCGG
The DNA here is from genome assembly GCA_026398485.1 of bacterium. Taxonomy (GTDB): domain Bacteria; phylum Auribacterota; class UBA3054; order UBA3054; family JAPLST01; genus JAPLST01. Next base: position 2,277 of record JAPLST010000038.1, read on the forward strand.
GTCGAGCCGGTGCCGGTGCCCGCGCAATTCAAGGGTACGCTGCGGCCGTACCAGGAGCGCGGCCTGGCCTGGCTTGCGTTTCTGGCCCAGTATGGCTTTGGCGCGTGTCTGGCCGATGACATGGGTTTGGGCAAGACCGTGCAGGTGATCGCGCATATGCTGCGGGCACGCGCGGCGCAGGCGGCGGCCCGCATGCCGTGGCTGATTGTCTGCCCGATGTCGGTGGTGAGCAACTGGGCGCATGAGTTGCGCCGCTTTGCGCCGTCGCTGAACGTGTGGGTGCATCATGGCGCGACGCGGGCAAGTGGCGCGGCCCTGGCGCGCAAGGCGCGCGCCCACGCGGCGGTCATCACGACCTACGCGGTGGTGCAACGCGACGTGGCGCAACTGCAGGCGATTGATTGGCAGGGCCTGGTGATTGACGAGGCGCAGAACATCAAGAACCCCGAGACGAAGCAAGCCCAGGCAATTCGTGCGCTGCGCAGCACCACGCGCATTGCGCTGACCGGCACGCCGGTCGAAAACCGGCTGACGGACGTGTGGGCGATCATGGAGGCGCTGAACCCCGGCTATCTTGGCACGCTGGCGCAATTTTCCGCGAGCTATGTCACGCCGATCGAGCGCTACCACGACGAGCAACGCGCACGCACGCTGCGCACCCTGATCCAGCCTTTTCTGCTGCGCCGCATGAAAACGGATCCGGCGATTATCAGCGACCTGCCCGAGAAAAACGAGATGACCGTGTACTGCACGCTGACGCGCGAGCAGGCCACGCTGTATCAGGCGGTGGTCGCCGAGATGCTCGAGAAAATTGACGGCAGTGACGGCATCACGCGCCGCGGCCTGGTCTTGGCCGCACTGGTAAAGCTCAAGCAAGTGTGCAATCATCCCGCTCATTTTCTGGGCGATGGCAGCGCGCTGGCGGATCGTTCGGGCAAGCTGGCGCGGCTCGAGGAAATGTTGACGGAAGCGTTGGCGGAAGACGACCGCGCGCTGATTTTCACGCAATTTCAGGCGATGGGCGCGCTGCTGCATGCCCAGTTGCGGCAGCGGTTGCCGTGTGGCGTGCAGTTTCTGCATGGCGGCACGGCGAAGGCGGCGCGCGACGCGATGGTGGCGGAGTTCCAGCGCAATCCGCACGGGCCGCGCGTGTTCATTTTGTCGTTGAAGGCGGGCGGCACGGGCTTGAACCTGACGGCCGCCAATCATGTCTTTCATTTTGACCGCTGGTGGAATCCGGCGGTCGAGGATCAGGCGACCGATCGCGCCTTTCGCATCGGCCAGACGCGCAATGTGCAAGTGCATAAATTCGTCTGCACCGGCACGCTGGAAGAGCGCATTGATGAAATGATTGGCGAGAAGCGCGCGCTGGCGCAGCGCATCATTGGCAGCGGCGAGCAATGGATCACCGAGATGAACACGGCCCAATTGCGCAGCTTGTTTGCGCTCAGCGCCGAGGCCATTGTGGAAGAATAACATGGGCCAGCGCCGACGCATATATCGCGACTGGTATCCCGCACGCACGCAGCCCGCCGCCGTGGCGGACGGGGTGGCCGTGCAGCAACGGCGCGGGCGCATTGGCGACACCTGGTGGTCGCAGCGCTGGCTGCGCGCGCTCGAGTCGTTTGAGTTGGAACACCGGCTGGCGCGCGGCCGCACGTACGCGCGGCGCGGCCAGGTGCTGACGGTGGAGATCGAGCCCGGGCGCGTCACCGCGCTGGTGCAGGGCAGCCGGCCGACGCCCTACAAAGTGGAAATCACATTTCATGCCCTGGGTGACAAAGAATGGACGCGGATCATTGCAGTGCTGGCCGGCAAAGCGGTATTCGCCGCGCAACTGTTGGCGGGTGAAATGCCGGAGAACATCGAGGATGCGTTTGCGGACGCGGCAACCTCGCTGTTTCCGGTTGCCATGCACGAAGTGGACACGCAGTGCTCATGTCCGGACTGGTCCAATCCGTGCAAACATATTGCGGCGGTGTATTATGTGATGGCGGAGGAATTCGATCGCGACCCGTTTCTGCTGTTCACCTTGCGCGGTCGGACCAAGGAGCAGATTCTCGATGCCTTGCGCGTCGCGCGCACCAAAACCGGCGCGCGGAAAAAGCGTGCGGCGCAAGAACCACTGGCCGTGCCGGCCGCGCCGCAGCCGCAACCGGTGACGCACGAGCTGCTGCGCGCATTCTGGTGCGCGGGCCGCGCCTATCCTGCGGCGGGCGGGACGCCTGCGTCAGACAGCGAGGCAACCCAATTGCTGCGCAGCTTGGGCGCGCCGCCGTGGCGCGAGCCGCGCGTGCTGGAGGAAATCTTAACCGCCTGCCGGCAGGCCGCGCAGGAAGCCCATGACTGAAGCAGGCAATAGGACTTATACGTCACATAGGACATATACGTCCCATAGTCTTGTTCGCAATCTATTGATCGCCGGCCTTTCCGGCGTGCTGCTGACACTGGCCTTTCCCTTTTACAATCTCTGGCTGTTGAGTGGTGTGGCGCTGGTGCCGCTGCTGCTGGTGTTGCGCACCATGCCGGCGGACACGACCTGGCGGCGCGTTTATCTGCTGGCGTTTTTCTTTGGCGCGGTGTGGTACATCAGCGCGGTGTGGTGGGTCGGCTATGTTTCCGTGGCCGGAATGCTGGCACTGGCGCTGTTCATTGCGGCGTTGCTGGCCGGCACCCTGACGGTGGCGTGGCTGTTGGTGCGGCGTGGCATTGCGCCGTTGATCGCCGTGCCGGCATGCTGGCTGGTGTTCGAGGCGATCACCACCTATCTGCTGGGTGGTTTCCCGTGGTTGTTGCTGGGGATCACATGGCGCCCTTGGCTGGTCATGACGCAGATCAGCGACATCACCGGCGTGTACGGCGTGTCGCTGCTGATTGTCCTGATCAATGGCGTGCTGGCGGAACTGGCGCTGGCGCTGATGCGGCGCAGGCCGCTGCGCGGGGCAGTGGGTTTGGTAGTCTTTGTGGCGATGGTGGCGGGTGCAGCCGCGCTGTATGGCCATCTGCGCCTGCGCCAACTGGAGGGCGCGCCACCGCGGGCGTCCTTGCGGCTGGCGTGTGTGCAGGCCAACATTCCCTCGCTGGTGAAACATGACTTCACCAAGGATGCCACTATTTTGCGCCGGCACACGGCCTTGACGCTGCGGGCCGCGCGCCTCTATCCGGATTTGATCATCTGGCCGGAGACCGCGCTGCCGGGGTACTTTCAAGAAAGGCGCATGGTGTACCAAGTCATGACCAATCTGGTGCGCCAACTCAAAATGCCGATTCTGACCGGCATGGCCCGCTATGAGATTGACCGCGGCGCGCGCGTGCCGCGCTATTTCAACGGCGCCGGGATCATCGAGGCGGATGGCACGGTGCGCGCCATCTATGACAAAATGCACTTGGTCATGTTTGGCGAATATGTGCCGTTCGAGCGCTATCTGCCATTCCTTTCGTTGGTGACGCCGATCGAAGGCAGTTACACGCCGGGTGCGCAGACGACCTTGTTGGTGGTCAGCAATCGCCAGGTCATGGCCCGCCTTGGCCCGCTGATTTGTTTTGAGGATGCGTTTGGCTATTTGGGCCGGCGCATGACACGGGCCGGCGCGGACGTGCTGGTGAATTTGACGAATGACGGCTGGTTTCGCAGCAGCCCCCAGCCGTTCCAACACGCGGCCCTGGCCGGTTTTCGCGCGATCGAGGTGCGCCGGCCGCTGATCCGCGCGACCAATGCCGGTGTCACGCTGGTAGTCGACCGCTGTGGGCGCGAGACGGCCGTGCTCGAGCGCAATGGCCGCCGCACGGAGATCAATGGCGTATTGTTCGATGTGGTGCCGCTGCACGAACGCCAGTTGACGGTGTATGCGCGTTATGGCGACTGGCTGCTGCTGGTGGCGCTGGCGGTGGTGGGCGGGTGCATCATGCGCAGTGCGGTGGTGCGGTGATGCTGCACGCGGCGTTACAACAGTTTCACCGTTTACCGGGCTTGCCCGAGTGTCTGCGGGCGTTGCGCGCGGGAGAGCATCGCGCGCTGAGCGGCACTACGCCGGCCTTGCTGGCGGCGCTGGCGCAATGGTTGCAC
>JAPLST010000392.1:0-5248 GCA_026398485.1 bacterium
CACGCCCTTGAAAAATTCGTTCGTCACGAACGAATTTGGCGTTCAGCATCGTTGTGCTTTGTCGTGCTGTGCGCCGCGCTTCAATCAGCTGCTCCGCTGCAGCATTAATTCTCGCGCCGCGCGAGAATTTACAGGTAGGGCGGTCAGGCCCTTGACCGCCGCGGTCGTCGTTGCCTCATTTCATCACCGGCGTGCGCGCGCAGGCAGCAACGGCGGTCAGGGCCTGACCGCCCTACCGCACCCTCCGGCTACGCGCGCGCAGGACCCACAACAGATTTGGCTACGTTAGGTTTGCATTTTCCCCTATATCGGAATTTCAGCGGGTCAAGCCGCACGCTTGACACGCCCACTTACTATATGTTATATTGAAAGGTGAATAGCGCACTTTGCGCCATGCATTTTCGGTCACCGTGCGTGACCTAACAATGTTTGAGAGACTGCCATGAATACTCGTTGTGCCTCCGCCCTCTGTATCACGTTGTGCTTGACTGCCTTGTTCACCTGCGGCGCGTATTGGACTGAAAAAGCCCAGAATCCGGCGTGGTTCCCGTACAAACAGGGCACCGGCAGCAGTCAGCTGATGGATTTGCCCATTCCCACGGCCACGCCTGGCTTTATGGTCAGCCCCAGCGATCCACTGGCGGGTGTCCAAGGCTACTGGCCGACTTTTTATGCCATTGCGGTCTTTGCCAACAACAAATACTATGTCGGCTGCGGGCAGGGGCCGAATATCGCGCTGGGTAGTCCGGCAGGCTTCGCCTGGCCCAGCAACTCGTATGGCCAGGGCGCCAGCTACAACCGCCAGTCCATGATGGCGATTTATGATCCGGCGGCCGACACGTGGGACTGCTCGAAGTGGGATCAAACAGGTCCCGTGCCCTTCAATTACAACTTTGGATCCGGCGGCACTGCCTGGGCGGTGATCGGCGACGGCACGCAGATCGGAGCGGCCCAAGCCTTTGCCTACGATTACGACGCTGACGGCACCGAGGAAATCTACATGCACGGCGGCTATCCCCAGTGGTCCGGCTGGAACTTCATCTTCGACCCCGATTTGAACGGCGGCAAGGGCTCGTGGTCTACTACGGCCGCGGCCTCCAGTTGGTCCATCGGCGAGCCCCCCGCCTACAGGTGCCAGCGCCGCGGCGGCTGCGTGCTGGTTGGCTCCAACGTCTTTGTGATTGGCGGCAGCTTCTGGGGCCCGCCAGGTCAATGCAACCTCCAAGTATTTAGTCCCGTTGCCAACGCCTGGACCGTCTACGAAAATGTCTATGGCACGAACATCCAGCAGTTCGGTATCGGCGCCGTCGGCACCAAAGTCTACCTGCTGGGCGGCCGCGAACTCGTGGGCACCCCCACGGAAGTCGATATATTACGCTATTCGCCGAACGTCTACATGCTGGACACCACCAACATCGCCGCCGGCTTGACCAAAGTTGGCACGTTGCAGGTGGGCATCGAGCAGCCCTCGGTCATTGCGTGGCGCGGCCTGCTCTATGTGATTGCCGGCATGACCTCCGGCACCGATCTAAACTTGACCAGTGGGGCGACCAACCTGTTCCAGATTTTCAATCCGGCCACGGGCGGCACGACGCTCAACGATACGCCGCTGCCGGTCAACGCCTACGGCGCATCCTGCGCCGTGTCCACGGGCGGCATCCTCTACGTCGGCGGTGCGCTGCGCTATGTGGATGCCGATGGCACGAACTACAATTCAAGCCGTTTGTGGACTGGTCCGCTGCCGCAGCAAGACCTGCTCGCCTCGCCAACATCGCTGAATTTCTGGCAGACCAACACCACCCTGCAACTGCGCCTTGATAATGTGGCTTTTGTGCCAATTGTGTGCAGCAACACGTCCTCGGTCGCGTGGCTTTCCATCAACAATATCGTCACGGTGCCAAATCAAACGAACATCATCGTGGACGTCACCGTTGATCACGGCATGTATGCAGGCCCGACCAACGGTTCGATCACGATTCACTATAGCGGCGGTGCCATCACGGTTCCAGTGCTGGCCGACACGCCGCGCCCGGTGGCCGTGCTGACCCCGGCCGCGACGATCACCTTGCAGCCGCGCACCAAGTCGTTTGTGCTGGGCAACAGCGGCGCGGTTGCCATGGCCTTCACCAATACCAGCGCGCAGGCGTATGTCACCGATATCACGCCGGCTATCGGTGTGCTGGCGCCCTATGCGAGCACGACCATCAGCTTTACCGTGACGGCCGCCGCGCCGCGCCCGAGCGTCGGCACGATCCAGATCGCCTTCAACTCGTATAATGGTCTGGCCGATGTCTTCACCATCCGCAATTTCCCGGCCGACTACTATGTCAGCACCAGCGGCAACAATGCCAATGACGGCTTGAGTTGGCCCACCGCCTGGCGCAACATCGCCTTTGGCGTCACCAACATTCCGAATGGCAGTACCGAGGAAGGCGCGGTCACCCTGCATGTCGGCGCCGGCACCTATGCCGGTGAATCCACGGATGCCAGCGGCACCAACTGGATCATTGACCTGTCCGGTCGCCAGTTTATCAACCTGGTCGGTGCGGGCGCGGAGCAGAGCATCCTGACGCGCGGCACCAAGAACTGGCTGATCAGCTTCGGCCGGGACACCTATGCTGAATACCCCGTGATCAAGCTGTTTGAGAGCGAGCATGTGCGCGTCTCCGGCTTCACGGTCATGGGTAATGACCCGCCGGCCTACACCGACGGCACGGGCGTAGGCGCAAGCGCGCCGGACATTCTCGCGCTGGTCGGCATCAACGGCGGCAACGGCGTGCGCGTCGACCATATGTACCTGAACGGCCTCTACACCGGCATGGTCTACAACGCCGCGGTGAGCAATTGGGTGGATTCATGGGAAAGCTGGTGGTACTTCGGCATGTGTGTGGACGGCGTGATTGGCCCGTCCAATGCCATGATTGACCATGTCCTGGTGCGCGGCTTCCGCAACGCGATCCAGAACAACAGCTATCCGTATCGCGATTATCTCGCGAATATCAATGGCGTGTATATTGACCACTGCACCTTCGTGGAGGGGTTGTGCGTCAGTGAAGACGTGGCGGCCGTGACGGTCAAATGCGGCGATGCCGATGTGGCATGGCACAGTCCGGGCTTTTTTGTGGTCAACAGCATCATCAGCGAGTATCCCTGGTCGCAGTTCCCCGGCGCCAGCAGCGGCTTCGGCCTGCAGTCCTCGCGCTTGCAAACCGCGGGATTCAACTTCGGCTTGAACTCGATCTCCAATCAGTTCTGGTCATGCGGCGTGCCGCCGCCCGGCGTGGCGTGGTGGAACGACAATGTCTTTTATTATGACGACCCGAGTTCCGGCCAGCCCTTTGATAATTACACCAATGAAATGCCGGTGTTTGAGACGGTGGGCGGCCTGCCGTATTCGACCCAACTCGAGACGGCCTTCGGCACGCGCGATGTCGGCTGGAATGTCGTGCCCGAACCGGCGGTGCTGGGCATGCTCGCCCTGGCCATGCTGGGCCTGCGGCGCCGGCGTTGAGCAGCGTCTGTTAAATGACAAAAAAAGAGCGCGGGCAGGTTGCCCGCGCTCTTTTTTTGTCGTGCTGAGGAACGGCGGTGGCAGGCTGGGGAGCCTGCGCTACGCAGGCGGATCATACGTGGGCCGGCGCTCTTTTCCCAGTCTTTGCGTCCACCGATCCCGCCGCCGGCGGCGATCGGCGGGGAGCAACAACACCTACCACTCGCCGGATCTGGCCCACCATCACGCTTTGACATATATGCAGATTTATGATATGCCAATCTGCATGCGCACACGCCAAAAGGATTACGGGGTCAGCAGGGTCGTGATGTCCGTGCGGGCCTGCACCAGCACAATCTTCAGGTGCTTGTTGAGCAACTGAATGCAATAGTCATCGCCGGCGACGGTCCATTTGGCCTTGTCAATGCTGCGGGTGGCGTCCTGCTCGTATTGTTTGACATCAATCATGCTGGAGCGCTGGGTAAACGAGTCGTTGCTGGAGTAGACGCGCTGCATGACTTTTTTTTCGGATTTGGTGTCGATCATGGTGATGCGCAGGCCGACGCGCACGCTGTACTGCTCGCGGCGCCACAGGGTGTTGACTTTGTTCTGGAGGGTCGGTACCGGCACATCCGCGCGCGTCACCAGAAAATGGAGCAGCTCGCCGGTCACGCGCAGATACGGTTTCTGGCCAAGCAAATGATTGCCCTCGTCGGCGACTTCGACGCCGGCATTGGCGAGTTCGAGCTCAAAGGCGCGCTTGACCGCCGGCGCGGGCGGCTCTTTGAACTGCTTGTCGGACGAGTAAAATTGATAGAGTTCACCCGCCGAGTCGGGCTCGTAGCACTCGTCATACGGGCGGCGATCCTCGAACGGGCGTACCAGCACGGGCGTCTGGAATTTGAGCGGCGGGCCATCCAGCGGATCAATGGCATAGCCGACCATGTGTGTGCCGCTGCCACAGCCGCAGAGCACGAGCGCGAGTGCGCCCGCCAGCGCGGCGCCGATCGGGCGCCGTGCGCGAAGTGAATTGCACAGCCGCATACGCTCCTCCAGAGTTGCAGGTAGGCGCATCGCCGGCGACGCGCAACGGAACAGGGACGCGGCCGCGCCGGCGTGCGTCACGGTAAGGTAGTGAAGCGGAAAATTCCGTTCACTTCCCGAGGCCAACCGTCTTGCGCAGCGCGGCGGTCATGTCGGTTTTCTCCCAGGTGAATTCCGGGTCGTTGCTGCCGAAATGGCCGTAGCGCGCCGTTTTCAGATAGACCGGCCGGCGCAGCTTGAGTTTCTCAATGATGGCCGCCGGCCGCAAGTCGAAGGTGGTGTTGACGGCCGTCACCAATGCGTCATCCGCCACCACGCCGGTGCCAAAGGTGTTGATGTTGACCGACATCGGCTTGGCCACGCCAATCGCATAGGCCACTTGCAGTTCGCAGCGCTTGGCCAGCTTGGCCGCGACAATATTTTTGGCCACGTAGCGCATCATGTAGGCGGCGCTGCGGTCGACTTTGGTCGCGTCTTTGCCGGAGAAGGCGCCGCCACCGTGACGGCCCATGCCGCCATAGGTGTCGACAATGATCTTGCGGCCGGTCAGGCCGGTGTCGCCATGCGGCCCGCCGATGACGAAGCGGCCGGTCGGATTGATCAGGAATTTTGTGTTTTTGTCGAGCAACCGCGCCGGAATGACTTTGCGGATGACCTTGTCAATGATCGTCTTGGTGATCGTGGCGTGGGTGACCTCGCTGGCATGCTGGGTCG
>JAPLST010000392.1:5385-21918 GCA_026398485.1 bacterium
CGTCACGCCCTGGCTGATGTCGGGCGACTGGCGATGCACCAGGATATGCACGCCGCACGACTCGTCGCTGAAACCAAGGTACGGATCGGTGTAGCCAATCTCCTTGATCGTGGTGCGGGCGATCTCTTGAAAATCTAGATGGGCGCTGGTCGTGATTTCGCCGGCGATGACGACCGTGCCGGTCGTGACCAGGGTCTCGCAGGCGACGCGGCTGGTGGGGTCCACCGTCAAGGCGGCATCGAGCACGGCGTCGGAAATTTGATCCGCCACTTTATCGGGGTGGCCCATCGAAACGGCTTCGGAGGTAAACAGGGTATTCATCGGATTGAGTGCTCCTTGTTGGGCAACTATGCGTTAAAAGAGAAACGGTTATTCATCAGCATCATAGGCATCCATGAATCCTTCCGGCGGATTGTCAAAGCGCGTGAAGCGATCCAAAAATTGCAAATGGACCGTGCCGGTCGGGCCATTGCGCTGCTTGGCAATGATGGCCTCGGCATGGTCGGCATACTTGGGGTCATTCGAATAATAGGCCGGGCGGTATAACAGGATAACCACATCGGCGTCCTGCTCGATGGCGCCCGATTCGCGCAACTGGCTGAGCTGCGGGCGCGCGCCCTTTTCCTTGCCGCGCTCGGATTCGCGGTTGAGCTGCGAAATGGCAATGACCGGCAAGTCGAGCTCGATCGCCATCGCCTTGAGCGAGCGCGAGATGTAGGCGATTTCCTGCTGGCGGCTCTCGATGGCGCGCCCGCGCGCATCCATCAGCTGAATGTAATCGAGCACGATCAGGGACAAATTCGGATTTTCAGCTTTGAGCCGGCGGCAGCGCGCGTTGATTTCCAGCGGGGTCAACTGCGGCGAGGCGTCGATGAAAATATCAGCTTTGCTAAGGGCCGTGCCGGCCTGCACCAGTGCGGTCCAGTCTTGCGGCCGCAAGTCGCCTTTGCGCAGGCGCTGGCCCTCGACCCGCGCGTGCGAGCCCAGCAGGCGCAGGGCCACCTGCCGCGCGGTCATTTCCATCGAGAAGATCGCCACCGCCCGGTTTTGATGCACGGCAATGTGCTCGGCCATGTTCAACACCAAGGCGGTCTTGCCCATGGCCGGCCGCGCGGCGACAATGATCAACTCACCGCCATGCAGGCCGGTGGTCATTTCATTAAGCTGGGTGAAGCCGGTGTCCAAGCCGGTGACCGCGCCGCCTTTTTCCTGCAATTTTTCAAGGTATTCAATGACGCTGAGCATCATTTTCTTGAGTTGCTCAAAATCACCGCGGCGGCGGCGGTCCGCGATTTTGAAAACACTCTGCTCGGCGCTTTCGATCAGTTCCTCGGCGCTGAACTCGCCGCGATAGCAATCGGCCGCGACGGTTTGGGCGGCGTGGATCAGCTCACGCATCAGGAATTTGTCTTGGACGATTTTGGCGTAATGCTCGGCGTTGGCGGCCGTCGGCACGGCCGAGGCGAGCCCGGCAATGTAGGCCGCGCCACCGGCGTTTTCGAGGTCGTTCTGGGCCAGCAGCAGGCTGGCGATGGTGACGATGTCGCTGGGCTCTTTGCGCTCGAAGAGGGTGCGCACGGCGCGGTAGACGAGGCGATGGGCGGGCGTGTAAAAGGCGGTGTCGCCAAGCGCATCCAAGCCCACGGCGACGGCGCGCTCGTCAATCAGCATCGCGCCGAGAATGCTGCGCTCCGCCTCGGTGTCGTGCGGCGGGACGCGGTCAAACTCGGCCGGCAGAGGGGATGTCAAAAGGTCAGCGCACATGCGGGAGCCTGCCGGAAAACGTGGCGTGCGGCGCGCCTATTCGCGCACGACCCAGACCCGCAGCGTGGCCGTCACCTGGGTGTGCAGGGCCACCTCCACGGTGAAGACGCCCAACTGGCGCAGCGGCGCATCCAGCACGATTTTTTTGCGGTCAATCTTGACGTTGTGCGTCTCGAGCGCCTTGCTGATGTCAATGTTGGTGACCGAGCCATAGAGCTTGTCATCTTCGCCGGCTTTGCGCGCGATGGTGACGGACAGCTCGGCCAGGCGGGCGGCCAGGCCTTCGCAGGCTTCTTTTTCCTTGGCATCGGCAATGGCGCGGCGGCGCAATTCGGCGCCAATGCGCGCCAAATTGTCCTTGGAGGCCGGCGCGGCCATGCCGCGCGGAATCAGATAATTGCGCGCATAGCCGGTCGCCGCGCTGACGGCGTCACCGGCGTGGCCTAGCTGCGCTATATCGTAACGTAAAATCACATCCATGAGATACTCCCGTGCGTGTTATTCTTCGGCGTGAATCGCGCCGACATACGGCAGCAAGGCCATAAAGCGCGCGCGCTTGATGGCGCTCGCCAGCATGCGCTGATGCTTGGCGCAGTTGCCGTTGATGTAGCGCGGCGTGATGCGGCCGTATTCGGTCAAAAATTGTTTGAGCGTGTCCACGTCTTTGTAGTCAAGCTGCGCAATGCCGTTCTTGCAGAAGCTGCAGTTCCGCTTGGTGCGTTTCAGTCGTTCGCGATCGTAGGCCATACGTGTTAATCCATGAAGGAGGCTACTGCCGTCGCGCTGCAGGTGCGCAGACGCGCGCGGCGGGGGTTATTTAATGGTGTCATCGTCAGACACGGGCGTGACGGGCGTTGCATCCGGGAAATCTTCCTCATCCGGCGCCGCTGCGGGCGGCGCCGTCTTTGGCACGGCGGGTGCCGGTGCGACCACGGGCGTTGCGGCGGGCTGCTCCGTTTCTTTTGTGCCGGCGTCGGCGTGGTCCGCTGCATCGGCGACCGCCGCCTTGGGTTCCGCCGGCGTTTCTGGCTCTGTGACGGGGTCCGCCGGCGTCACCGTGTCTGTCGCGGGTTCCGCCGGTGTCACCGTATCTGCAGCAGGTTCTGCCGGCGTCACCGTTGCTGCGGTGGCGCTGCCGCCCTGCTCTTCCTGCTCGACACCCTTGATCGGTTCGGTGTCGTCGGTCGCGACCGGTGCGATCAACTCGTCGAGCGTGATAACGTCCTCGGTCAGCGCCGGCGCGTTGGTCGCGCTCGTGCGCGCAACCGTCACCGGCAGCACGGTTTCCACCGCCGCGACATTTTCATATTCATGCGCCAATGATTGCCAGGATTGCTTGAAGCCTTTGCCGCTCACTTTCCAGTAGAAGGTGCGGGCTTGCCGCGGCCAGACAATGACTTCGGCTGGTTGCATGGATGTTTCATCCGGCACGGGCTGCTCGCTCGGGCGCTGCCAGCTGGTGTCGGTGCTGATCCCGAGCGGCTTCTTGTCGCGCAGGCTGCGGGTGTAGGTGTCTTCATCCATGACCTTGCCGTCGCTGGCAATGACATTGTGGGTCGAGTCAATATCCCGTTTCAGAATATAATCGCCCTTGGTGACCAAGGCCGGGCCGGACGAGAACCAGTCGAGCGGGTTCAGCCCGCTTTGCTCCTGCCACGAAAGTGGATTGGGCAAGGTGCCGGTCTCTTCCAAGACCAGTTTGTCGCCTTCCATGTAGACCCGCCGGCGCACATTGCGGAGGGTGGGCGCAAAGCCCTTGCTGGGTCGTTTTTCCTCGGCCAACAGCTTGATTTTTTCAGCCATTTTCTCGCGCGCAGCCGGGTCCTTGGTGTTGGTGCCGACGCCGATGTAACGCACCACGGCGCGCGCATCGCCCTGCTCCGGCACGGCCATCCGCCATTCCTCCGTTTGATAGGAGACGGAACTGCAACTGCTGAGCAGCGCCCCTGCCAGCGCGAACGCCAGAACGGCGCGATAGTGCGCATAAAAGTACATGGCCGGTCTCCGCGAACTTGTGGTTATTCCGCCGCCAAGACCAGGAAGCGCACGATGTCCGGATTGAGCCGGTAGCGCGCTTGGATTTCCATCAGGGCTTGCGGCTCGACGCTAAACTGCACCAAGTAATAAAAACCCTCGCGGCAGTGGCGCACGGCGTAGCCCAGCACGCGCTGGCCCAGTTCCTCGGTCTTGTCAAGCAAGCCATGGAAGCGCTCGATATCCTGGCGGATCGCCGTCTTGACTTGGTCGAAGCGCGCGCTGGCGGCTTCGGGATCAACAATAAACAAGCATTCGTACTTTCTCACAGAGCATCCTTGGCTGTTCATTAGTTCAAGTTACCATGTTGCTGGCCGCGTGCCGTGGCACCCAAGCCGTTCATTTCCTGTGCGCGCTGCGGCATGCCATTGACGCGCGCAACGGCCTGCTCCCACGGCGTGCTGCACAACCACGGGACAGCCCCGGCCGCGGCGGCCAGCATGCCCGCCACCGTGGCCTGCTCATGCGCGGCAAACGGGCCGAGCACATGCGCAATCGCGTTGTCTGCCGGCGGCCCGATCCCGAGCCGCAAGCGCGGCACGGCATCCGTGCCCAACGCATCCATCACCGACTGCATCCCGTTATGCCCGCCGGCCGAGCCGGTGGCCCGGGCGCGCAGGCAGCCCAGCGGCAGATGCAAGTCGTCATACACTAGCAGCAGATCCGCGGGCGCATAGCCATACTGCCGGCACAGCGCCGCGATGGCAATCCCACTGCGGTTCATAAACGTGGCCGGCTTGCAATAGCGCTGCGGCATATCTGTTGCGGCGCGCGCGTCGGCCAGCCAATAGGGCCGCCAGCAACGCCGGCGCCACACCAATCCGCATGCGGCCACCAGCCGGTCCAGCACGGCAAAGCCAAGATTATGGCGGGTCACTGCGTAGGCTGACCCGGGATTGCCCAGCCCCACCACACAGGCCACCACGGCGTTACTCTTTCTTCTTGGCGGCCTCTTCGCCTTCTTCCGCCGGCTTCTTGGCGGTAATGACTTCCGGCTCGGCCGGCGCGCCTTCGGCGGCAGCGGCACCCGGCGCCACTTCTTCATGCAGCGTCGGCGCTGCCACGGTGATCAGCGGCGTCTCGGCCGTCAGGCTGTAGGTGATGCCCGGCATGACCGGCAACGCGCCGACCGTCAGCATGTCGTGAATCTTCAGCGCGCTGACATCCACCCGAATGGAGACGGGAATATCACGCGCCTTGCACGCGACCACCACATCGCGGCGCAGCAAATCGAGCACGCCGCCGTGGTTCTTCACGCCGTCGGCCTCGCCCAGCACCTCGAGTGGCACGGCCACGCTGACGACTTCATCGAGATCCACAATCAAAAAATCAACATGCACAATGTCGTGCGACACGCAGTTGCGCTGAACCGCCTTGATCAGGACATCCAGCTCGTCGTTGTCCACTTTGCATTTGACGACCGCATGCTCGGCGTGCATTTTATGCAGCACCTGGGTGAAGTCATGATAGATCAGCGTGATACTGCGCTGCTGGCCGTGGCCATACATGACGCCGGGCAGCATGCCTTTGTGGCGCATGCGCCGGCAGGCGGCGCTGCCGTTGTCGGTGCGGGTCGTGGCATTCAAAACGAGATCTTGCATGCAAGCGTTCCTTCAGAAAGTTAGCACGGGTGGCGTCGCGCGCCGGGCGTGCGCAACCAGCACACAATCCGGCGCGGCGCAGACCGCGCATTGAAAGCATAACAACTCATTCGGGGATGACGCCGTGGTTTAACAGGCTGCCACGCAGGCAGCCAGCGCCCAAGAAGGGTACGTCATCACTACATCTAGTGCGCGTGGCCGGCAGCGTCAGCTGCCAATCCACCGCCCCAGCGGGCCGCGCATCTACGCGCCGCCAGAATAACTGGAGCGGGCAATGGGGCTCGAACCCACGACCTCAACCTTGGCAAGGTTGCGCTCTACCAACTGGGCTACGCCCGCGCTGGGATGCATAGTATAGCAAATCGCATGTAAAAAAGCAAATGCACCCGTTGGGGTGTTGGGGTTCTGCGGAAATGATGAGTGATGAGTGATGAACAATAAAGTTCTGCGCAGATATTTCGCACTCAGACGTGTTTCAGCACGGAGTCGCCGAACTGCACGCCCAGTTCCTCGGCCACCAGATTGCACTTGGCCTTCAGCATGAAGTAGAGGGGGCGTTGCATCTCGGTGCTGAGGGTTTCGAAATTGCCCTGGCCTTTGCTGATGATCACGTCGGCGGTGTCAAACATGTGGCGGAATGCGGCGCTGACATGCGCGAGCGGCGCGCCGATCAGGGCATTGCCGGTCTCAATCAGCGCGCAGACCTTGTCCATGCCGACGGCGCGCGCGTCGTCCAGGGTGGCATCATTGATGATCGGGCCGGACTTGACCGAAAAGGTGACGCGCAGCGCGGGATACAGCTTCTGCATGGTCTCGATGAAGACGCGGTCGAACACGATTTCGCCGGCATTGTCGCCGATGTAGAGCACGGTTGCCGCACGCGCCAGGTCGGCGCGCAGCCGCGCGAGATCGTTGACGGCGAAGGGCGTGTCGAGCGCGTGCCGGAGCGTGCCGTGGATGTCGAGCTGCTGCGCGATGCCGAGGTCAATGATATTGCCGGCGACGGCGAGCTGGGCGCCGGTGGCGAGCGGATCGCCGCTGCGTTCAAGGGCGGTGCAGCATTCGGGCAGCATGGCGAGGGCCATGTCGTTGCAGCGTTTTTTCTCGGCGGCAAACGGGTCGCGCCGCCCGGTTTCGCGCGCGACCAGGTCGTAGGCCTCCTGCGAAAAAGCGGCGGGTGTGCCGGCCAGATGCTTGGCCGCGTAGGTTTCGGCGACCAAGCGCAGGATGCGTTCCTGCAGCGCAGTATCGTCAGTGCTGTGGGTCACCGCGTTGCGTCCTTGGTTGATCGCGCACGGCAGGCAGTCAAGCGCGGCGTTCATGGGCGGCTGTCCTTGTCAGCAATCAGCCGCAAACGTTCAACATTGAACATTGAACATCCAACATTCAACGTTTGGCTGAGTAGCATCGATGATCCATCGCAAATCTGAAACCATCAATCTTAAAATGTCAGGCGTTGGGCGGCAGGGCGGCCAGTTTTTGATACAAGGCAAAGCGATCCTTGACGACCTTCTCGGCGCGCTGCATCAATTCAGCTGCCAGCTCGGGCTTGCGATCCTTGAGCGTGCGCCAGCGATTTTCGCCGTAGGCAAATTCGCTGAACGAGCCCTTCGGTTCGCGACTGTCGAACTGCAGCGGATTCTTGCCTTCCTTGGCCAGCTGCGGATTGAAGCGGTAGAGCGGCCAGTAGCCGCAGTCGACCGCCTTTTTCTGCTCGAGGAAGCCGCGCGTCATGTTGATGCCGTGCGCGATGCAATGTGAATTGGCGATGATCAGCGACGGGCCGTCATAGGCCTCGGCTTCACTGAATGCCTTGACCGTCTGGACCGGGTTCGCGCCCAGCGCGACGCTGGCGACATAGACATAGCCGTAGGTCATGCACATCAAGCCGAGGTCTTTCTTGCCGACCGGTTTGCCGGCGGCGGCGAACTGGGCGACGGCACCGAGCGGGGTCGCCTTCGACATCTGCCCGCCGGTGTTCGAGTACACCTCGGTGTCGAGCACGAGGACGTTGATATTGCGGCCGCAGGCCAGGACATGATCGAGGCCGCCATAGCCAATGTCATAGGCCCAGCCATCGCCGCCCAAGACCCAGACTGATTTCTTGACCAGGTAATCCGCCAAGGTCAGCAGGCGCTGGCAGGGCACGCACTTGCAGGCCGGCAGCAGGCCTTTCAGTTTGGTGACGCGCTCGCGTTGCAGTTCGATCAATTCCTGGGAGGATTGATCCGCGCCCTTGATTTCCTGGAGCAGCGCGACGAACGCCTTGCAGCAGTCGGTCGTCAGGCACTGTTCGAGCAGCTCGCGGGCATACTCGCTGAATTTGTCCACCGTCAGGCGCATGCCGAAGCCGAACTCGGCGTTGTCCTCGAAGAGCGAGTTGGACCATGCCGGGCCGCAGCCATCGCTGCGCTTGCAGTACGGCGTGGTCGGCAGGTTGCCGCCGTAAATGGACGAGCAACCGGTCGCGTTGGCAATCAAGGCGCGATCGCCGAACAACTGGGTGAGCAGCTTGACGTAGGGCGTCTCGCCGCAGCCGGCGCAAGCGCCAGAGAATTCGAACAGGGCGCGCGCAAACTGGCTGCCCTTGACCGTGTCGCGCTTGAAAATGGTCGCGGGCGGGTCGGGCAGGCTGAGGAAATAGGCGAAGTTGAGCGCCTCCGCTTCGCGATGCACGGGCTGCCAGTCCATGTTGATCGCCTTGCGGCCTTCCACTTTTTTGTTCTTGCCGGGGCACATTTCAACGCAGGCGCCGCAGCCGGTGCAATCCTCGGGCGCGACCTGGACGGTGAACTTCAAGCCGTCGAGATGGCCGCCACCCTTGGCGTCGAGCGACTTGAATGTTGCAGGCGCCGTGGCGAGGCAGGCCGGCGGATAGGCCTTGATGCGGATCGCGGCGTGCGGGCAATAGATTGAGCACATGCCGCACTGAATGCAGGCTTCGGCATCCCAGATCGGGATTTTAATGGCGATGTTGCGCTTCTCGTACTGGGTCGTGCCGGTCGGATAGGTGCCATCGACGGGGAAGGCTGAGACGGGCAGGTCGTCGCCCTTGAAGGCAATGATCGGCCCGGTCACCTTCTGCACAAATTCGGGCGCGTCGGCCGGGACTGGCGGCGCCATGTGCAGGGTGCCGGCGGCGATCTTGGGCACGCTGACTTCCTGAATGCCCGCCAGCGCGCGGGCGACGGCGTCGAGATTCATCTGCACCACTTTGTCGCCCTTGGCGGCGTAGGTTTTTTGAATGGCCTTCTTGATCGCGTCCAACGCGAGCTGCGGGTCAATCACCTTGGCAATGTGGAAGAAGGCGGCCTGCATGATCGTGTTGATGCGCGCGCCCAAGCCGAGTTCCTCGGCAATCGTGACCGCGTCGATCACATAGAACTTCAGCTTCTTGGCGATGATCTGCTTCTGCACTTCGGCCGGGATTTTGTCCCAGACCGTCGCGGCGTTTTGCAAACTGTTCAGGAGAAACACGCCGCCCGGCTTGACATGCCGCAGAATGTCGTATTTTTCGAGGAAGGTGAAATTGTGGCAGGCCAGAAAATCAGCTTCCTTGATCAGGAAGGTGCTGCGGATCGGCTGCGTGCCGAAGCGCAGGTGCGAGGTGGTCATCGAGCCGGCTTTCTTCGAGTCATAGACGAAGTAGCCCTGCGCAAAATTATTGGTTTTGTCGCCGATGATCTTGATCGAGTTCTTGTTGGCGCCGACCGTGCCGTCCGCGCCCAAGCCATAGAACATGGCGCAGTAGGGCGTGGCCTGGCCGTGGTCATTCCGGAAGGACTCGTCAACCGTGAGGCTGGTGTTGGTCACATCGTCGGTGATGCCAACCGTGAAATGATTTTTCGGGGTGGCGGCGGCCAGGTTGTCGAGCACCGCCTTGCACATGCGCTCGTCGAATTCCTTCGAGCCCAAGCCATAGCGGCCGCCGACAATCTTCGGCCAATTGCTGAAACGGTTCTTGTCGGCTTCCATCGTCTCGCCGATGGCGGTGCGGACATCCCCGTAAATCGGCTCGCCAATCGAGCCCGGCTCCTTGGTGCGATCCAGGCAGGCAATCGCCTTGACCGTGCGCGGCAGGGCGGCCACGAAAGCTTCGCATGAGAACGGGCGGAACAGGCGGATTTTCACCAGCCCGACTTTCTCACCCTTGCCGGCCAGGTGCGCGACGGTCTCGTGCATCGCCTCGGCGCCCGAGCCCATCATGATCACGACGCGCTCGGCCTCGGGATGGCCGACGTAATCAAACAGCTTGTACTGGCGGCCGACCTGCGCGGCAAATTTGTCCATGGCTTGCTGGACAATGCCGGGCGTCTCCGTGTAAAATTGGTTGACCGTTTCGCGGCCTTGAAAGTAGACATCCGGATTCTGGGCCGTGCCGCGGATCATCGGGCGGTCGGGCGACAGGCCGCGCAGGCGGTGGGCGAAGACGAGCTCGTCGGGCAGCAGCGCCTGCATGTCGGCGGGGTCGAGCAGTTCGATCTTCTGAATTTCGTGCGAGGTGCGGAACCCGTCGAAAAAGTGCAAAAACGGGATGCGCGAGGCCAGCGTGGCGGCCTGCGCGATCAAGGCGAAGTCCATGACTTCCTGCACCGAGTTCGAGCACAGCAGGGCGAAGCCGGTCTGGCGCGTGGCCATGACGTCGGAATGGTCGCCGAAAATCGACAGGGCCTGGCAGGCCAGCGAACGGGCCGTGACGTGAAAGACAGTGCTGGTAAGCTCGCCGGCCAGCTTGTACATGTTGGGGATCATCAGCAGCAAGCCCTGCGAGGCGGTAAAGGTGGTGGTCAGGGCGCCGGTGGTCAGGGCGCCATGGACGGCGCCGGACGCGCCGCCTTCGGATTGCAGTTCGACGACGGTCGGAATCGTGCCCCAGATGTTTTTCTGGCCGTCCGAGCTCTTGATGTCGGAGATTTCGCCCATCGGGCTCGACGGGGTGATCGGGTAAATCGCGATGACTTCGTTTGTGGCATGGGCAACGTGCGCGGCGGCGCTGTTACCGTCCATGCAATCCATTTTACGTGACATACTGCTCCTTGTGGATGACTATTACGGGAGATTCCCAAAAAATCCTATAGGCAAACTGATAAGAATGATAGCCAAAACCGCGTGAATCGTCAACCGCCGTTAAATTCTCGCGCGGCGCGAGAATTTATGGTTGCAGAGGTGCAGAAGTTGTCGGCGGTTCCGTGCGCGGTGCCATCCGCCGGGTTTATGCTGCAAAGTGGGAGCGGCCTCCGTGCCGCGATTCTGCCGCAGCATTCGCCGCACAGCGTGCAGCACATCGGGCGGAACGCCGTTAAATTATCGCGCCGCGCGATAATTTATGGTTCAGCATTCTTGCAGCAGCAGCATCGCGTCGCCATACGAGTAGAAACGATAGTGCTGGCAGATGGCCTCGGCGTAGAGTTCGCGCCAGATGTTGGGACCGAGCCAGGCGGCGAGCAGCACCAGCAAGGTCGAGCGTGGCAGATGGAAATTGGTGAGCAGGCCGTCAATGGCGCGAATGCGCAGCGGCGGATGAATGAAAATGCCGGTCGGGCCGTTGAAGGGCTGAAACTGGCCGTGCGGGTCGAGACACGACTCGAGCGTGCGCAACGCGGTCGTGCCGACGGCAATAATGCGGCGGCCGGCGGCGCGCGCGGCATTAAGCGTGGTGGCGGTGGCGGCGGTGATGCAACACTGTTCGCGGTGCATCTGATGTTGGCGCAGATCGTCGACGGCCACCGGCTGGAACGTGCCGATGCCGACATCCAGCGTGACCGCCAAGATTTGACAGCCGTGCGCACGCAGGGCGTCGAGCAGGGCCGTGGTAAAATGCAGGCCGGCGGTCGGCGCGGCGATGGCGCAACCGGCGCGGGCATAGACCGTCTGGTACCGCTCGCGATCGGCGGCTGCTGACGGCGCGCGCGGTCGTTTGATATAGGGCGGCAGCGGCACAACGCCGGCGCGCTGCAGCAGCGCCTCGAATTCGGCCGGCGTGCAGGCAAAGGCCAGCACCCGTTGGCCGTCGGGCAAGCAGTCGCGCACCTGGGCGGTAACGCCGGCAATGTCCAGCCGCGCGCCCGGTTTGCACGCCCGGCCGGGCCGGACCATGGCGTGCCAAGTGGTGGCATCGACGCGCTCGGTCAGCAGGATTTCGACGGCGCCGCCGGAACCGGCGCGCGTCCCGAATAGCCGTGCCGGCATGACCCGGCAATCATTGACGACCAGCACGTCGCCGGATCGCAGCAGTCTGGGCAGCTCGGCAAAATGGCGGTGGGTGAGTGCGGCACGGCGCATGTCATAGACCAGCAAGCGGCTGGCATCGCGCTGCGCCGCCGGCGCTTGGGCGATCAACTCGGGCGGTAGGTCGTAGTCATAGGCCGTGATATCCCACCACGGGGTGGGCGCGGCAGATGCTGCGGATATGGCCGGCGCGGATTGCATGGAGGGAACGATAGCAGGTCTGTGAAAAAAAGTCAACCATAAAAATCCTGCGCGGCGCAGGGGCACACGTGCTTGCACACCCAGTGGTTGCGCATCTGAGGTAGGGCAGGCTACCCAGCCTGCCACTGCTGAATATTATGGCTTTGCGACTGGGCTGAGGAACGGTGATGGCAGGCTGGGTAGCCTACCTTACCCGGCTGAATCATTTCTTGGGCCGGGCCCGGAAAGCCGCCAATCATAATTAGATGGCGACATGCGTGGCGTTGTCGTCAGGGCAGGGTTGACGTGACCAGCAGGGAGGATGTGTCCCCGTGCCAGCAAACTTGATGGCTGATGACCATGCAGCTGTCGTCGCGAAACAAACACAGTTTGCGTTCAATCAGCGCGCGCAGTTGCGTCTCAAATTTCGTAGTCTTGGTGGGTTTGCGCACTTTCCACAGCGTTTCTTTTTCTGCGGTGATTTTTTCATGCTGCTTGCCGGGCACCAACCGTGGTGCGCCGCGCGCAATGTTCAGGGGATGTTTTCGATGCGGTAGGCGTAGCCCTGCTCGGTCAAGAACAACTGGCGTTTGAGCGCGAATTCCTGCTCGACACTGTTGTAGGTGACAATCGTGTAAAAGCGGGCTTGATTGCTGCCCGGCTTGGGGCGCAGAATGCGGCCAAGGCGCTGGGCTTCTTCCTGGCGCGAGCCGAAGGTGCCGCTGATTTGAATGGCGACATTGGCATCCGGCAGATCGACGGCGAAGTTGCCGACCTTTGAGACGATCAGGCGCGTGATGGCGCCGGTGCGGAACTGGCTGTAGAGCTGCTCGCGTTCCTTTTGGGGCGTCTGGCCGGTGATCAGCGGCGCTTGCAGGCATTTAGCCAAGGTGCGCAATTGGGTGAGATATTGGCCGATGATCAAGACGCGGTCATCCTTGTGCTGGTCGAGCAGGCGCGTGATGACCTCGGTTTTGCGCGGATTTTCGGAGGCGATACGGAAGCGCAGCCGGTCGGTCGCGATGGCATATTCCAACTGATCTGCATCGCTCATGGGAATGCGCAGCTCGGCACAGGAGGCCTTGGCCAGCCATTGTTGCGCTTCGAGTTCCTTCCAGGGCATGTCATAGCGTTTGGGGCCGACCAGGCTGAAGACATCGGTTTCCTTGCCGTCTTCACGGATGAGCGTGGCCGTCAGGCCCAAGCGGCGGCGGGCCTGCAAATCGGAGGTGATGCGGAAGACCGGCGCGGGCAGCAGATGGACTTCGTCATAGACAATCAGGCCCCAGTCGCGTTTGAAGAACAGTTCAAAATGCGGAAAGAAGTTTTTGGTTTTGTCGGGCCGATAGGTCAAAATCTGATAGGTGGCCAAGGTCACCGGCGCGATCGCTTTGGTCTCGCCGGAGTATTCGGCGATCTGGTCGGGTTGCAGTGAGGTCTTGTCGAGCAGCTCATCGCGCCATTGGCGCAGGGCGGTGATATTGGCGCTCAAGATCAAGGTGTGCGTTTGGACTTTGGCCATGACGGCCATGCCGACAATCGTCTTGCCGGCGCCGCAGGGCAGGACGACCACGCCACAGCCGCCTTCGACGCCGCCACCTTGGTAGAAATTCGCGGCGGCATCGAGCTGGTAAGGGCGCACGACGAAGGGGCTGCCGCCGCACGCGGTGGCGCGCAAGGCGAGCGGGAGCGGCGTGCCCTGGACATAGCCGGCGAGATCCTTGACGGGAAAGCCGAGGTCGGTCAGGACGCGCTTGATTTCGCCGCGATGCTGCAGCGTGACGCGGAAGACGCCCTCGGCCAGGCGCTGGGCCAGCATGGGCGCGACTTTGGCATGGTGCGCGATTTGGCGGGCAAGGTTCGGCTCGGCAATGGACAGGCGCAACTGGTCGCCGTCTTTGTCGAGGATGATCCGGCCATAGCGCGTGGCCAGTTCGAGGATTTCGTGGCGCAGCGCGTCGGGCAGGTCGAATTTGCCGAGGGCTGCGAGGGTGTTGACGATCTCCCCGGCTTGCAGGCCGGCGGCGGTGGCATTCCAGATCGAGAGCGGCGAGATGCGATAGGTGTGGATGTGTTCGGGACTTTTGACCAGTTCGGCGAATTGGGCCAGACGGTCGCGGGCCTCGTCGTAGCGGGGATTATCCACTTCAAGGAGGACCGAGCGGTCACTCTGCACAATCAGGGGATTGGCCGGGTTCATGCGTCAGCCATGGGCGGCGTTGCAGACGGGGATGCGGTGCATGACCAGCTCGCTGAGGCGGGCGCGCGAGCGCAGGACCGTCATGGCCTCGACCAACTGCGCGGCCAGCGGCGTATGCACGACATAAATGTCCTTGATCAGGATGGCGCGAATGGCGCCGCGCAATTCACCGCGGGTGCGCAATTTGGCGCGCACGGCCGCCTCAATGCCCTGCACCACGGTGTAATGATCATTGGGCGTGCTCTCAAGGATGCCCAGGCCGACCAGCAAATTCAAGCGGGTGTTGATCGGCAGCGGCTTGCCGGGCAGATGCAAGAGCAGCTCGTATAAGGCGAGCGGGTCGTTGACGGTGTGCATGCGCTTGGCGGACAAGTGATAGCGGCGCCGGGTTTGGCCATTGGGCAGGAGCGTCTCGGTCGGGTGGGCAATGGCCTCGCACAGGGCGGTGATGCGGAAGTCATCACTGGCGCTGCTGATGACTTCGCCGTCGGGGCGGACATCCAGGCCGCCGATGGGCGGGTCGGTGTAATCGACGGGGACGGCGCGCAGCACCTGCATGATGTTGAAAATATCACGTTCGGGCGCGAGCAGCAGGGCATGCAGGTCGCCAATGGCGACGCTGCGCTGGGCGGCATGCTGGCGCAAGAACTGGTCGCGGATGGCGCGCGTCTCGAAGGTGAAGATATTGACATCGCGGAACAAGGTCAGTTGCGGATTGATCGCGGCCCACTCGCGCAGGGTGATCAGGACATTGTCGGGGACGGCATAACTGGAATGGGTTTTGAGGAGCGTGAGCAATTCCTCGATGCGATGGCCGTGACGGATCGCGGTCTGCACCTGCTCGCGCGAGAAATGAAAGACACTGGCGTTGTCGTCCCCGCTGCGCACGGCAAAGGCGCCGAGGACTTGGGCGACATGGTCCAGCGGGCCGGAATGCGTCAGGACGGCGGTGAAGTCCGGCTGGATGACCAGCTGCTGGTGTTCGTTTTTGTGGGCCGGCGCTTTTTCGCCAGTCAGCCAGAAGGCGCCCAGGGGCGTGACGCGCAAGCACAGGCCGTGCTTGCGGGTGCGCGCCGTTTCAAGCATGCCGGCCGGCTCAAGCCAATGCTGGACGATTTCGCCGACCAGCTCCGTCCAGCGCGGGCGCGACAGGATGCGGCAGGTGTTGGCGCGCCAGCCCCACTGATCCGGGCTGTTCTTGACCGAGGCCATGTGCGCGGCCTGCTTGGCCAAGGCGGCAGCAATAGTGTCGAGCGCACGCCAGCCGTCGGCGCCGCCGGTATGCAGGATGGCGCGCAAGGTGGTCAGGGCAAAGCGTTCGGGCGCGAAGCCGCAAGCGGCGCGCAGCTCGGCCAAGCGCGGCACGGTGGTCAGGCAGTAATCCAAAAACGCGCACACTTGCTGGGCGCGATGCTGGGTGCAGAACAAGGCGAAGCGCGTGCCGGGCCGCACTTGGCCGGCACTGTCACTGACCGCAATGGCCTGCTCGCGCATGAAAGCCAGAACACGGGCGGGCTCGGCCAAGGGCCCGCGCGGCGCGTGCTTCCAGACGCGGGCGAGGACATCCTGGGCGCGGGCATTGAAGACGCCCTCCTGGGTCAGTTTCATGGTGCCGCGGCTGATGGCATGGGTAAAACCATCCAGGAGCTGGGCCAGCGATGCCTTGGGTTTGGCCTTGGCGCTGCTGGTGAAATTGCAGACCGGCAGGCCGAGCGTGGCCGGTGTTACCTCGAGTTCACTGGCTTGCAGGCCGGGGATGATGCTCAGGGTTTGGTCGGCGGTTTCGGGCGTGAACGCGGCATGGGCCTGCGGCCAGAAGTCGGGATTGTCAATGAAGGCCAAGCCGAGTGCATGCAACTCGCCGACCGAGGCCAGGGTGACAGGGTAGCCTTCGGCCGCGGTGGCCGCCAGCAGTTCGCCCAGCGGCACGGGCAGCCGCAACGCGCGCAAGAGCAGCGCGCGCGCCGGCTCGCTGGCGCCGGCCAGCACGCGGCGGCGCGCCATGGATTGCTGCGCGGCGGCGAGATACAGAATAATCTGCTCGTCGCGCGGGCGGATCAGTTCTTTGCGCGCCAGCCAATGGGAAAAGACCGGGCGCAACGACAGCCGGCTCGAGGCCAGCACCGTGTGGAGTGAAACGTCATTCGGCATGGGTAACCACATGCATTGTAATGCCTGCCTTGGCGCACGCCGTTTCGACGGCGGAGAGTTCCTGGCTGTCGATCAGCCAGTGCGTTTCGTCCAGTTCCATGACCAGCGCGCGGCGCATGGCGGGCACTTGTTTTAAGCGTTTACGCATCAGCGGATCGTCAACCGCGATGATGTGTACCCGATGATGTAAAATCGTCATAAACGTATCCAGTAAAGTACTAAACGCCAGACGGCGCGCCCCACAACCCAAAGAGGGCGATCGCCGCCGCGGCGTTGACATTCAATGACTCAGCCTGCGCCTGCATCGGAATAGCCAGGCACCGATGCGCGGCGCGCAGGTCGGCCGGCACCCCGCGCGCTTCACTGCCAATCAGC
>JAPLST010000392.1:21996-33987 GCA_026398485.1 bacterium
CACCGCGTGCCGGGCGCGCCAATGCGCTCGGCGCCATCCGCGGACAAGACCGCAACGTCGGCCGCGTGCACGGCCAGCCACACCCGCGCCGCGTGCTCGTCACACCCGTGCAGCACGGCATGCAACAGCAGGCCGGCCGTCGCGCGGATGCACAGCGGATGAAACACATCCACGCCGGGCGTGACCGTCATGATCGTCGCGCAGCCAAGCGCCACGGCGCTGCGCACGATGCTGCCCTGGTTGCCGGGATCCTGCAACTGCCACAACACCAGCATCCGTGCCGGCAGCACGGCTGGCGCCGGCAGCACGGCCGGCATCCGCGCCAGCGCGCCAATGCCATCCGGATGCCGCAACGCCGTGAATTTCGCAAAGCAGGCCGCGGTATACTGCACCACCGGCACCCCGCGCGCCGCCGCCACGGCTGCCAGGCGTTGCGCATCCGCCGCCGCCGCGTCACTCAGCGCGACTTCCTCCACCGCGCCGGTCACCGCCAACGCCGCCGCCACGCACGCCCGGCTTTCGACCCAGATCAACCCGCAGGCCGCGCGCGCCGCGGGCGTGTGCAGCGCGGCCAGCCGCTTGACGCGCGGATTGGCCCGGCTGGTAATCAGCGCGCCGGCCGGCGCCATGACATCCTGCTCGACGGCCCGGTTGGTCATTCCAGGCACTGGCCGGCGTAGGGTTCGCGCAAGAACAGGTGCGCATACTGGCGCACGATCGGCACGCTGGCGGCGAGCTCCGCCGCGCGCGCATATTCGCGTTCGGCCGCGGCCCGCTGCTGCTGCGCGTCGTAGACCGTGCCGAGCCGCAGCGTGGACCACGCCCGCAGCGCCTGCTTGCGCCCGCTGGCCGCACAGGCCGCCTCGAAATGGGCGCCGGCGGCCGGGTAGTTCGTCGTCAGCATGGCCAGCCGGCCCAGCTCGTAATAGTGGTCCGCCAGCAGGGCCACCGCGCCTGGCCGCGGATCCTGCTTGACGCGCGCAATCACGCGGGCCAGCGCCGTCGCGGCATCGGCCACCCGGCCTTCGCGCAGCAGGATATGGGCGCGCAGCGCGTCCACCTGATGATTGCCCGGCAACCGCGCCTGCAATTCATCGCAGACCTGCAAGGCGCGGTCATACTGTTCGCGCCAGGCATAGACAATCGCCAGCACGACGCGCGCCGGCACGCCAAACAGGCACGCCTGCTGCGCGCCGCGCTCGAGCCGGGCAAGGCCCGCGGCATCATCGCCGGGCGCGACCAGCATGGCCGCCGGCAGCCGCAGATACCACGGCGTGCCGTTGATGAACACCTCGTAGGCGCCCAGCAGCACGTCGGCATCCGCGGCGGCCGCGGTGCACCGCGTTGCCGCGCGCACATCCTGCAGCGCGCCGGCCAGCAGCAGCACTGCGGCCGCGCCATCGCCGGCGTTCACGGCGTGGCGCGCCAGCAGCAGCGCCGCGACGCCGTCATACAATTCGCGCCAGCCGCTGCCATCGGCGCGGCACGGCTCGACTGCCGCCAAGGCGGCGCGCGCATCCGCGGCAATCCGCGCTTCATCCACGCGCGCCGGGCCTTCAATCATGACACGGCCCAAGACCGCCAGCGCATGCCAGACATGGCCGGCCGCATTATTGCTGGCCGCCGTGGCCACCTGCGCAAACTGCTGTTCCGCGCGCGCCATGTCGAGGGCGAACACGTTGGAGATGCCCGCGCACAGGAGCGTTGCCTGCGCCGCCGGCAATCCGGCCTTGGTCGCGTCCGCAGCCAGCGCGCCGCGCGCGCCCAGCCAGCTCGCGCCCGCAACCTGCACCATGACAAAGATCTGTCGCGCCCGCCGTCCCCGCATGCTTTCCCCGCGCCGGCGCCGCGCGCCTCAGCCAAACACCTTGCGCTGGCGCGTGTTGGGCAGTTCGAGCGCCTGGCGATACTTGACCACCGTCCGGCGCGCCACCGGAAAACCCTCGGTGCGCAACTGCGCCGCCAGCGCGTCATCGCTTAACGGGTCGTGCTTGTCTTCCTGCTCAATCAGCGCCTTCAGGCGCGTCTTGACCGTGTTGGTCGAAATCTCGTTGCCGCGCTCATCCGTCACATGGGCGGTGAAGAAAAAACGCATTTCAAACGTGCCCTGCGGCGTGTCCATGTACTTGCCATTAACCGTGCGGCTGATGGTCGCCTCGTGCACGCCCACCTTGTCGGCGATTTCCTTCATGCTGAGCGGCTTCAAGTGCATCGTCCCTTCGTCGAAAAACTCGCGCTGCGCCTCGACAATCGCCTCGGCCACCGCCAGCACCGTGCGCTTGCGAAACTGCAGGTTGTTGAGCAGCGTTTCGCCCTCGCGGATGTTCATCCGCAGGTACTGCGACGTTGACTTGTCGAGCGCTTTCTCCTTCAGCATCTTGCGGATGCGCGGATTGACCCGCACATACGGCAGCGCGTTGTCGTTGGTCTCCACCGCATACGTGCCTTCCTCGTTGCGCGTCACCAGCACATCCGGCCGGATGGCCGGCGCGGTCGTCGTGGACAAATCCCGGCCGGGCTTGGGATCGAGCGTGCCAATCTCCTTGATCGCGGCCTGGATCGTGCCGATCGACACGCCCATTTTGTGCGCAATGTGCTCGAGCCGGTTGTGCAGCAATTCCTGATAAAACTCCTGCAGCAGGCGGTACGCCAGACTGTCGCGCTGGCCGCGCCGCTCCAGCTGCAGCAACAGGCACTCGCGCAGATCGTGCGTGCCAATGCCGGGCGGATCAAACGTGCGCAACAGCGCCAGCAGCCGCGCCACTTGGGCCGGCTCCTTGTGCAGCGTCGCCGCAATGTCCTCGACCGTCTCGGTCAGGAACCCGTTGTGATCCAGACTGCCGATCAAATACTCGATGATCTCCGCATCGGCCGGCGTTTGCGTGGACGTGCCGAATTGGTCGCGCAACTCATCCACCAGGGTTTGCCGGGTCTCAATCGAATTCAACCGGTGCAGGTACAGCTCGTCGTCATTGGCGCGCCGCTCGCGATACGCCACCGTTTCGGCGTGGCCGCCGGCCGACGCCGGCGCATTGGCATTGTCATAGTAGGACTGCCATTCCTCGTTGTCGCCCGTCAGCGTGTCAAGCTGCTGCTCATAGGCCTGCTCGTGCGTGTCGCTGCCCTGGTCACGCGGCTGGGCCTGCTCGGCCAGCGGGGCGGCGCGGCTGGCGCGCTGTTCCTCGAGATCCAATTCATCCGGGCTGAATTGCTCGACATCGCTGTATTCCGTGTCGCGGGTCGGGTCGTATTCCTCGAGCACCGGATTGCAGGCCAACTGCTGGGCCAGCAGGGTTTGCAGCTCCAAAGATGGCACCTGCAGCAATTTTAATGACTGCTGCAACTGCGGCGCAAGGATCTGCGTCTGCTGGATGCGAAGCTCTGTGCCTAAATGTGTGCTCATGGTTTGCGTGTCAAAAATGGCGCGCGTGCGCATATTATAGCAAATCTCGTTCCTTTTTTGTATAATGCCAGTATGATGATCACTTTGACCGGATCAACCGCATGAACATTCTCATTATTGGCGGCGGCGGACGCGAGCATGCCATGGCGTGGAAAGTGCGCCAATCGGCACGCGTCAACACCATCTACTGTGCCCCGGGCAACGCCGGGATTATGCAGATTGCGGAGCCCGTCCCGGTCGCGCCGGATGACCTGCGCGGCCTGGCCGCCTTCGCCCGCCAGCATGACGTGCAACTCACCATCGTCGGGCCGGAAGCGCCCCTGTGCGCCGGCATCGTCAACGAGTTTCACAGCCACGGCCTGCGCATCTTCGGGCCGGACGCGCACGGCGCCAAGCTCGAGGGCTCCAAAGTCTTTGCCAAGGAATTCATGCGCGCGCACGGCATTCCGACCGCGCCGTTTGCCGTCTTTCAGCAGCTCGACAAGGCCTTGGCGCATGTCAAGAAAAAAGGCGCGCCGCTGGTCGTCAAGGCTGACGGCCTGGCCGGCGGCAAAGGCGTGACGGTCTGCCAGACGGAGGCCGAGGCCGAACTGGCCATCCGCGCCGCGCTCGAGCAGCGCGTCTTCGGCCAGGCCGGCGCGACCATTTTAATCGAGGACCTGCTGCACGGCGAGGAAGCCTCGATCATGGCCGTCACCGACGGCAAAACCATCCGCGCCCTCGAACCGGCGCAGGATCACAAGCGCGTCTATGACAACGACACCGGGCCGAACACGGGCGGCATGGGCGCCTATTCGCCCGCCCCGGTCATCACGCCGGCGGTGCTGCGCGAAATCGATCACCACGTCCTGCAGCCTGCCCTGGCCGGCTTGCGCCAGGAAAAAATCGAGTACCATGGCGTGCTCTACGCCGGCGTCATGATCCACCAGGGTCGGGTCCAGGTGCTGGAGTTCAATGTGCGCTTCGGCGACCCGGAGACCCAGGCGGTGCTGCCGCGCCTGCGCTCGGATTTTGTCGAGCTGTGCCTGGCGGTGGCCGATGGCCGCTTGCAGGCGCATGAAATGGTGTGGGACCCGCGCCCGGCTGTCTGCGTCGTGCTGGCCGCCGGCGGCTATCCCGGCCCGTATCACCAGCATCATCCGATCAGCGGCCTGGCCCAGGCCGCGGCCCTGGCGGATGTCGCCGTCTTCCACGCCGGCACCGAGCGGCGCCAAGACCAGGTCGTCACCAAGGGCGGCCGGGTGCTCGGCGTGACGGCCCTGGGCGGCAGCTTGAGCGCGGCGATCGCGCGCGCCTACCAGGCGGTTGCATGCCTGCATTTCGAGCACGCCCATTTTCGCTGGGACATTGGCGCGAAAGCGCTGGCGCGCCTCTGAAACAATGAGCAACATTATGAAACGTTTTGCAACATTAGCGCCGGCGCTGCTGGCCGGCCTGCTCCTGCTGGCCGGCTGCGGCCGCGTGGCCGACGGCTTTGCCCGCTTGCGCGCCGACGCCTTGTGCGCCGCCCACCAGCCCGACAAGGCCATCGCATGGTACGCCCGCATCGCCTCCAACCGCCAGGACGCGGTCGTCTTGCGCGCCATGGTCAAGGTCTATGCCCGGCGCGACGACCACACCAATCTGGCGGCGACCTGCGCGCGCCTGGCCCTGGTCGCGACCAACCTCGCCGATGTGCGCGCGCTCACGATCACCTTGCTCAACAGCGACCACGCGCCGCTCGCCCTCCCCCACATCCGGCGCATGATCGCCTTGGCGCCCGACAACTGGAGTTACAAGGAAGTGCTGATCACCGCCCTGCGTGATGCCGGCCAGACCAACGCCATCCCGCGCGCCCTGCGCCGTTTTGCCCGCCACATGCCCGCCGACAGCACGAATTTTCTGTGCCTGGGCCTGCTCTGGCTCAGTGAAAATGACACCAGCAACGGCATCGTCTGCCTCACCCGCGCGCTCGCCCTCGAGCCGCAGCATCACGCGCTGCGCCA
This sequence comes from bacterium, assembly GCA_026398485.1. GTDB lineage: Bacteria > Auribacterota > UBA3054 > UBA3054 > JAPLST01 > JAPLST01. Next base: position 27,385 of record JAPLST010000392.1, read on the forward strand.
GACGCTCGCTGCCACCTTGCTCGAAACCAAGCAATACGCCGCCACCCTGGCCACCCTGGCCGGGCTGGCCAGCAACCATGCCGCGCACGCCGACGTGCAGCTCATGCTGGCGGATGCGTACAACGGCGTGGGCCAGGCTGCGCGCGCCATGCCGCACTATCGTCGCGCCATTCAGCGCGCACCGCACAACGCCGTGGCGCTCAACAATTATGCCTATTGCCTGCTGCAGTGCGGCGGCAATCTCAGCGAGGCCTACGAACTCGCGCTCAGCGCCGTGCAGCAGGATCGCCAGCCGTATGCCCTCGACACGCTGGCCCTGGCCTGCTACCAGAAAGGCGCGTATGACACCGCCCTGCGCTTGTTGCGCGAGGCCGAGCAGCTGGCCGATGCGGCCGGCGCCCAATTTGACCCTGAGATCGCCTATCATTTCGGCCTGTGTTATGCCGCGCGCGGCGACATGACCAATGCCGTGCGCCGTTTCCGCGCCGCCCTTGCGCAGCAGCCCGCGCTGCGCGCCGACCTTGCACGTCAACCTTTTTTCAAAACCATTGAATCCCAACTGCCGCCCCCGCATGAGCTCCTTGAATCCACACCTTGACGCCCTGATGCAGTCCGCCGGCGACACCGCGCTGACCTTCGACGATGTCACCCTCGTCACCCAGTTCGCCGATTTCCTGCCGTCCGACACGATCTTGGAAACGCACGTCACGCGCCGCGTCAAGCTCAACATTCCGTTCCTCAGCGCCGCCATGGACACCGTCACCGAAGCGCGCATGGCCATCGAAATGGCGCGCCTCGGCGGCCTGGGCGTCATCCATCGCGCCTTGCCGCCCGCCCAGCAAGCCAAGCAGGTCGCGCGCGTCAAGCATTATCTCAACGGCTTGATCACCGACCCGATTACCTTCAATGAAAACTGCACGGTCGCCGAATTGCTGCGCATGCACGAGGAAAAGGGCTACAAATTCCTGGGCTTTCCGATTGTCAACAACCACGGCGTCCTGACCGGCATTCTCACCGCCCGCGACATCAAGTTCCTGACCGCCACCACGGTGCCCGTCAAGGAGGTCATGACCACCACTTTGGTCACCGCCCCGCCCGCCACGACCATCAGCCAGGCCTTCGAGATCATGCGCGGGCGCAAAGTCGGCAAGCTCCCGATTGTCAACCAAGGCACGCTGGTCGGCCTCTACAGCTTCACCGACGTGCGCAACATCATCGAGGGCATCGAGCCGTTGATCAACCGCGACGAGAATCACCGCCTGCGCGTCGCCGCCGCGATCGGCCCGCGCGACCAGGAACGCGCGACGTTGCTGGCCGCCGCCCACGTCGACGTGCTGGTGATCGACACCGCCCACGGCCACACCCAGGGCGTGATCGAGATGGTGCAATGGTGCAAGAAAACATTTCCGCAGGTTGATATTGTCGCCGGCAACATTGCGACGGCCGAGGGCGCCGCGGCGCTGCACCGCGCCGGCGCGGACGCGATCAAGGTCGGCGTCGGCCCCGGCTCGATCTGCACCACGCGCGTGATCACCGGCGTCGGCATTCCGCAAATCACGGCCGTGTATCAGGCCGTGCGCGCGGTCAACAATGAGATTCCGGTTATTTCCGACGGCGGCGTGCGCTACTCGGGCGACGTGCCGAAAGTGCTGGCGGCCGGCGCCAGCGCCGTGATGATGGGCAGCGCCCTGGCCGGCACCGACGAGAGCCCGGGCGAGAAAGTGATCCACCAAGGCCGCCAGTATGTCGTCTATCGCGGCATGGGCAGTCTGGGCGCGATGCAGCAACACGCGTCGAGTCGCGAACGCTATGCGCAGCACGATGTCAAAAGCACGGACAAACTGGCGCCGGAAGGGATCGAGGGGCTGGTGCCGTACGCCGGCTCGGTCGAGGGCGTGATCCAGCAATTTGTCGGCGGCCTGCGCTCGTCGCTGGGCTATAACGGCTGCCGCACGATTGACGAGCTGCGCGCCCGCGGCCGCTTCATGCGCATCACGTCAGCCGGCGTGCGCGAGGCCCATCCGCACGATGTGCTGATCACCAAGGATGCGCCGAACTACCGCACCTCCGCGCATTCCTGATCCGTCCGATCTGTCCGATCCGTCGGATTCATCTGCCGCGCCGCCGCATAGCACAGCGCGGCGCACGCCACCACGATCACGCTGATCACTTGCACGCCGGTCAAGGCGTGCCACGCCGCCTCGTGATCCGCGCGCAGAAATTCCATGGCGAAGCGCAGCACGCCGTACCCGCCGACCGCCCAACACCACACCTGCAACGGAAAACGCCGGCGCGGATACCACCACACCAGCACCAGCGCCAGCACAGCGGCGCACACCGCTTCGTAGAGTTGCACTGGATGGCACGGCAGCGAGCGCAGCGACGGACCGCTGAATAAACCCAGCAGCACATGTTGCGTGTGCGCCGGCGACCCGTGCGGAAACGTGACCGCCAGCGGCCAGCCCGCGCCGCACAGCGCCGGCATCGTGTAGACCTGCCACAAGCCGGCCTGGTCCAGCACCGGCGTCACCACCGCCGGATCACAGCAGACATCGCCCCAGCAACAGCCGCGCAGGAAGCAGTCCGTTCGCACGCCCGCCAGCAACAGCAGCGCGGCCGGCGCCCATACATCCGCCAACGTCGCCAGCGGCAATTGCCGGATCACGCAATACACCAGCGGCGGCAGGATAGCGAAGCCTGCCGCCACATAAAGATTGCCGGTCGGCAAGGCCCACGTCAGCCACTCCGCATCCATGCCGAAACGCACCGCCTGCATGCGCACCAGCGGCAGCACCAGCCATTCGCCCGCCAGCGCCAGCACGCCGATCCAGACCGTGTGGCGGGTCGCAATGCCGCTGCGCCGCGCCAGCCACCATGCCACCATGAATGCCACCACCACGCCGCCGAGAGTGCCTAGTCCCGCATAGTTTTCCGCCATCGCAATCCTTCGTAAGTGTCATGCGGTTAACGCCGCGACCGTAGTCGCCGCGCCGGATCCGCGCTGACGCTAGTGTAGACAATCCACCGTGCGAATGCAATGGCGGTATGATTGACGCCGCGCGCGACAACAGCTATAATGATTGTAGTGCTTGTGCTGACGTTGTTATCCAGCAACCTTGAGGCCACCATGAAAATGCACCATCTGTTTTCCCTGCGTGTCATTGTGTTGGTATCATTGCTCTTTTCTTCCAGCGCCGGGCCTCTGCTCGCCTCGTCCGGCTCACACAAATATCTTGATCGCACTGCGCTGGAGGCGATCATCGGCCTTTGCACCGCCTTAAATAAGGCGATACAGGGCAATTGCCCGAATTCTTCCCGCACCGAAATGCTCAATACTTCCGCGTGCTTTGTCCAGGAATACGGTCGTGAGTTGCCGGGCCTGCTCGCGCGCGACGCACGCTACGTTGCCTGCCGTCCGGCCGGCACGCGCGCTGGCCAGCCCGCTTACACGTTGGTTGCCCGCCTGCCTGACAGCACCAATGCGCTGCGCACCGCCGTCATCTTCCAGCACAATGTCCTTGGCTGGATCACGTCGCTCTCCTTTGATCGCCCGCTCACGCTTGCGGACGGCATGATCTATCCGGCCGGCACGCCGGTGCCGGTCGAGCCGCTCATGCGCGCGCTGGCGCTGCGCCGCGCCGGGCTTCCGCCCGCACCCCAAACTCTCACCATCAAACGCGCCGTCCAGAAAACGTCGTACGCCAAGGACGACATCGCCAAGGTCCAGATCAGCACCCTGTTTCGCGGCAGCGTCCCGACCACCGTTGAGAGCTTGTTCTGGATCACACAATTCACCATCACCCCCTTCCCGCTGCTGACCACCGACGTCGTCGTCCAGGTCCTCAACCGCATGGATGCGGGCACCAAGCCCAGCAAGCATCCCAAATACACGCATTTGTTCGTCTACTCGAATGCCACTGAGAAAACGCCGCCCTTTGGTTTCTTCATGGCCACGTTACGCAACGACACCCTTGATTTCATCTACAAGTTCAAGCTGGACAATCGCGACACCAACCTGGTCGCCACGCCTGATTTCGAGGCGTTGCGCGCCTACATGTCCACCAATCCGCCGTTGCACGGTCTGAAGTTCGGCCGCTTCCTCTTCGCCATTGACGGCGCCATGCATTCGGCCAGCAATGTGCCGATGCTCGGCCGCGTCACCAAGGGCAGCAGCTCGGCCGGCAACGTCAAGCCCAAACGCGAAAAATAACCACAACGGCATTGCGCATACCGCCATTTCGTTTGTCTGACCTGTCCGCCCTGTCCTTCACGCACGCCTAAACGCCACAGGCGCCGGTTGCCCGGCGCCTGTGTGCTTTGCATGAAATCCCCGCGGAACCGGCTTACATGCCGCCGCCGCCCGAGCCCATGCCGCGCATCAACGAGAGCAACGGCAGGAACATCGCGATGACAATCGTACCGACAATCAAGGCCAGGAAGACGATCAGCAACGGTTCCAGCAATGAGGTCAGGCCGTCCACCGCCACATCGACTTCTTCGTCGTAGGTGTCGGAGACGCGCAACATCATTTCCGCCAGCGTGCCGGTTTCCTCGCCGACGTCGATCATGCCGACGACCATGGCGTCAAAAATACCGCTTTGGCGCAGCGGCCCGACGACCGACTGGCCTTCCTTGATCGACGCATGCACTTTGCTGATGGCTTTCGAGACGACCGCGTTGCCGACTGCATCGCGGACGATGTCGAGCGCCTGCAAGATCGGCACGCCCGACGAGATCAGGGTGCCGAGTGTGCGCGTGAAGCGGGCGATAATCGTCTTGCGCACCAGGTTGCCGACCATCGGCGCGCGAATGACAAAGGCGTCAATGCTGTAATTGCCGACCGGCGAGCGCTTGAATAATTTCCAGAGGATCACCAAGGCGACGATCACGATGATGCCGGCCAGGGTGACGAGCGGGTTTTTCAGCATGATAAAGCCCTTGACACCGTTGGACAGGTTGATCAGCGTCTGGGTGATGAAGGGCAGCTCGCGTTTTTGTTCTTCAAACATGGTCTGGAAGCGCGGAATGACGAAGGTCAGCAGGAAGACGACGACCAAACCGGCGATGCTCAAGACGACGATCGGGTAGGTCATTGCCGATTTGACTTTGCGTTTCAAGCGCTGCGCTTTTTCGGAAAACTCGGCCAGGCGGTTGAGCACGGTTTCCAAAACACCGCCGGCCTCGCCGGCCTTGACCATGTTGACAAACAAGTTGTCGAACACGCGCGGATATTTGGCCAGGGCATCCGAGAAGGTCTTGCCGCTTTCAACGCTGGCAATGACATCGCGCAGCACGACGCGCAGCTGGGTGCCCTCGGGCTGCTGTTGCTGCAGAATGCGCAGGCCGCGCACCAGCGGCAGCCCGGCGTCAAGCAGCGTGGCGAGCTGGCGCGTCATCAGGGTGAGGTCGGCGGTCGTGGCTTTCTTGAGGCCGCCGATGCTGATGCCTTTTTTCCAAAAGGACTGTTTTTGTTCCGGACCTTTTTCTTGGGTTGCCATGTGTGCTCCTGAGGTGACCAAATGCTAAAAGAACAACCGGGTGCAGTGGTGGCGCGCGCGGCGCTGCCTAGACACCCAGCGTGTTGCGGACGACTTCGTCCAAGGTGGTGATGCCGCGCGAGACTTTCAGAATGCCGTCTTCGCGCAGCAGGCGCATGCCCTGTTCGCGCGCCTTTTCGCGCAGGGCAATGGCCGGCGCGCGGTCATTGATCAATTCGCGCAGCGGGGCGGTGATGCGCAACATCTCGAAGATGCCGGTGCGGCCGCGATAGCCGCTGTTGTGACAATGCGGGCAGCCGCGCCCGCGGAAAAACTTGATGCCTTTCAGCTTTTTGGTGTCACTGGTCAGGCGCGACAAGTCATCCTCGTCGGGCTGGTACTCCTCGCGGCAATGGTCGCAGACGCGGCGCACCAGGCGCTGGGCGATGACGGCTTCGAGCGTCGAGATGTCAATCAGGCGGGTGACCGTGGTGGCGGCGTCGTTGGTGTGCAGGGTCGAGAGGACCAAGTGGCCGGTGAGCGAGGCCTGAATGGCGATCTGGGTGGTTTCCAAGTCGCGGATTTCGCCGACCATGATGCGGTCGGGGTCCTGGCGCAGGATCGCGCGCAGCGACCGCGCAAAGGTCAGGCCGACACCTTCATTGATCGGCACCTGGACGACGCCCTCAATGTCATATTCGACCGGCTCTTCGGTCGTAATGCACTTGGCGTCAATCGTGTTGATTTTTTGGAGGCAGGCGTAGAGCGTGGTGGTCTTGCCGCAGCCGGTCGGGCCGGTCACCAGGAAGATGCCGTTGGGGCGCAGGATCAATTCGTCAATCTGCCCCAGCAGGTCATCTTCAAGGCCGAGCACGGCCAGATCGAGCTTGGTGCTTTCGCGATCCAGAATCCGCACCACGACGCTTTCGCCAAAGACGGTCGGCAGGGTCGAGACGCGCAAGTCAACCTGGCGGCCGGCGATGCGCGCGGTGATGCGCCCGTCTTGCGGCAGGCGCCGCTCGACGATCTTGAGGCCGGCCATGACTTTGATGCGCGAGGCGATCGCCGGCGCCAAGGGGCGCGGCGGCGGGACCAGCTCGTAGAGCGCGCCGTCGACACGATAGCG
>JAPLST010000226.1 GCA_026398485.1 bacterium
CACGGCGGTCAGGGCCTGACCGCCCTACCTCGAGACAACCATCATGGCTGAATCGCAGGCAACAACTGCTGTGCCGCTGGCGCAGGCCCGGGTCATTACTGTCCTGCATTATTACGCCACCGGCCCCGGGCAGGAATTGCATGCGTGGCTGGCGGCCGGCGGGGCGTGCGAAAGTGTGTTGCTCGAACATCCATTTCCGTTCAGCAATCGCCGTGATGCGGTCTGCGAGCGTCGTTGCGCTACGGGCGTTGTGCGGCGTGTTTGTTATCCGCGCCGCGTGCGCTTTGCGCCGCTGCGCTATTGGCTGGATTTTTGGCGCACCGTCCGCGTCGTGCTCGGCCTGCCGGGGCGCTATGATGTATATGTCGGCAACGGTTGCTTTGACACCTTGCCCGGCTTGCTGCTGCGCCGGCTGGGGAAAGTGCGCCGGGTGGTGATGTACTCGATTGACTATGTGCCGGACGCGCATGGTGCGCTGATTGGGCGCATCTATCGGCTACTCGACCGATTTTGCTGTTATCACTGCGACGCGCTGTGGAACCTGGCGCGGACGCGCATGCTGGACGGCCGGGTGCGCGACGGCGTGCGGCGCGAGCGCTGTGCGCCGCAGGTGTGGGTGCCGCATGGCACGCATGCCGATGCATGCGCCGCCCGCTTGCCGGCCGAGCCGCCGCCATGGCGGATCGCATTTTTCGGCCATGTCAAGGAGAGTTCGGGCGTGCAATTGTTTCTGGAAGTCATGCCGCAATTACGCGCGGAGTTTCCGGCACTGACACTCGACATCATTGGCGGCGGCGCCTACCTTGATGAATTACAGCGCCAGGTCACGGCGGCCGGCTTGCACGATGCCGTGACGTTTCATGGCTTCATCGAGGAGCATGCCGCGGCGGAACGCCTGCTGATGCAGTGCGGCATCGGTGTGGCATTGTACCGGCGCGGTGGCGGTGATTACTCGGCATTTGGCGACCCGGGCAAACCAAAAGTGTATCTGGCGTGCGGCCTGCCGGTCATCATTGGCGATGTGCCGGAAGTGGCGGCGCTGATTCAAGAACGGCGTGCAGGCGTGGCCGTGCGCTATAATGCGCAGGACGTTGCCGCCGCGGTGCGCAGCATTGTGAACGACTATGCCACCTATCGCGCCAATGCACTGGCGCTGGCGCGCGAATTCACCTGGGATCGCGTGTTCTCGCAGGCGTGGCGCGCAACCATGGAAAACAATGGCGTTTGTTCTTGACAATGTCCGGGTCGTGACGCACGGCAACGCGACCCGGGTTGCGCGCGTGGCGATTGCGGATGGTGTGGTGCGCGCGTGGGATGCGGCCTGCCCGAATGATTGGCCGCGCGAAGACGGTGGCGGTTTGCTGCTGTTGCCGGGCGTGATTGATCCGCATGTGCATTTTGACGATCCGGGTTACACCAATCGCGAAGATTTCCCGCATGGCACGCGCGCGGCGATTGCCGGCGGGGTTACGACCGTCTGCGACATGCCGGACACCTGTGTGCCGCCGGTGACGACGGCGGCGGCGTTGACGGCGAAGTGCGCCGCACTGGCGGGCCGCGCCTGCTGTGATTTTGCCCTGTGGGGCGGGGTTTCGGCGTTGGCACTGGAGCAGCCGGCGTGGCGCGAGGAAATGGCGGCCTTGTGGCGCGCCGGCGTGATCGCCTTCAAAACCTATACGCTGTCGGGCATGGACACATTTCCGCAGTTGACCTACGCGCAGTATCGCGAGGTGCTCCGGCATGCGGCCGAGCTTGGCGCGCTGGTCGGGGTGCATGCCGAGGATGCGGCGCTGGTGGCGGCCGGCATGGCGGCGGCGGTGCGGCCGGCCACGGATGCGCGGGCATACGCGGCGGCGCGGCCGGTGGCGGCGGAAGTCACGGCGATCCGGCGCGTGGGCGAACTGGCCGGCGAGCTGGGCGCGCGGCTGCATATAGTGCATGTGTCCTCCGGTTCGGGCGCGGACGAGATTGCGCGGCTGCAGCGCCAAGGGGTGGACATCAGCGCGGAAACGTGTCCGCAGTATTTGGCGTTCACGACGGATGACCTGGCGCGCCTGGGCGCCGTGCTCAAATGCGCGCCGCCGGTGCGCAGCGAGGATGAGCGGCAACGGTTGTGGTCGCATATTGGCACGACGATCAGCATGCTTGCCAGCGATCATGCGCCCTGCACGCCGGCCGAAAAAAACACCCCGGACATTTTCAGCGCCTATGGCGGCATGCCCGGCGTCGAGTTAATACTGCCCTTTGCGCTGACGTATGGCTATCATGCCCGGCGCCTGACGCTGCAGGCCTTGACCGGTCTGCTGGGCGGCGCGGCTGCGGCGCGCTATGGCCTGGCCCGGCGCAAGACCGGCTTGCACGTTGGTGGTGATGCGGATTTTGTGCTGGTTGACACCGAACGCACATGGACGCTGGCCGGCGCAGACCTGCATTCCAAAGGCCGGCTGACCCCCTTCGCCGGCGCGCAGTTTCGCGGCCGTGTCGCGCACACATTTGTGCGCGGCGCATGCGTGGCGCCGGACGACCCAACCACGCCGGCGCGCGGTGCATTTCTGCGCGCGGAGCATTAGCATGCCACCTTCACACAAAAATATACGGGTATGCCCACCGTGCCCGCCTGCCGTGCCGGCGCATGACAATTTCTGCCATGAATTTGTGCAGCATCTCGATCTGGCCATGCTGGTCATCAGCGATGGTCTGTGTGTGGACTGCAATGATGCCGCTGTGCGGCTGTTTGGCTGTGCCGACCGCGCGGCGTTATTGCAGACGCATCCCGCGGCGTTGTCGCCGCCGCTGCAGGCCGATGGCGTGGAGTCGAAGAGCAAGGCCGATGCCTACCTGCACCGTGCCCATGCCGAAGGCTCCGTCCGCTTCGAATGGTTGCATCAGCGCGCGGATGGCCGTGTCTTTCCGGCCGAAGTGCTGCTGACCTCCCTGGCCACCAACGGCACGGTTCATGTGATCGCCTTGGTGCAGGACATCTCCGCGCGGGTCAGCGCCGTGCAGACGATTGCCGCACAATTACAGCGGGCGCACACCATTGCCACGATCGCCGCGCGCTTTGCCGGCACAATGGCGTGTGACGAGGCGCTCCACGCCACCGTGGCTGACATCGGCCGCTTTGCGGCGGTGGAGCGGGTCAATCTTTTTCGTTTTAATGCGGCCCACACGCTGCTTACGAACACGCATCAATGGGCGGCGGACGCGACGGAGAATCTGCATGCGCAGTTGCAGTCCATCCCGGTTGCGCCGTTTCATTGGGGGTATCAGCAATTATTGGAACAGGGACTGGTGTGCGTCAACGATGTGCATGCGTTGCCGCCCGCCGCCGCGGCGGAAAAGGCCATCTGGCTGCATCATGGCGTCGGCGCGGTGGTGATGGTCGCGCTGGCCGGCGCGGGCAGTATGCATGGCTATATCTGCCTTGATTGCGATCGCCGCGCCCATGTCTGGCGCGACGAGGAAATCGCCTTCCTGCGCACCTGTGCGGACATCATCGCCGCCGCCGTGCTGCGCCATGAGGCGGAACAGGCGCTGCACCTCCAGCAGACCAATCTGGCAACGCTGGTTGCGGATCGTACCCGCCAATTGTCCGCCAGCAACGCCCAGTTGCAAGCAGAAATCGCCGAGCGCGCGAAAGCCGAGCAGGCCTATGCCAAGCACAGCCATATCTTGACCATCATGACGGATCAGTTGGCCGACATGGTTTACTATAAAGATCATCTGTTTCGCTACCTCTTCAGCTCCGCGCCGCATTGCCGCCGGATTCTCAAGTGTACCCCGGCGGAGTGCATCGGCAAGACGGATGTGGAACTGGCGGTGCAGGCGCGGGCGCGCGGGCATCGGCAGGGCTTTGGTGAAGTGTGCTTCAATAGTGATGTTGCCACGCGCACCGCGGCGCAGCCCTGTCAATTCATCGAAGAAGCGACGCTGGATGGCGAACACCTCACCTTGGAAGTACACAAGACCCCGCTGTTCAACGAGCACGGCCGCTTCACCGGGATTGTCGGCAGCACCCGCGATGTCACCCAGCGCAAGCGCGTCGAACGCGCCATCCGCGAGAGCGAAGCGCGCTACCGCACCATTTTCGAGCAGTCACCGATTGCCCTGTGGGAACTGAACGCCGCCGCGCTCAAGGCCTGCCTGACCGAGCTGGGGCACGCCGGCATCACCAATCTGCGCGAATACTTTGAGCGCAACCCGGAAAAACTGCAGGACTGCGTCACGAAAATGAACGTGGTGGATGTCAACCATGCCGGCCTGGCATTGATGGGTGCCGGCGCGCGTGAACAGTTGATGAAACAGCTTGGCCAGACGTTTGCGCCCGCGACTTGGCCGGTGTTCCTCGCCTTGTGCGTGGCGATTGCGCACAACGAGCCGCTCTTCGAGAGCGAAATGCCGGTGCGCACGCTGGACGGGCGCGACCGCATGTGCCTCGCCCGCTGGGTCGTCGCCAAGGGCTATAGTGAATCGTATGCCAAAATGTTTGTCACCTTGATGGATATCACCGGGCAAGCCCGCGCGCAACAGGCCTTGGCCGAAAGTGAGCTGCGCCACCGCCTTATGTTTGAGAACAGCCCGGTGGCCTTGGTCGAAACGGACAGTTCCGATGCGATCACCTATTTGAGCCATTTGCGCAGCTTGGGCGTTGAGGATTTCGGCGCCTTCTTTGACGAGCATCCCGAGGAAGTGCGCGAATGCATGCGCCGCGTGCGCCTGGTGGACGCCAATTATGCCGCCGTGCGGATCTTGCGGGCAGACTCGCGGGCGCAGGTGCTGGCCCAACTTTCCAAAACATTTGTGGAGCAATCCCTGCGCGATTTCGCGCGCCAACTGGTGGCCATGGCGCGCGGCGACCAGATCTTTGAATGCGAATCGGTCGTGCAGTGCTTTGACGGCACGCTCATCCATGTCGCGCTGCGCATCGCGGTCATGCCCGGGCATGAGGCCACGCACGCATGTGTGATCGACTCGTTTACCGACATCACCGAGTTGAAGCAACTGCGCGCGCAATGCGCGCAGGTTTAGCGCGGTAATTTCTTTTGCAGCAAAACAAATTATGGTGCGGCGGGAATCTGGATGAATGGATGGATGGTGAAGAAGCAGAATTGCGGTCCACGCCGGTGGCGGGACTCCAAGCAGCCCTGAACCGCTACGCGCTGGTCAGCATGTGCAGGCCGAGCTTGGTCAGCGCGGCGGCGGTGGCGGCGCTGGGCGCCTCGGCGTAAAAGCGCACGACCGGTTCGGTGCCGCTGAAGCGCAGCAGCAGCCATGAATCGTCGGCGCATTCGAATTTGATGCCGTCGAAATCCTTGATGCGCACCACGCGCTGGCCGAGCAGTTCCTTGGGCGGCGCGGCGCTGATGCGTTGCAGGAACGAGGCTTTTTGGGTGGGCGTGTAGTGCGCGTCAATGCGGTCATAGCGCAGCACGCCGAATTGCTGGTCGAGATAATCCATGGCCGCGCCGGCATTGGCAAAGCCGAGGCCGGCCAAGGCCTCGAGAAAGAGCAGGCCGCCCAAAATCCCGTCGCGTTCCGGAATGTGCTTTTGGATGCCAAGCCCGCCGCTTTCCTCAGTGCCGATCAAGGCCGCGCCGGAAACCAAATAGGGGACAATGTTTTTGAAACCGACCGGCTTCTCATGCACGGTCAAGCCGTGTTCGCGCGCAAAGCGGTCAACCACCACCGAACACGACAAGGTCTTGACCATGTCACCGCGCCAGCCGCGGTTTTTCAGCAGATGCAGCGCCAGCAGCACGGCGATCTTGGGCGTGATGATGTACTCGCCGCGATTGTCGAGTGCGGCCAGGCGGTCGGCGTCGCCATCGGTGACCAGCGCCACGTCCGCCTGCGCGTCCTGCACGGCCGCGATGGTGGCCGCCATGTTTTTCGGCACGGGTTCGGGCGCGATGCCGTTGAAGGACGGATTGCGCTCGGCGCGAATCGTGGTGACGCGGTGGGCGGTGCCGGCCAGCAAGGTTTCGATATGGCGCGCGCCGACGCCGTACATGGAATCCACCACGACGGTATACTGCGCGCGGGCCAGCACGTCGTAGTTGATGAACGAGCGCACCCAGTCGAAATAGGGCGGGGCAATCGCCAGATTCAGCCGCAGGCCTTTGCCGGCGTTTTCAAGGGCCGTGGTGGCAACCGGCGTCTTGCCGATGTTCGTCTCGAACATGCGGGTGACGGCAGGATCGGCCGAGGCGCCCTGCGTAGTCTTGAATTTTATGCCGCTGTACTCGGGCGGATTGTGACTGGCGGTGATCATGATGCCGCCGTCGAGCTGGTGGTGGAAGGCGGCGAACGAAATGGCCGGCGTGGGCAGCGGCTCGGTGGCGAGCGCGACGGGGATGCGATTGCCGAGCATGACTTCGGCGACCAGCCGCGCGAAATGTTCGCCTTGGAAGCGGTTGTCATAGCCAATGACGATGCCGTGCGGCACGGGCGCTTGGGCGCGCACATAATCCGCAATGGCCTGCGCGACCAGGCGGACATTGTCAAAGGTGAAGGTGTCGGCGATAACGCCACGCCAACCGTCGGTGCCAAACGTGATTGCAGGTGTGGTGGACATTAGCAGATGCAGTGGAGGTTATGCAAGCGGGTGATGCGCGCGGCCATATCGGCGCGGCCAAACAAGTGGGTGCCGGCGACGAAGACATTGGCGCCGTGGGCGGCGCAGAGCGCGGCGGTCTGGTCGTCAATGCCGCCGTCCACCTCGATGTTGAGCGCCGGCGCAGCGGTGCGCGCGGCATCATGCACGGCGCGGATTTTCGGGAGCATGGCGGGCATGAACGCCTGACCGCCAAAGCCGGGCTCGACCGTCATGATCAAGACCATGGCGCACAGCGGCAGATGCGGCAGGAGCGTGGCGGCGGGCGTGGCGGGCTTGAGCACCAGGCCGGCGCGCGCGCCCCGGGCGGCAATGTCGTGCAGGACAGCCGGGATGCTGGCCGTGCCATCGTGAAAGCAGGGCGACTCGACGTGGATGGTGACAATGTCTGCGCCGGCTTCGATGAAACGCGCGGCATAGATATCCGGGCGGTCGATCATCAGATGCACATCGAACGGCAGGCGCGTGCAGGCGCGCAGTTTCGCGACCAGCGGCGGGCCGAGCGTGAGGTTCGGCACAAAATGGCCGTCCATGACATCGATGTGGATGTAGTCGGCGCCGGCTGTTTCAGCGCGCTGAATTTCGTCGGCCAAGTGGCTGAAATCGGCGGCCAGGAGCGAGGGGGCAACCAACGAGGTCATCGGGCTATTTTGGCGCAACAATGAAAAATATGAAAAGCAGAAACAACAGCATGCTCAGCACGACCAGGGTGATCATGGTTGCCGGCGCGACCAGCGCTTCCAGCAGCGACATGTCCTTGAACTCGTGGCCGCAGCGCGGGCAGCGGTAGCGCTGGTTGATGACGACGCCGCCGGGCGAAAAGACGCGCAACAGGAACAGCGTCAGGGGCGCATAACGGCGTGGCGTGGCCGGCGCGATAATCAGCATGTCACTGCGCTTTTCGCAGCGCGGGCAGCGCAGCTCGGCATGCGTTAGTGATCCGGCGGCCGGTGCGGGCGCTGGTGCGGACGGGCTCACTGGTGGTTGTTGCAGGTCAGACATAGGCGGTCACTGGTTTGGAAAATAGGGACAACAAGGGGGCAACACAAGCATCAAACGCCGATGCGGCGGCGGCGTAGGGCACGCAGCCAAGCAGGGGCACGGCGGCGCATTCGGCCAGCAGGGCGGGATTGCTGGAAGCCGGCTCGCACTCCGCCTGCGGCTCAGTGTCATTGAAGATGACGCCCAGCACGGGCAAGCCGGCCTCGCGGCAGGCATTGACGGTCAGCCAGGTGTGATTGAGCGTACCCAACGTGCGGCGCGCGACAATCAGCACCGCCGCGCCGCAATCCGCGCAGAAATCACGAAAACTATAGATGCGTTCGGCACCGCGGCAGAGCGGCACCATCAGCCCGCCAATGCCTTCGACCAGCACCACGTCATGCTGGTGCCGCAACAGGTCGAAGGTGCGCAAGACATCGGCGATATCGATCGTGACACCGGCCAACGCCGCGGCGCGATAGGGCGCCAGCGGCAACGGCAAAAAGACCGGGTTGATCACCTCGAGCGCGGCGCTGCTATGCGCGGCGCGCTGCAAGGCCAGCACATCGGCGCGCGTGCCGGTGCAGAACGGTTTGAAGACGCCGACATCCATGCCGCGCCGGTGCAGCGCGGCTGCCATGCCGCAGGCAACGTAGGTCTTGCCGACGCCAGTGTCCGTGCCGGTGATGATCAGGGCATTCACGAGATAGGGTTCAGGGTTCGGGGAAGTATGAAGTCTGAACGCTGAACGCTGAAGTATGCGCAGCGTTTGCGCAAGTGCTGCGCTGACTTCATCGCTATGCGTTCAGCGTTCATCGTTTCCAGAATCAGCCGCGCCGGCCAAAGCGTTTTTCCAGTTCGTCATACGGAATGACAATCATGGTGGGGCGCCCATGCGGACAAGTCCACGGCGTGGCCGTCGTGCGCAAGCGATTCACGAGCGCCTGCATTTCGGGCAACGACAAGGGCTGGTTGAAGGTGATGCTGCCTTTGCAAATGAGCAGCAGGAGCATGCGACGGTGCAACTCCTCGACGCGCGCGGTGCGGCCTAGTTCCAGCAATTCGGCGGCGATGTCACTCAGCAGCGAGGCCACGTCGGCGACATTGACAAAGGCGGGTACCGCGTCAATCTTGAACGTGTCCGGGCCGAATTCCTCGATGGCAAAGCCCATCGTCCGCAGCGCGTCCAGTTGCTCGTGCAGCACGGCCGCATGCATGGCGGAGACTTGTGCGGTGGCCGGCAGCAACAACGCTTGCTGCGCGACACTGCGCGTCGCCATGGCGGCGGTGAGTTCGTCAAAGCCGACCCGCTCGTGCGCGGCGTGCTGGTCAATCAGCACGATGCCATTGCGTGCGCCGGCAATTTCGGCGACGATATATTTGTTGCCGGCCTGGCCAAGCACGCGCAGCGTATCCGCCGCGGCCGGGGTTGGCGCCGCAACGCCCGGCGCCGCACCCGCCGCGGGTAGCGCCGGCGCCGCCGCATCGGGTGCACGGCCGTACAGCTTTTTCCACTCGTCAATGGACAACTTGCGCGACCACGGCGCAGCCAACACTGGCGGCGTGCTCAACCGTGTGGTGTCCGGCGCGTCGGACGCGCCCGCCGCGGCGGTGGT
Source organism: bacterium (assembly GCA_026398485.1). Taxonomy (GTDB): domain Bacteria; phylum Auribacterota; class UBA3054; order UBA3054; family JAPLST01; genus JAPLST01. Next base: position 9,211 of record JAPLST010000226.1, read on the forward strand.
GCGCGCCGCCACGCCGACGCGCGGCATGGTCGCCTGCGCCTGCAGACAGGCCATGATCGCATTGCTGATCGCGCTTTGCACGGCGTATTCATTGCCAAAGCGCACTTCCAGCTTGGCCGGATGCATATTGACATCGACCGCGCGCGGCGGCACGTCCACAAACAAAAACGCGTAGGGATAGGCATCGGTGCTCAAGAGCGTGCCGTAGGCGCGCTTGATCAGCGCGGCCAGCCAGGCGCAGCGCACCGGGCGCCGATTGACATACAAGAACAATTCCTGGCGCGAGAGCACCGCGCGTGACCAGGTCGAGCAAAAGCCGCGCACCGTAAAAGGCTCCGCCTGATAATCGATGGGCAGCAGGTCGTTGACCAGCTCGTGGCCGCGCACATGGCTCAGGCGCGTGCGCAGCGCGTCGGCGAACGGCGTCCCGGGCGGCTGCGGCGGCACGTCATACTGCACCGTGTTTTCAAGCAGATACTTGAAGCCGACATGGGGTTGTGCCAGCATGACGGCATGGACGACGCGCGCGATGTGACTGATCTCGGTCGCGGTTGTCTTCAGAAATTTGGCGCGGGCGGGCACGCAATAAAAGAGGGTGCGCACGGCGACGGTCGTGCCGGGCGCGCGGGCGGCGTCACTAACCTGCACATCGTGACCGCCGTCAATCGTGATGCGGGTGGCGTGGGCCGCGCCAGGCTGGCAGGTCACCAATTCGAAATGGGCGACCGAGGCGATACTGGGCAGCGCTTCGCCGCGAAAGCCAAGGGTGGTGATGGCGTCAATATCATCGACCGTGTGAATCTTGCTGGTGGCGTGGCGTTGGATGGCGAGTTCGGCGTCGGCGCGGCTCATGCCGGCGCCGTCGTCGCTGATGCGCATGAGCGTGCGGCCGCCGCCTTCAATTTCGATGGTGATGCGCGTTGCGCCGGCATCCAGCGCGTTTTCAACCAGTTCTTTGACGACCGACGCGGGCCGGTCGACTACTTCACCGGCGGCAATTTTGTTGGCCACATCGGGCGGCAAAATTATCACATGCGCACCCAGGCGCGCCGGTGGTGTCGCAGAACCACTCACCGCCGGCTCATTCCTGCACGGCGGTGATGGCGCTGACCGTCACAATGTCGTCCACCGAGCAGCCGCGGCTAAGATCATTGACCGGCTTGGCGCAGCCCTGCAGCAGCGGGCCAAACGCCATCGCCTTGGCCAGCCGCTCGGTGAGTTTGTAACAGATATTGCCGGCATTCAGGTCAGGGAAGATCAAGACATTGGCGCGGCCGGCGACCGGACTGCCGGGCGCTTTCTTCGCGCCGATGGCGGGCACCAGCGCGGCATCCGATTGCAGCTCGCCATCCACCAGCAGTTGCGGCGCGCGTTGCTTGACCAGGGCGGTGGCGGCAATGACCTTGTCGGCGATCGGGTCGTGCGCGCTGCCTTTGGTGGAAAACGCCAGCATGGCGACAATCGGCTCGACCCCGATCAAGGTGCGGCACGAGTCGGCCGAAATGATCGCAATATCGGCCAATTGCTCGGCGGTCGGATTCGGCACGACGCCGCAATCGGCGTAGATCAGCATGCCGTCCGCGCCGTAGGCGCAGTCCGGCACGACCATCAGGAAGCAGCTCGAGAGGGTCTTGATGCCCGGCTTGGTGCCCAGGCAGTAGAGGGCGGAGCGGATCGTGTTGGCCGTCGGATTGTCCGCGCCGGCGACATAGCCATAGGCCAGGCCTTCGCGCACGAGCAGCGCGGCGACATACAGGTAATCCTGCAACAATGTCCGGGCGGCGTCGGGCGTCATGCCCTTGTGCTGGCGCAAGGCGGTGAGTTTCTCGACAAAGCCATACTGGGCGCAGGCAGCCGCGGGATCAATAATCGTGACGCCGTCAATGTTTGCGCCGCAGTCGCGCGCCAAGGCGGCAATCGCGTCCGGCTTGCCGACCAGGGCGATGTCGGTGAAGCCCTCGCGGGCGACAATTTCGGCGGCCAGCAGCGTGCGCTTGTCCCAGCTTTCCGGTAACAAAATGCGCCGGTGCGCCGCACGCGCCCGGGCTTTGATTTCAGCAACAATGTTCCGCATCGGCACTTCCTTGCACGGGGTTAATAGTTCACTGCGCACTCATTATAACACAAGTGCCCATGCCATGCAATCCGGCGATTTGCGCCATAAAAACAGGTACACGAAAAAAGATACGTTGCGCGTCTTCGCTTTGGAGGGTCACGCACTGTCGTGACCATGCAGACGGCCACGACGGTGCGTGGCCCTCCAGCGGCACGGCGGCACGGCGGCACGGCGGCACGGCCACGACGGAGCGTGGCCCTCCGGCGGCACGGCCACGACGGAGCGTGGCCCTCCAGCGGCACGGCGGCACGGCCACGACGGTGCGTGGCCCTCCAGCGGGCACAGTTCGGGTCGGACCTAAACAACATACTGAATAGCAAGCTACTACATTGGAAAACCAGCGTTTATTGGGCCCTGAAATGCCGGTTTGCACAATCGAATGAAGGATCGCTGCTGAATGTTGCGCCACATGCAGAATCGGCATTCGGCAATCGGTGTTCAGTATTCGGTGGCAGCG
>JAPLST010000469.1:0-13335 GCA_026398485.1 bacterium
CCACGTGATGCGCGCGGGAGATCGCACCTGCATATCGGAATTTCAGTATACTATTTCAATTCCCCTGTGCATGGGGAATGCTTATGGCTGCTCACCCGAGAACTACGACCATGAAGTTCGCGACCGGTCTGCTGGTTGTCATCGTGCTGTTTCTGTTGGCGGGCGTGGTGCCCGTGCCAGGCGGCGATGCCGGCATCATTTTCAAAACACCCGTGTTCATGTTGCTCGTGGCGACTGAGTGCGTGCTGCTGCTGGCCGCCGCCGTGCGGCAGTTGCGTGCCATGCGCCTGGCGTTGGCACTGGCGCATGGCGGCGTGGTCGTGCTGCTGCTGGGCGCGCTGCTCGGCTACCTGTTCAGCAAGGATGCGGAATTTTCCGTGCCGGTGGGCGGCGCCCAGGGCATTACGCAAATCCCGGCGACCGCCACGGGCGTGGTCTACACCCTGCCCTTTTCCGTGCGGGTCAGCGATTTCCGCGTCGAATCTGTTCCGGCCGGCGCAGGGCATGCCACCGCATGAGTATGTCCGCACCGTGATGCCGCCCGCCACCGGCATGCTTGCGCTGGCCGAGGCGGGCGCGCTGCCGGTGGACGCGCTGCACGATGCGCGCGGCGCATGGAAAGAGCGCGTGGTTCTTGACAATGGCTGGTTCCTGCGCTTGCGCCGCACCCCCAAACATTTTGAGGCCACCCTGCAGTTGCAAGCCGGAAACGCAGCCCCCGTGGTCGCCGCGCTGGCGGTCAATCATCCGGTCACTTTTCACGGCTGGAAGTTCTATCTGATGTCGTATGACGACGACGCCGGCATGATGGTGCATCTCAGCGCGCGCAGGGATCCCGGCCGCCGCTTGGTGATCGGCGGCATCTGGATGGTCATGGTCGGCAGCGCGCTGTTGTGCTGGGTGCAGTCCGCCACGTCATCATTGCCATTACAGGAGAAAAACTAACCATGCTCGCCACTGTTCATAATCTGGTTACCGCGCTGCTGGTTGCCGGCGCGGCCGTGTATGTCGGCGCATTTGTCGCACTGGTTTTCGGCAAACGGCCATTCGGCATGGCACTGATGGCGCTGGGCTGGCTGCTGACCCTCGGCCTGTTCGTCGCCAACTGGCGGTGCGCCGGCGGGCCGCCGTTCGGCAGCATGTATCACGTCATGGTCTTGATGGCCTTGTGCTTCCCGCCGCTCTACCTTTTTCTGGCTGTGCGCAACCAATTGTGGCAGCTCGACCGCTATTTTGTGCTGCTCCCGGCCATCGCCTTGGCCGGCGCGCTTTGCATGACGCGCGATCTCACCTGGCGGCGCATGCCCGCGTTGCAGTCGCCATGGTTCGTGCCGCATGTCACGGCCTACATGTTGTCCTATGCGCTGGTGAGTGTCGCCTTTGCCATCACCGTCGCGGGCTTTTTCCAGCGGCGGCGCATGACCGCCGCAACCGCGGCGTGGTACGATGAAGCCTGTTACCAAACCACGCGCCTGGCGTTTCCCTTGATGACCTTCGGCCTGCTCTCCGGTGCGCTCTGGGCTGAGGAAGCCTGGGGCATCTACTGGTCATGGGATCCCAAGGAAACCTGGGCCCTCATCACGTGGCTGCTTTATGTGATCTATCTGCATTGCCAGCAAGCACCCGCCTTGCGGCGCTATGCGCGCAGTGCGCAGGTATGCGCCTTTGTGGCGTTGCTCGTCACGTTTCTGCTCGTCAATCTGCTGCCGAAACTCGGCAGCATTCTGCACAGCTACGCGTAACCGCAGCCGTTGACCCAGACTGCCGGGCTTTGCTATACTTGCGCCATGAACGACAACGCCGTTACCGAACTGGGATTGTACGTGGCTGTCCTGGCACTGGCGTCGCCGCTTTTAGGCTTTTATTGTGCCCGTGTTTTCTCGGGTCTGCGTACGGCGGGCTCGCGTCTGCTCGAACCGCTTGAGCGCCTTGCCTATCGGCTATGTGGGATAGACCCGGCGCGCGAAATGCGCTGGACGGAGTACACGGGTGCGTTGCTGGCGTTCAACGCGCTGGGCTTGCTCGTCGTGCTGGTGCTGCAACTGTTCCAAATGTATCTGCCGCTCAATCCCCAGCATCTGCCGAATGTGCCGTGGCATTTGGCGTTCAACACGGCGGTCAGTTTCATGACCAACACAAACTGGCAGAGTTACGCCGGCGAATCAACCCTCAGTTATCTGACGCAGATGGTCGGACTGGGGGTGCAGAATTTTGCCAGCGCGGCCACGGGGATAGCCGTGCTGGTGGCACTGACGCGCGGCCTGCGCTGCACCATGACGGCAACCATCGGCAATTTCTGGGTGGATCTCACGCGCGCCACGGTATATGTGCTGCTGCCGCTGGCACTAGTGCTGGCGGTGGTGCTCGTGGGGCAAGGGGTAGTTCAATCACTGGCCCCCGCCCGAACGGCAACAACGCTTGCGGGCCAGACGCAAATGCTGCCGCTGGGGCCGGCAGCGTCGCAGGTCGCCATCAAGCAACTCGGGAGCAACGGCGGCGGGTACTTTGGTGCGAACAGCGCGCATCCCTTTGAGAATCCAACACCGCTGACAAACTTTCTGGAGGCCTTGAGCATTCTGCTCATCCCTTCAGCACTGGTCTTTACGTTTGGCATGCTGGTCAAGGCGCGCCGCCACGCGTTGATAGTGTGGGTGGCCATGTCGGGCTTGTTCCTGGTCGGCTTGGGTGTGGCACTCTGGGCGGAGTCGAGCGCCAACCCGGCCTTGCAGGGTCTCGGATTCTGGGAGGGGAAGGAGACGCGCATCGGCCTTGCCAACAGTGTGCTGTGGTCCACGGCGACCACGGCCGCGTCCAGCGGTTCCGTCAATGCGATGCACGCTTCCTTGTCCCCGCTGGCGGCATTGGTGGCGTTAGTGAACATGGTGATGGGCGAAGTGGTCTTTGGCGGCGTCGGCGCCGGCATGTATGGCATGGTGATGTTCGTCATCATCACGGTCTTCATTGCCGGCTTGATGGTGGGCCGGACGCCTGAGTATCTGGGCAAAAAGATCGAGGCCTTCGAGGTGCGCATGGCCTTGATCGCGGTGTTGGCGCCCACGGTGTTGATCCTCATTTGCACGGCCTGGGCCTTGAGCGTGCCCGGCGGTCGCGCGGCGATCCTCAATCCCGGGCCGCACGGGCTGATGGAAGTGTTGTACGCCTTCACCTCGGCGGCCAACAACAATGGCAGTGCCTTTGCGGGGCTTGCGACGAACACGGCTTATTATAATGTACTGCTGGCGGCATGCATGCTGGTCGGGCGTTTTGCCGTGATTATTCCCGTGTTGGCCGTGGCCGGCAGCCTGGCGCGCAAGAAATCCATACCGCCGTCGCCCGGCACGTTTCCAACCGATCGGCCGCTGTTCGGTGTGTTGCTCGTGTCCGTGATTTTGATTGTCAGCGCGCTGAGCTTCTTCCCGGTGCTCTGCCTTGGATCGGTGGTCGAGTACTTGCTCATGCAGGGCGGGCGGGTGTTCTGATGAGCGCGCACGGCAGACATGTGGCGGGCATCTCGGGCCGGATTGCCCGCCAGGCGTTGCTGGACGCGTTCAGGAAACTCGGGCCGCGGCAGCAAGCGCGCAACCCGGTGATGTTTGTCACCGAGATAGGTGCGGCCCTGACCACGCTCGTTCTGTTTCAGGAGATATTTCAGCGCGCCGCCGCTTTGCCTTACACGCTGGCCGTGGCACTGATGCTGCTCCGCACGGTGATAGCGACGGGTCGTGTTCCGTCGCTGACGCTGCAGATCGACGTGTGGCTGTGGTTCACGGTGCTGTTTGCGAATTTTGCCGAGGCGCTGGCGGAAGGCCGCGGCAAAGCGCAGGCCGACGCGCTGCGCAAAGGGCGGCGCGATGTGATTGCGCGCAAACTCGTCAATGACGTCGAGACCCGTGTGCCGGGCTGCGAGCTCCGCCCGGATGATCTGGTCGTCTGTGAAGCCGGCGACGTCATTCCCAGCGATGGCGAGATTGTCGACGGCATTGCCAGTATCGACGAATCAGCCATCACCGGCGAATCCGCGCCGGTCATTCGCGAGAGCGGTGGCGACCGCAGCGCCGTCATTGGCGGCACGCGCGTGATCAGTGATCGGGTTGTCATCCGCATCGTGGCGGCCCAAGGCGCCACGTTCATTGATAAAATGATTGCCCTGATTGAAGGTGCCCGGCGGCAGAAGACGCCCAATGAAATCGCCTTGGGTATTCTCTTGTTCGCCCTCACGCTGGTGTTTCTGCTGGTGGTGGCCACGCTGCGGCCCTTTGCCGTGTACAGCGAACAGGCGGCCGGCTACGCTGGCGCACCCACCACACCGCTGGCCGTGCTGATTGCGCTGCTGGTCTGCCTGATTCCCACCACGATTGGCGGCTTGTTGACCGCCATCGGCATCAGCGGCATTGATCGGCTCATCCGCCGCAATGTGCTGGCCATGAGCGGCCGGGCGGTCGAGGCCGCCGGCGACATTGACGTGCTGCTGCTGGACAAGACCGGCACGATTACGTTGGGCAACCGGATGGCGTCCGCTTTTCTGCCCGCGCCGGGCGTTGCGGTAGAGCTGCTGGCCGATGCCGCCCAAATCGCCTCGCTGGCGGATGAAACACCGGAGGGCCGCTCCATTGTGGTGCTGGCCAAGGAAGCGTTCGGCCTGCGCGGTCGCGACCTGCAAAAGATGGGTGCGCACTTTGTGCCGTTCAGTGCGCGCACCCAGATGAGCGGGGTGGACATCCCGTCTTCCGGCGGTCCCGTCCGCATGGTGCGCAAGGGGTCGATGAATGCCATTGCGGCGCACATCGCGGCGTTGGGCGGCACGTTGCCCAGTGAGGTCAAGGCCAGTGCCGACAGCGTCGCGCGGGCTGGCGGCACACCCTTGATCGTGGCCGAGAACACGCGTGCATTGGGCATCATCCATCTCAAGGACGTCGTCAAAGGCGGCATGCGCGACCGTTTCGCCCAGTTGCGCACCATGGGCATCCGCACCGTCATGGTCACCGGCGACAATGCCCTCACTGCCGCGGCCATCGCGGCCGAAGCCGGCGTTGATGACTTCATTGCCGAAGCCACGCCGGAGGCCAAGCTCAAACGCATTCGCGACGAGCAGGCCAAAGGCCATCTGGTCGCCATGACCGGTGACGGCACCAATGACGCCCCGGCCCTGGCGCAGGCCGACGTCGGCGTCGCGATGAACACCGGCACCCAAGCCGCACGCGAAGCGGGCAACATGGTCGATCTCGACAGCAATCCCACCAAGCTGATCGAAATAGTGGAGGTCGGCAAGCAAATCCTGATTACCCGCGGCGCGCTTACCACGTTCAGTATCGCCAACGACGTGGCCAAGTATTTCGCGATCCTGCCGGCGATGTTTGGCGCGCTCTACGCCGGTGCGGGGCAGCGCGGGCCGCTACTGCATCTGGACGTGATGCACCTGCATTCGCCCGCCAGCGCCGTGCTGAGCGCGGTGATCTACAATGCGCTGATCATTGTGGCCTTGATTCCGCTGGCGTTGCACGGCGTGAAATACCGTTCGCTGCGCGCCAGCGCCCTGCTGCTGCGCAATCTGCTGGTCTACGGCCTGGGCGGCGTGGTGGCGCCGTTCATTGGCATCAAATTGATTGACATGGTTCTCGTGACCTGCAACCTGGTCTAATTTTCTCATGTTGAAAACCCTTCTCATCGCGGTGCGCGCCCTGGTCGTGATGACCATGGCAACCGGCGTGCTGTATCCGCTGGCAGTGACGATGACGGGCCGCCTGCTGTTTCGCGAAACGGCCTGCGGCAGCATTGTGCTGCGCGGCACCAACGTGGTTGGTTCACTATTGCTGGCCCAACAATTCGTGGACGACAAGTATTTCTGGCCGCGGCCGTCCGCCTGCGACTACGGCACCATGCCGGCGTCCGGCAGCAATCTGGGGCCGACCAGCAAAGCGTTGCGCAAGCTGGTGGACAAGCGCCGCCGTAACTTCCTTGCGCGGCAACCGCAGGGCCTTACCAACGCCGTTCCGGAAGAACTGCTGTGTGCGTCGGGCAGCGGTGTTGATCCGCACCTCAGCCCATCCGCTGCCGCCGCGCAAATCGAGCGCGTGGCCGCCGCGCGCGGCTTCAACGAGCGCCAGCACGCGCAACTGCACACCTTGGTCGACCAATTGGTTGAAGCGCCCCAATGCGGCATGCTCGGTTGCCCGCGCGTCAACGTGTTGCGACTGAACGTGGCGCTCGACCAGCTGCGCTGAACCGAGGCTATGCCCATGACCACACATGATGACGCACGGACGGATCCTGACCTGCTGCTGAAGGCGGTCCAGAAGGAGGAGGCCGCCACGCACACGGGCAAACTTAGAATTTTCCTCGGCATGGCTGCCGGTGTGGGCAAAACCTACGCCATGCTTAACGCCGCCCAGAAAGAGCGCGCCGCCAGCGTGGATGCGGTCATCGGCTACATCGAAACCCATGGCCGGGCCGAGACCGAGGCGCTGACCGTCGGGTTCGAGCGCGTGCCGCGCGCCGCGGTTGCGTATCATGGCGTCACCCTCGCAGAATTCGATCTGGACGCGACCCTGGCGCGCCGCCCCGCGCTGATTCTAGTGGACGAACTGGCGCACACCAACGCGCCGGGGTTGCGCCATCCCAAACGGTATCAGGACGTGCTCGAACTGCTGGATGCGGGCATCGACGTCTTTACCACCCTTAACGTGCAGCACCTCGAGAGCCGCGCGGACATCGTCGAAACCATCACCAGCGTGCCCATGCGCGAACGGGTGCCGGACTCGTTGCTCGAGCGGGCCGGCGAAATCGAGTTGGTGGATATCTCGCCCGAGGAATTGCTGGAGCGGCTGGCGGAAGGCAAGGTGTACACGGAAGAACGTGCCGAACATGCCCGCCAGCATTTTTTCCGGAAGGGGAATCTGATCGCCCTGCGCGAAATGGCCTTGCGCATCACCGCGGAACGGGTGGGCCAGCAAGTGGCCGACTACATGCAACGCTACCAAATTCCGGGGCCGTGGAAATCCGGCGTACAGTTGATGGTCGCGGTCAGTGCCAGTCCGGCGTCCGAGCCGCTCGTGCGCTGGACACGCCGTTTTGCCTTCGCGTTGGATGCGCCCTGGCTGGCCGTCTACGTGGATGTCGGCCGTGCTCTGTCGCCCGCTGCTGAACAGCGCCTGGCCAGCCATCTTGCGCTGGCACGCGAGCTGGGGGCCGAGGTGATCGCCACCGCCGACAGTGATGTGCCGGGTGCCCTGTTGCGCATTGCCCGGCAACGCAATGTCACCCAGATTGTCGTCGGCAAGCCGACCGAGCCCCTGTGGTACGCGTTGGTGCGCAAATCGCCGCTCTACCGTTTGCTGCATGAAAGCGGCGACATCGACGTGCATGTCGTCCAAAGCTCCACGACCAAGCCCCGGCCGCTGCACGCCGACCGGCTCGCGGGATTTCTGACGCCGCACGTCAACGAATACCTGTTGACCCTGGCGTGCATCTGCGGCATCACGCTCGCCAACCTGCCCTTCCTGCAGATTATTGGCTACCGCTCGGTTGGGTTCATCTACTTGCTTGCGGTATTGCTGCTGGCCAGCGTGGTCGGGCGCGGCCCGGTCTGGCTCGCCACCATCCTCAGCGCCTTGCTGTGGGATTTCGTGTTTATCCCGCCGCGGTTCACCTTCTCCATCCATGGCGGCCAGGATGTTCTCATGTTTTCCCTGTACTTCGTCGCCGCGCTGGTGATCGGCAATCTCACCGCCCGCATCCGCAGCCAAGACCGGATGGTGCGCAAGCGCGAGGAACATGCCGTGGCACTGTATGCCTTCGTCAAGGAAATCGCGCATTGCGAAGGCGTCGACCACACCGTCGCCGTCGCCATCCGCAGCATTGGCCGCGCGTTTATGGCGCATGTGGCCATTATTCTCGCGCAAACCCATGAGCGCCTCGCGGATGGGCCGCATCCCGCCAGCACACTGGCCCTGTCCGAAAAAGAATACAGCATTGCCTCGTGGGCCTTCATCAGTGGCAAAGAGGCGGGCAGATTCACCCAAACGATTCCTTCCGCCGAGGCCACGTATTTTCCGCTGCGTGCCTCGCAGAGAATCGTCGGTATTCTTGGCCTGCAATTCAGCGAGGATCACCGCCTTACGCTTGACCAGGAAGTCCTGCTCGAAACCATGGCCGGGCAACTGGCGCTTGTCATCGAGCGCGAGACCAGAACCGATTCTCTCGCCTGATCCTTTTTCTCTCTCGCCAGATATGGGCAAGGCCGGTTGAGAATTGCGCGTGGTTTTGCTACAATAACCGCTCATGAACGTCGAGTTGATCTTGGTTATGATGCGCTACCACCACACGATGGAATAGACTGGCTGCGCGCGGCATGCCGGCGCGCGGTCGCATTGCCATGTGGGATTCACACATCATCGAGTTGTACATTCGCCGGCTGGCGTGGTTTCGCATTCTGCAAGTGCTGACGGCCATCCCGCTCAATCTCTTTCTGGTCATCACCCTCAAGGATCCGCGCGGGCTGTTTGGCGTGCGCAACATTTTGTCGGGCGGCGGCTTGGTGGTGTGGGCCGTCTTTGGCGTGCTGGCGCTGCTGGCAGTGTTGCTGTTGCTGCGGCGGCGGCGGGCCGGCTTCTGGCTGTGCGGCGTGGCGTACCTGTGGCTGCTGCCGTGGTATCTGCACACGCTGCCGGCCGATTGGCTGGTGAGCTCGCTGGGGCTGTTATTCAACGGGGTCTTGGCGCTGCGCGTGTTGCACCAAACGGCGCGCACGCTCAAGCGCGAGCCGAGCATGCGCGCCTTGCGCATGGATCAATACGGCGTCTGGGGCGGCGGCATTTTGTGGCTGAACGCCATCGCGGTGGCCGTCAGCGTGATGGAAGCCGGATATCGGGTGGTCTCCTCGCCCATCGGCATCAGCGCGGCGACGGTGATTGTCATGGCCGCGCTGGTGGTCTCGATCTGGCTGGAGCTCAAGCACCATCGGCCGAGCCTGCGGCACGGCCCGCATATCGAGTGGTTGCTGCTGCTGCTGGCGCTGGTGCTCCTGCCCTTCCACTGGCACGATGTGCGCATGATCATGGGCATCATCGCCGGGCGGCAGGCGTTGGTGTATGTGCGCTATTTTTTGCGCACCGACCGGTCGGCGCGCTTAAGCCGCTATTTTTTTCAACGGCCGGCGCAACTGATCGTCATGAGTTTTATCGCCACGATTTTGGTGGGCTCGGTGCTGCTCTCCTTTCCGTATGCCTCGATTGGCGATGAATCCATTCATTACATTGACGCGCTCTTCACCGCCACCAGCGCGGTGGCGGTCACCGGCCTGACGGTGCTCGATACCCCGCATGATTTCACGTTGCTGGGGCAGTTCATCATCATGCTGCTCATCCAATGCGGCGGCTTGGGCATCATGACCTTGTCCACCTTTGCGGCCATCATGCTCGGGCGCAACATCGGCTTGGGGCATGAATATTCGCTGGCGCAGATGGTCGGCGCCACCGGGTTGCATCAGATGCTGCGCCTGGTGAAATTTATCGGCGGAGCCACCATCGCGACCGAGGCGCTGGGTGCCGTGTTGTTGACGGTGCAGTTCCTCAACCTGGGCTTGCCCTTCAAGGTCAGCCTCTGGAAGGGTGTGTTTCATGCCGTCAGCGCCTTCAACAACGCCGGCTTCGCACTGCAGACGGACAATCTGGTGCCGTATGCAACCCAGCCCGGCATTCTGCTGACCATCTCCTTGCTGATTATCCTGGGCGGCCTTGGCTTTGGCGTCTTGTACTGGCTGTGGGAATGGCCGCAAGGCTGCGCCGGCAAAATGAGTTTCCAAGTGAAGACCGTGCTGCTGGGCACGGGCGTGCTGCTGGTCGGCGCCACGCTCTTGTTCCTGGCCAGCGAAGCGCACCATGCCTTGCAGCAATTTTCCTGGCGCGACAAGGCCGTCAACGCCTGGTTCTGCGCCGTGACACCGCGCACCGCCGGCTTCAATGCCATCGCCGTCGAGGCGATGCATCCGGTCAACCGCTTTGTCACCATGCTGCTGATGTTTATTGGCGTCGCGCCCGGCTCGACCGGCGGCGGCGTCAAGATCACGACCGTGACCGTCCTGCTGTTGACCGTGCGCGCGCTGATGCGCGGCAAGATAGAAGTCAATGGTTTTGGCTATGCCCTGGATGCCGTCACGGTATATCGGGCCGGCGCTGTGCTGACCTTGTGCCTGCTAAGCTGCGCGGCCTGTCTGGTCGTGCTCTTGGCAACCCAGTCGATGGATATGGAACGCCTGGCTTTCGAGGCCGTCTCGGCCTTCGGCACGGTTGGGCTTAGCATGAGTGTGACCCCGCATTTGACCAGTATTGGCAAGTTGGCGGTGACCATATTGATGTATGTGGGCCGGGTGGGCCCGTTGACGTTGATGCTCTCGCTGAGCCCGCTGGCGCAGGCGCGCATCAGATATCCCAAAGCCGATGTCATGATCGGCTAACATGACGCGCGGCGCAAGCAGCGCGGCGCAGGAGACGCAACAATGACCTTTGGATGCACCGTGATCGGCTTGGGCCGCTTTGGCATGGAAGTCGCCCTCAGCTTGGCGAAACGCCACTTCTCCGTCTTGGCCATTGACAAGAACCGCAAATTTGTCGATGAAATCAGCGAACATGTCGAGCAGGCCCTGATGCTGGATTCGACCGACGAAGATGCCCTGCGCGAGGCGCACATCAACGAGATGGCCGTCGCGGTCGTGGCGATTGGCGACAAGAACATTGAGAACAGCATTTTGACCACGGCGCTGCTGCGCCAGCTCGGCACGCCGCGCATCATTGCGCGCGCCTCGACCGACCTGCACGCCCGCATTCTGCGCCTGGTCGGCGCCACTGAGGTGATCAACCCCGAGAAGGAAATGGGGGCGCGCACCGCCCAGCGCATCTCCGCGCCCGGCCTAAGTGAATTGATCCCCTTGGCGGACAACGCGGCGCTGGCGGAATTGAACGTGCCCAGCAGCTTTATCGGCCGCACCATCCTGGAGATGCGCGTGCGCAGCCGTTATGGCGTCAATATCATCGCCCTGCGACGCTTGAACATCAGCACGGAAGTGCCCGAGGAGGCGCGCCCGGCTCAGGAAATGCGGCGCGCCTTCATCCTGAATCCGGATCCCGAAGAGCGTTTCCGCGCCGGCGATATTCTGGTCGTGGCGGGCACGGAAGAAGATGTGCGGCGCGTCGCCGCGTTGAGCTGAGCGCCGCGCCGCCCGGGTCGGCAGCCAGGTTCAGGGGTTCAGGGAATGCGAATATCGAATATCGAACAAGGAATGTCCAATAATTTGTTCGCGGCGAACAAATTAATAAAAAACATTCGCGGTCATGAGCGGTTCCTCATTCTTTTCCGTGGTCTTTCCTTCATCATTGGTAATTCCTTGTTCGATATTCGATATTCATCAGCGGGTTCAGGGTTCAGGATTCAGGGCAGCGCGCGTCGTCAAGTGGTGAGTTGTGCGAGGAACGAGGCCGAGAGGCCGGGAGCCGCCTTCGTGCGGCGAATGCAGCTTCTGAAATTTACTTGTTTCGCTGCAAAAGAAAACAGTGTTTTTCTTCCAACATACCCCGAACCCTGAAGCCCCTGCAGCAGCATTCGCGGCGTGGAAGCCGCTCCCGTTCGGCTGCGCCGGCGGCACGCCGGTTAATGCTTTGTTCGCCGCGAACAAAGCACCTGATACACGGCCAGATATTCCTGCGCGCGCGCCGGCCATGCCAAATCCTGGCCCATCGCGCGGCGGCGCAGCGCACGCCAGGTCACGCGATCATCGTGATACAGCGTCAGGGCGCGATGCACGGCATGCAACATGGCTTCGGCCGTCGGCGTGTCAAACACAAAGCCCGTGGCGGTCTCGTTGTCGAGCGTCAGCAAGGTCGTGTCCACCACCGTGTCGGCCAAACCGCCGGTGCGATGCACGACCGGCAGCGTGCCGTATGCCAGGCTGTACATTTGGTTCAAGCCGCAGGGCTCGAAGCGCGACGGCATCAGGAAAATATCTGCGCCGGCTTCAATCGCATGCGAGAGTTCTTCGTCGAAGGCGGCGGTGAACGAGACCGCGCCGGCATGCCAGGCGGCCTTGTCGCGCAAGGCTTGTTCATACTGCGGATTGCCGGTGCCGAGGACGGCGACCTGCGCGCCGGCGGCGACGATGCTGTCGAGCGCGGCCAGCAGCACGTCCACGCCTTTCTGTTCGGTCAAGCGGGCGATGAAGCCGCACAAGGGCGTCGTGGCGCGCGGCTCGAGGCCCAGGCGCGCGCGCAACATTTTCTTGCAATAAGCCTTGGCGCGGATGTTGGCCGCGTCATAGCGCGCGGGAATACGGGTGTCCGTGGCCGGGTTCCACACGGCGGCGTCAATGCCGTTGAGGATGCCGGACAAGTCGGCGTGGCGCGTGCGCAGAATGCCGTCAAAACCGCAGCCGCCGTCGGCCGTCTGAATTTCCTGCGCGTACGTGGGCGAGACGGTGGTCAGCAGGTCGGCATGCAGCAGCGCGCATTTCATGCAATTGACGCCGCCGAAATGTTCGAACCATGCCGGGGTGGCATACTCTTCCGGCAGATTGAGCATGCTGAATTCACGCGCGGCAAAGATGCCTTGGTAGGCCAGGTTGTGAATGGTGAAGACCGTGCGGATGGCGGCGTAGCGCGCGTCGCGCGCCGCATACACCGGCAGATACGCCGGCAGCGCGGCGGTGTGCCAATCGTTCAGATGCAGCACGTCCGGGAACCAGTCGTCCATCAAAAAGATTTCGAGAACGGCTTGCTGGAACACGGCAAAACGCAGCAAGTTGTCGGGATAGTCCGCGTCGCCGCTGCCGTACACGCCCGCACGGCCGAACAGTTCATCATAACGCACAAAGTAAATATCGAGCCCGTCCGGCGTGACATGATGGTATATGCCGCAATGATAGACGGTGTCACGATACGCCACGGCGACAAAACGCTGGGTATCCCATGCCTGGGCCAGATTGCGCGCGGCCTGCGTGTAATAGGGCAGAAAGACGCGCACGTCATGGCCGGCGGCGCGCAGCGTGGCCGGCAGCGCGGCGGCGACATCAGCCAAGCCGCCAATCTTGATGAACGCGGCGCATTCGGCCGTGACAAAGGCGATTTTCATCAGACTTCGTTCATCGTTCAGGGTTCAGGCTAATGTGAATGCCCTCGGCTTTTTCGAGCGGCAGGCCCAGATGCAAATGCGGCAGGACTTTGTCCACCACACGCAGGAAGACGCCGCCCGCCAGAAAACCAATGGCGACCACCAGCCAAGCCGGCAGGCGCGACGTACTCTCCGCAATCTCAATGGCCGGCGCGAGCAGCGACCAGAAACTGGCCGCCACCA
>JAPLST010000469.1:13345-40999 GCA_026398485.1 bacterium
CACCATCACGCCCGCCGCAAAACCCAGCATGCCGTCCAGCAGCTTGCGGTTGATCGTCTTGAAAAAAAACACGACCGCCGCGCCCAGCGCCGTCACGCCATAGGTGAACAGCGTGGCCCGCAGCGCTTGCAGAACAGGATGCAAGTGTTTGAACGTTTCCATTAGTGCCAGTGCCATGCTTGGTGCATGCGCCTATTGTACTAGAACGCGCCGCGCACGGCAAGCGCCCCGCAACGCCCACGGATTATCTGCGGCGCCAGGCCAGCAAGCCGCCCACCAGCAGCACCGTGCCCAGCGCCGCTTCGGGAATGACGATCGTCATGTCGGCATCGTCAAAGAACACCTGGCCCTGGAAATCGGACCACGCCGGACTGCTGGCGGCCTGCAACACCATATCGACACTCGTGCCGTTGACCGGCACAAACAACGTGCCCTTGATCCACGTGTCTTTGGGCGCGCTGGCGGCAATGAAATTCGTGCTGGCGAGCGTGGCGCCGCGGATGTCCTCCAACGCGAGCACGGCACCGCTCCAATCGTTCGAGATGACCGCGCTGGCGGGAATCATGCCCCAGACCGAGGCCGCCATGTAGTGGCCAAGAAGATCGCTGTTGTAAAATGTCTGGCGCAGGCTGCCCCAGTCGCCCGAGCCACTGCACATGACCGCGCCGGTGCCGGAATGCGTAGTGGGCAGGCCGGCCCACCAGGCCTTCTGTATGCGCGTCCAGTTTTTTGGGAACGCGCCGTCGGCCGTGCCGGCATACGCCTCGAAGCCGGCATTGCGCACGGCCGTCGTTGGCCCTAATTCAAAGGCGTCCAGCAGGCTGTATGCGCGTGCCAATTGGTTGCTGACGATGGCGGCAAACACGACATCCAAATTGGCCTGCATGCCGGCGTTGCCGCTGTACTGCTTGCGCAGGTCGTAGAGCCGGCGCGCCAGATGCAGATCGTTGGTGGTGCAGGCGAAGGTCGCATCCAGAAACCGCCGGCGCAAGTTCTGCATGATACCCAAGTATTGGTAGCCAAACTGGGCCGTGGGCTCGATGATGGTGCCTTCGCCAAAATCGTTCCAGGTCGTGATTTGGACCAGCTCACTGGCGTTGGTAAGCGCGCGCGCCAGGGTGTTGCTGAAGGTCTGCCCGCTGTAGGGATACAGGCGGCCGTAGGTATAGCCCAGACCGGCCTCGGCATAGATGTCATGGAATTCCGGGACGGCCATGGCGGCCGTGATGCCCCAGCCAGCCCCGGCGTTTTCGAAGGAGGTCAGGTAACTGTTGAGCGACGCGATCGAAAGCACGCCGCCGCTGGCCTTCCACATCGGCGGCCAGGCGAAGGCGCCGTGGGCGACGGCCAGATTGTGCAGGTTGTCCAGGGTGACGAAACAAGGGTTGGTGGTCAGCACCGAGAAAATGCTCTCCCACGGATGCCAGGCCGGATTGTTGGTGAAATACTGCGGGCCAAAGGTAAACAGGGTGGGCTTGTTGTCATGGCGCAGATACAACGAATTCGTAAAATAACGTTGCTGCAACTGCAGCACGTCCTGCTGCGCGCGGGTGATCGCCTGGCTGGCGGGGATCTGCCCGCCGTTGATCAGATTCTTGATGGTCTGGTCTTCGTAGCAAATGGAAAAGTTGAGGCCGGCGCGTTGCGTGGCTTCAAAAAGGCGCAGCGTGGCGGTGTTGACAAAAGGATAGTCGTTATAGTTCTGACTGCCGTACCAATCAACGATGACGCCGTCAATACCGGCCAGTTTCATCAACAGGACATGATATTCCAGCACGACCGGATCGGATGAATCATAGGGGCCGATCGACGGGTAGAACTGTGACGCGATCTGGCGCTGTCCGTTGGAAATCACGTCGGGGTTGAAGTGGTTCATCGTCCAGTGCCAGCCCCACGCGCTGCTGACCGGCTTGGCGGCGTACCACGGCATGTAGTGCGCCAGCACCTTCTTGCCCGCGGTGGGAACGGCAGTGACTACAGCCAGCAGGAAAAAAACAATAACTGAAAGGCGCATGTCAGTATGGCTCTTGGTTGGCAACGGGTTGGCTGCAGCAAGGCAGTGCAACCGGTGGCATTATAATATCAGTTTATCATTACATCCGCGGCATGTCAAGCCCGGATCCGCATTTTTTCTTGACGGACACAGGTTCATTTGCTATACTTGTATATTGTTTGCATGGATTTCCCTGTGCAGCACACAACTATTGGATTATTATGAAGTTGATTGCCTTGGTGTTTGTCGGCCTGATTCTGTGCGTGAGCGCCCCGGCGGCCACCCTGACGCACACGTTTTCGTTTGCGCGCGCGGCCCTCAGTCTGGCGCCGCAGGCTGACGGCACCACCGTGACGCTGGCCGCGGAAGCCCGGCCGTGCGACACACCCGGCGCGCCGTGGCTGCCGGCCGCGTATCGCACGCTGTTGCTGCCCGCCGGCGCGCGCGTGACCGGCGTGCGCTGCGCCGGCGATGAAGTCCTGGTGCAGAGCGACATCACCGTCACGCCTGCCCAGCCGCCGCAGCGCCGCAATGCGCCGAAGGCCGCGCCGGTTCTCATGCGCACCGCGGCCTATGCGCTGGATGCGCGGCTGCCGCAACAGCCGGCGCAGTATCTCGAGACGCAAATCATGCGCGGCTACACGCTGGTTGCGTTGCGCCTGAATCCAGTGCGCTACAATGCCGCGCACCGCGCGCTGTATTTCGCGGCCGAGCTGCAGGTGACCATCGAGTATGACACGGCCACCCCGGCCGCGCTGCCGGCGCGCAATCTGGATGTCTTTGGCGCCATGGCGCGCGGGCTGGCGGCCAATCCGCAACTGGCCGCGGCGTGCCCGCAGACCCGGCGGCTGGCCGCGCGCAACGCCGTGGACTATCTCGTCATCACGTCCCCGGCACTGTCAAATGCCTTTGCCGCCTTGGCGGCGCAGCGCGCCAGCCGCGGCCTGGCGACCGCCATCATGACGACCGAGGCCATCACGGCTGGCTATCCCGGCGCGGATGTGCAGCAGAAAATCCGCAATTGCATCACCAACTTTGTCTACAACAACGGCACGCTGTATGTCGTCCTCGGCGGCGATGACACGATCGTGCCGGATCGCGACTGCTACGCCAATGTTGACGGCGAAATCGAAACGCAAATGCCGACCGACCTGTATTATTCCGGCCTGGACGGCACTTGGAACGCCGATGGCGACAGCACCTATGGCGAGACCAACGACGGGGTGGACATGGCGCCGGATGTTTTTGTCGGGCGGATCCCCGTGCGCACTGCCGCGCAGGCCGCGGATTACATCAACAAGGTGATCGCGTTTGAGAACAACCGCCCGGCGGCACTGCTCGACAAAATGCTGCTGGTCGGCACGGAGACATGGGACACCTACACCGGCACGAGCCGCCCGGCAGATGTGCTGAACGACGGCCACGCCGAATTTCGCGCGGCCAATCACCCCAGCGTCAGCGATGCGGAAATTTGGACACGGCGCCTGTATCGCGACGGCATCACCCAATACTGGCGCGCGGCCACGCTGGCATGCTTTTTCGACACGCTGACGTCATGGGACACGAGCACTGCCGGCGATTACGCGCAGACGGCCGCGAATGTCCAGTCAAAAATGAATCTGGGCTGGGGCCAGGTCTTTTTCTCCGACCACGGCTATGAATCCGGCTGGGGCCTCGAAAGCGGCAGTTACACGACCACGGAAGCCAGCACGCTCAACAATCGCGTCGTGCTGGTCTATACCGATGCGTGCCTGACCGGCCATTTTGATGGCAGCCCCGAGCCATGCTTCAGCGAAGGATTCCTGCGCAATGCGAACAATGGCACGCTGATCTACATTGGTTGCAGCCGCTATGGCTGGGGCAATCCGGGCAGTTGGGACGGCGGGCCGTCGACCGTGTATGCCTATAAATTCTATCAACGCCTGCTGCAACCGCGCAGCGTCACGGTCGGTCAAGCTTTTGCGCAGCACAAGGCCGACATGGCGTCGCAATGCACCGCGAATGGCGCCGAGCGCTGGATTCAATTCGGCCTCAATTTGCAGGGCGACCCCGCCATTCAATGGGGCCTCGTTGAAAGCAACAAGCCGCCGGTGATGGCCCACATCGGCAACAAATCCGTCTTGGCCGGCGCGCCATTGCAATTCACCGTCAGCGCCCAAGACCTTGTCGATGGCGACACGATTACGCTGAGCGCCGCGAGTCTGCCGGCCTGGGCTGCCTTTGCCGTGGTCAGCAACAAGGGCAGCGTCAGCGGTGAGTTCAACGGTGTGCCGTCGCAGCCCGGCATGTATGAACTAATCTTCAGCGCCCAGGATAAAGACGGCGCAACCAGCGCGACGGTGTGGGTCACGGCTGGCGCGGCGGGCTTGGCGCCGGCACTCATGATCTCGCAATATGGCGAGGGCAGCGGCGGCAATAAGTACATCGAATTGTACAATGGCACCAGCAATGCCCTTGACCTTGGCAGCTATGTGGTGAAGCAGCAAATGAACGGCGCCGGCGCGTTCGCCAATGACTTGCCCTTGAGCGGGGTATTGACCGCCAGCCACACCTATGTGATTGTGTGCAATCAGGCGGGCGACGGCTTGCGCGCCATGGGCGACTTGGTCACCGGCAGCTTGTGTTTGCAATTCACCGGCAACGATGCCATCGGCGTGTTCACCACCGGCGCGGCGCCCGTTGATGTGGTCGGCGAACAGAACAGCAGCGCCAATTGGGGGCGCGACTTGACGCTGTGCCGCCGGCCGGAAGTACACCAACCCGCGCCGGTGTACGCCGCTGACGAATGGGACATCCTGCCCAGTGACGATTGGGAGGATGTCGGCCAGCACATGCTGATACCGGAGCCATGCCTGCTGGTGGGCGGCGTGCTGGCTGGCTGGCTGTGCCTGCGGCGGCGCGCGGCGTAATGTGCTGCACGCCGTGCGCCGTGCGTCGTGCCGGGAACGCCGATCTCCCGATCGCATCTTTCGGCGGAAGGCGCCGCGCACGGAACCGCCGACAATTTCTGCACCTCTGCAACCATAAATTCTCGTGCCGCACGAGAATTTAACGGGGTTCCGCGTGAATTATATGCTGCGCGCCGCACGCCGTGCGTCGGCTACGGGCAGAGATACCGACCGCTGTGTGCATGTCCGCCTCCATGATGTAGCCGCGGAACGGCGTTCCGCGTGATGTGCTGCACGCCGTGCCGGGAACGCCGATCCCCGGATCGGCCGCAGGTAGGTGCGATCTCCCGATCGTAGCTTCTGGCGGATGGCGCCGCGCACGGAACCGCCTGCAATTTCTGCACCTCTGCAACCATAAATTCTCGTGTCGCACGAGAATTTAGATGTGTCACACCGGCGCCCGGCCGGCGAGTTCCTTTGCTTGGGTGAGAGTGTCATCGACGGCGGCAAGCCACGCGGCCGGGAAGCGCGCGGCATCCGTCATCCACAGCCGCAGGCTCTCAACCGCGCCAGTGCTGCCGGTGGCATCATCTGCGACCGCCGCGACCAGCAGTTCGCCGGTATGCGGCAAGCGCGCGCGCCAGTCTGGGCCGATGGCAGGGTCAAACGCATCGGCCAGTCGCCGGCCCGCCTGCGCCGCAATGCAGGTCTCCTGCCGGGTGCGCAGGTCTTTGCCGGCGCTGCGTAATTTGTGATAGGCGGCCGCGTGTTCGGGAACGGCGGCAGCCAAGGCGACGGCCAGCATCTCCAGTTGCACGTGCAGCATGAGCGACGGCATGCCACGCGTGGCAAGAACCCGGCTCAGCCATTGTATCTGATGATTGACATGCTCTTGCCCAGTGTGGGCCAGGGTGGCCAGCCAGGCTGCGTCACTTTTGGTGAAACGCCAGCCGCGCTCGCCATAGCGGGCCTCATAATAGGGGAAATAGTCCCAGCATTGCCGGGCGGCCTGCAGTGCCGCCGCGCGTTCGCGGGGATCAACCGGGACGGGATGCCGCCCCGCCTCCGGATTGAGCGATGTCGCCAGACATGTCAGGGCGTCTGGCACAAAGGGGTACAATGCGTGAAATACGTGGATAAGCTCGTCGAGGCAAACCTGCACGGTCTGGACAATCAGCGCGCAATCTTCCGGGCCAAGGTGCCGGGCCGCCATGCGCTGCTGAAACTGCAGCCACTGCGCGGGCGCGTCCGATCCGGCGCCTTGCACATAGGCAAGGCCGTCAACGCCGGTCAGCTGTAACGTGCGCGCATACTGCGGGTGCATTATCTGCGCCCCCATTGCGGCGCCTTCCAGAACATAAAGATAGGCCAGCAGCGCCAGTGGTTGGGTAAGTGACACCCGGCGGATATGATCGGCCATGGCCAAGGCTGCATTGGCGGCGTCGGGAATGTCCGCCACGTCGCGCAGTTCGAAGAAGCGCACATCCTTGAGCAGCAAAGGCAGCTTGCGCAGGTCATCCGACCAGACGGCTGCCACGACGGCATGGCGGCTGTCGGCCAGCGCCTGTTCGAGGGCACCGTGCACGACGGCCAAGGCGCGCAAATAACCCAGATACGATTCGAGCGGCAGCTGGCCGGCGATGGCCGCCTGGAAAAACGGTAGTGCCCGCATGCGATCGCGCGGCAGGCAGGATGCTGCGGAAAGTTCTGCCATAAGCGCATGCGGGCATTCAGGTGCGGGCGTGTTCATCCGTGGTTTCTTGGCGTGAGCGTGTCGGTTGCGTGAATCGGCACCGTGAAAGAAAACGTGGCGCCATGGCCCGGCACGCTCTCGACCCAGATCCGACCATGGTGGGCCTCGATGATTTTGCGCGCGATGACCAAGCCCAAACCCACACTGCGTTCGCCGGCCGTCTTGCGGGCGCCGGTGTGTGCAAACGCGGTAAACAGGCAGGCTTGGTCTGCCGGGGCGATGCCCGGCCCTTCGTCGCACACTGCCAGGGTGAGCGCGGGCGGTGCCCAGCGGGTGGAGAGCCAGACGTGCTGCCCGGGCCGGGAATACTCAATGGCATTACTGACAAGATTGAGGATGACTTGTTCGAGCTTGGGTCCGTCGGCCATAATCCGCCACTCGTCCGGTATCTCGGGGAGGTGCAGCGCCACATTCTTCTTGGCGGCGAGCAGGCGGGCCAATTGCAGCACGTTGGCGATGATTGCGGCGATGCTCACCGGCGCCGGTTCGATGCGCAATGCGCCGGACTCGATCATGGCCACATCGAGGAAGTCACCAATCAAGCGTTGCATGCTGGCGGCGGCGTTCTGGCAGGTGCTTAGAAAGCCGCATTGTTCCGCGGTCAGGCGCGCACTGGCTTCATCAAGAATGAAGCCGGTGTAGGTCAGGATCACGCCCAGTGGATTGCGCAGGTCGTGGGCGGCCATGCCCAGGAAGACGTTTTTAAGCTGGTTCAAATCGCGCAGTTCCGCATTGGCTTGTTGCAATTGGCGGGTAAGATTGTTCAAGGTTTGATTCAGGAGCAGCACTTCTTCCTGCAGGCGGCGTTGCTCCTGCACATCGAGATAGCCCACCGCCAGCGTCTCGTCGGCCACCGGAAAGAAACGAAACATAAAACTTTCCGGCACGCCCGCCGCGGTCCGCAGGGTGAGCATGTGTGTGGCATCCGGCTGCGCCAGCAAGGCGCGCAGATCAATGGCGGGCGAGAATTCCACCAGCAGCGCCGCCAGCGTGCGCTCGCGCAGGGCGTGGCCCAGCATGCGCTGCGCGTAGGTGTTGGTGAAGGTCACGCGCTGGGCCGCGTCAAAGCGGATGACCAGCACCGGCGCATGGAACAGGACGGCCGCCAGCACGGCGCGCGCCATTACATCGTCGGTCTGCATGCCAATGTCCGGGCCGTGATCCATGTTTCGAGGTCGGTCAGCGATGCCACGTGGTGGACATCGTTGAACTGCGCCAGTTGTTGCTGGTCCGCGTGCTGGAACGCTTGTCCGCCCACGAGCATCGTCACGGTGGGAAACGCCGTGCGGATGGCGCTGATGAAATTGAGCAACGCATCAAAATTGAAGTGGACGGTCAGGGAGAGCGCCACCGCGGCCGGCTGCTTCTCGCGGATGAGCGCGAGCAAATCGCACAGGGGTGTGTTGGCACCGAGAAAATAGCCGCGCCAGCCGTGCAATTCGAAGACATCCGCCACCATTTTCCCGCCAATTTGGTGGTATTCATTGGCCGAACAGGCAACCACCGCCGCCAAGCCGACCCGCGGCTGGTTGAACAGCGCGGGATAGACCAGGTTCAACAAGCCTTCTGATATGGCGGTCGCCGAGTGCTCGGTGGCGACGGAGACGCGGCCTTGTTCCCACTGCGTGCCGACCTCGTACAAGCTGCGCCGGAACAATTCCTCGTAGAGCACCCGGACGTGGGTGCCGGCTGCCAGCCAGTGCTCGACCACGTCCTGGCAACCGCGCCGGTCACCGGCCAGCAGCGCCTGCAGATAGCCATGATATTCCGCGTTGCGGGCTGTCTGCGCCGCCGGCGCCGGCTGTGCCAAACTTGGTGGTGCAGTGCTCATGGTGTTGGCGTGTGCGGTGTGATGCGCGGACGATGACCCTGCCATACGCCGGCGTCAGCATGGCTGGCCGCGCATGCTGGCATGCGGCACGACATCCCGTGTGCTGGTTCTCTCACTGGCGCCTTTTGCTAATCAGTTTGGTGATAGGGTCTGCCATGGCAGCCTGCCAGTAGTATAAACTTCAGCGCGGGGGATGTCAAGGCAGCCGCGAATCGAATCACTATATCAGAATTTCAACTTTCAACCTTGAACCTTGCGCGTTGCACCCCGGCTGCACGGAATCCTGCTCACGGTTGCACGCCGAAGCGAAAGTATGCGCCGCAACTGCCTTCGCTTGACACCATGCACGGCCCGACCGGCCGCGTTGGCGTGCAGCCCTTGCCGAACAAGCCGCATTCATACGGCAGGCACACGCCGCGCAACACTTCGCCGCAGCGGCAACCCGCCGGCTCGATCTCCTCGACGACCGGCAATGCAAACGCCTTGTGCGCGTCATAGCGCGCATAGGCCGGCTGCAACGCGTAACCGCTGTGCGGTATCACGCCCAGGCCGCGCCAGGCCGTGGCACACGGCATGAATACTTGCGCCAGCAGCGCTTGTGCTTTGAGATTGCCGGCATGCGTCACACTGCGGGTGTATTCGATTTCGACGCGCTGCTCACGGCGCGCCAGCTGCCGCACAATCCGCACCAGCGCATCCAGGATGTCGCAGACCTCGAAGCCCGCCACCACGCACGGTTTGTGATATTCGTCCGCAATGAACTGATACGCCGCCGCGCCGATCACGGTCGTGACATGGCCGGGCGCAATAAATGCATCCAGTGCCACGCCGGCATCCTGCAGCAGCGCGCGCATGACCGGCGGCGTCATTTTCCCGGCCGACACATAAAAGAAATTCGGCAGCGTGCGTTCGGCCGCCTGCGCCACGGCCGCCGCCAGCATTGGCGCGGTCGTTTCAAAGCCGACGCCCAACAAAACACAACGCTGGTCAGGATGGTCACCTGCATACTGCACGACTTGCAGCGGCGAGTAAATCATCTGCACGGAATGGGTGTGCTCATTGACCTGCGCCAGCGTGGTCGTGCTGCCCGGCACGCGCAGCATGTCGCCAAAGGTGAACACCTGCACACCGGGTTGCTGCGCCAGCCAGATGGCGGCATCAATCAGCGAGCTGGGCGTGACGCACACGGGGCAGCCGGGGCCGGACACCAGGCGCACGTTGTCCGGGAGCACGGCGTGCAAGCCGTTGCGGCAAATCGCGACGGTGTGCCCGCCGCAAATTTCCATGATGCGCACCGGCCGCGGCAGCGCCGCCGCCGCCGCGTGCAGTTGCGTCACCAGGCCGCGCGCCATGTGCGCGTCGCGAAATTCATCCACGTATTTCATGATGCGCGCGCCGCCCTGGCCGCGGCCTCTTCTTCCATGATGGCGGCCACGTCGTGCCACAAGGCCAACTGCGCCGCAGCTTCCTCCTTGTCGAGCAGGGTCAGGGCGAAGCCCGAATGGGCCAGCACAAAATCGCCCGGCTGGACGGCCTCGACAAACGTCAATGAAATGGCAATGATGGTCTGGCCGAATTGCACCCGGGCCATGTTGTCGGGCAGCAATTCAAGCACTTCTCCAGGAACAGCTAAGCACATAATTCAACTCACACAAAAATTAATTTTTACAAAGAGATGCAAGAGGCAAAAAGAGAACAAGAGGCCGGCATGAAGAATGTAACAAAGAGTAAAAGAGTTAAGGAGGCAGAACGCACCATTATTGGCCAGGCGCAAACGACAAGCAATGCCGATTGAGTCTTCAGCTTCTCTTTTACTCTGTTGCTCCTTGTTCATCGGCTTGCCGCTGCGATTGCAAATAACAAACGATGTCATTTGTCCTCTTCGTTAAATAATCTTGGCGAAGGCCGCCAGCACGGCTTGCCCGAGCGCCAGGCCCGCATCCGATGGCGGCACGCGCCGCGGCAGCACCAATCGCACCCCGCGCTGCGCGCAGACGGTCTGCAGATGGCCGGTGAATACTTTGTTCCAGAGCACGCCGCCGCTGGCCACCAGCGTGGCCGGCCCCGCGGTGCGTTCCCACAGGTGCCCGACCGCGCCGGCCAGCCACTGGTGAAACGCCGCCGCGCTGTCGGCCAACGCCACCCCGCGGGTGTGGCCGGCCCACAGCGCGCGCAGCATCGGCCGCCAATCCAGTTCGAGCACGCCGTCGGCGCTGACGTTGATCTCGACCGGAAGCGCCGCCAGCATGCCATGCGCGCCGGCGGCCGCCTGTTCCAGTGCGATGGCCGCTTGCGCCTCGCGCGTCACCGTCGTGCGCAAGCCCAGCAGCGCGGCGACGCCGTCAAACAGCCGGCCTGCGCTGGATGTCTGCACCACATTGGGCGCGCCGGCGGCCAGCGCTGCCCGCACAATTTCAGCGATCTCACCGCGCACTTCCGCGGGCACCGGCCAGGCGATGCCGGCTGTGCACGCCATGGCCAGGGCGATGCGCCACGGTTCGTGAATTGCGCGTTCGCCGCCGACCAGCGCAAACGGCCGCAGGCGCCCAATCCGCTGGAAACCACGTTCAATGCTCCCACGGAAAAACTCACCACCCCAAATCGTGCCGTCCGTGCCATAGCCCGTGCCGTCGAACGCAATGCCCGTGCATTCGTCCCAGACATCCTCGGCTGCGCAACAACTCGCGACATGCGCCGCGTGATGTTGCACGCCGATGCGCGCCACGCCCGGCCACAAGGTGGGCGGGGCAACCTGTTGAAGCGCAAATTGGAGACGCCCGCCGGGTTCGCGCCACTGCGCCAATTTGCTCGACAAATACTCCGGATGCAGATCATGCGCAAGCACGTCCGGCGCGGCACCCCATGCCGCCGGCCATGTGCGCGCTGCCTGTTCGAAACGCTGAAAATTTTGTTCCTCGCGCAGATTCTCGACCGGCGCACTCAGTTGCGTCATCGTGCCACTTGCCCAGCAGACGGTGTTCTTCAGTTCGCCGCCCAAGGCCAGCACGCGGCGCGGCAGCGCGCGGGCAAGGGCAAGCTCGGTGGCGCCTTCTGTGTTCATGCAGCAGTTTTCAGTTTGCGGTTTTCAGTGTCAATCTCAAATTTCAAATCGCAAATTGTAATTTTTCAATGTTGGTGCGCGTGGCCGGCCTTGTGGGCTTGCTCGTGGCGCAGCCACGCCAGCCATGCCGCAAGGCCCGCGCCGCTGGTCGCCGACAATTCGAGCACTGGCAAGCCGGGATGCACCTGCCATGCCGACTCGCGACAGCGCTGCACGTCGAACGGCACGTGCGGCAACAGGTCCATTTTGCTGACGACCATCATGCTGGCCGCGGCAAACGCCGCCGGATATTTCTCGGGCTTGTCGTCGCCCTCGGTCACGCTCAGCAGCACAACCTTGGCGTCTTCGCCCAAGTCAAACGCCGCCGGGCAGACCAAGTTGCCGACATTTTCGATGATGATCAGTTCGGCCGTGTCAAACGGCGCGCGCGCCAACGCCAACGCCACCGACGCCGCGTCCAAATGGCAGGCCCCGCCCGTGTTGAGTTGCACGGCGGGAATGCCCTTCCGTCGCAAGCGCTCCGCGTCGTAGCGCGTCTGCACATCGCCTTCGAGCACGGCCACCTTCAGTTCTTTTTGCAATTGCGGCAGCGTCGCTTCCAGCAGCAACGTCTTGCCCGCGCCCGGCGCGCTCAGCAGGTTGATCATCAACGCGCCGCGCTGCGCCAGCATTGCGCGCACGTCGGCCGCCAGCGCATTGTTCTTGCTCAGCACATCCTCGCCCAGCGCGATGGTGCGCGCCGTGCGGGTGACATGAGTATGCTGCGCTTCGCCGCAGCCGCAGGTTTCACACATGGTCGCATCCAAAGTTGGTTAGATCATTCACCTAAAGTATACAATATTGCGCGTCGCATATCTTCAAGAAACGTTTTCTGCCGAATTTTCTGTGTATGGCAACAGATTCAACACGGCAAGGGGGTTCAGCATAATCCAATGTGTGCGCTTGACCTCATCTTCCCCTTCTCGACTCGCACGAGAATGTAGCGCGATTTGGAAATCGCGCATACGCTCAGCGGCACAGGCGTGCCGCGCTCCCCTCGGCGCAGCCGCCGGGCGGCCGCAGCAGCCACGCAAGCGCCGCGCCGCGCATCTGTTGCACCGCTGTGCGCAGCGAAGGGAACGCCGATCGCCTGATCGGCTGAAGTTAGGTGCGATCGCCCGATCACACCTTCTGTTGGAGCACGCCGCGCACAAAACCGCCGACTTCTCCCCGCCACCGGCGTACCGCGTTCCCCTCGATGCAGCTGCCGGACTGCCACTGCCGCTACGCACCATGAAGAGACTCATTAAACGCAAACCAGCGGAAGCATAAAACACCTTCAGAGAATTTCTCACAAAGCCACGAAGCCACAAAGAAAAAGGAGCACAGATAATTTTGGATCTGCGCTGCCGCACCATCCATTGCTTTATTGCTAATGAATTTCTCCGCTCAAACGACATACCATGTTGATTGAACCAACTAATTTCTTTCGCCACAAAACAAATTATAGATGA
This sequence comes from bacterium, assembly GCA_026398485.1. Taxonomy (GTDB): domain Bacteria; phylum Auribacterota; class UBA3054; order UBA3054; family JAPLST01; genus JAPLST01. The sequence continues at coordinate 26,365 of JAPLST010000469.1, forward strand.
GCTGGAACGGCACAGACGGCCAACTCTGCCTTGCTGCACCATAAATTGTTTCGCTGCGAAAGAATTTCCTCTCTCAATCGACACAAAATGTCGATTGTAAGCAGGCATTTTCACTGTGCAAAGCAGGCATTTAAGGCCTAAAAACGGCCTATTTTGAAGCCTAAGTAACTCTATGGCTTTTCTTTGCCGTTGTACGACCCCAATGGTATACCAGTAGCGCGACGAGGCCAATTGCGACCCGCGCCAGATGTTGGTCATCTTGTTGGCGAAGGTATAGGCAAACGATCTTTTGTTCCAGTACGTTAATTGTCAATTGTGCACGCCTGACCCCATCTTCCCCTTGCTGTCCGTTTTCGCTATGCTCTTATCCAGTTGAAGGCCATAACGCACTCTTGCCACAACAAACGCGTCCGGAACTGGCCTATTGTCTTCATCTAGTACAGTGACGAAATTTGCGCAGCCTGCCAACATAAGCGCGCCAATTGCCAAGGTGAGTGTTGCTTTCATATGTTTTCCTAAGAATCGGAATTATGGTTTCTTAGTTTCATTGCAACTACCGTTGCCGCCGCCGGGCGGCGGGTCGGGCTTGGTGCTGGGGGGTTGATTGCCGCCGGGCGGCGGTGGATCCTGCTGTGCTTGGGGATTCGGACTAGCCGCAGTTGAGGGCGTCGCGCCGCCGCCCGGCGTTGGCGGAGGCTCAATGGCACCATGTTCCTCATGAACATCTTGAGTCAAGGATGTATGTGCAGACTATCTTGCTACCTATAATTCATGGCACTGTCCGAGTGCTTTTCAGTGTAAGGCCAGTGAGGAAAGCGTATGAGTGGCGCCACTATTGTGCCGGACCAAATGTCAAAACGTTCGCCCCACTCACTTGGAACGTGATACTTAACTGTTAGGTCTGGCGCATGAAGAACCTTCGGATCAGGTACGGAATAGAATGCGATTAGTGCGGTTTCATTTGAACGCAATGTAACAACGTGCAATTCGCTCAGTGCGGGAACAAGTGTCCTTGAAAACGGGTAATCATCAACAAACCATGATTCTGCTTCGAAGGTGTGTCCTGATCTGGCATGACCCTCACTTATGCGCGGCTTTGTGGCAAGTCGAAGATCAGAAGTGCCCACGTTGACACCATATATTTCCAGATATGCCATGTAGGGACTTACATAGTATTCGTAATATGCTTCAATGCGCAAGCCATGTGCTTGAGGCCATGTCACAGTTCTGAACGCCGTCATGCGTTCTTGTGAGTCAACGAAGTATGTCTTGTGTGGACATCCGCACAGACACATGATGGTCAACACGCATAGTGAGAATATGAGCTCTTTATAGAACTGTCGTGGAGTAATCAACATAGCTACCTCCTGTGAAATATCGCTGCTATGGTTATGCATGCCATCAGACTCTGGCGCTATTGGCGTGTTCGTGACAGTCGGCATTGCCGCCGCCGGGCGGCGGATCGGGCGTGGTGCTAGGTGGCTCATTGCCGCCGGGCGGTGGTGGCGGTGGATTTTGATTGACACTTGTGGCGGTTGGCGTACCAAGTGTGACCAGAGTAAAGTCGCAAAAACAAGAGTGACATTAGCGCTCGGTTATTACTTTGTATTCCTCGATTGCATAGTCGGTAGGATGAACTTCCACAGTGCGTTGACCGCGATAGCGCACATCAGTGCGCAGGTTGCGAATGGAACTGTTGGTATACTTCAATAGGAGGAAGTCGGCGATAATTGCTTGTCCCAATGTCAATGAGAGTTCGGGATGTAATTTCACGATGTGCTCATACAACATTCCGTCATAGTAGATGTTCGTGAAGCCAACTGATGGCGTAATATTGAATACTCTAACATCGTATGCCCCTGGGTTATACATAAAAGAAAAGCCAAAATTCGACAAATATCTGGTGGTATCTACATTTTCAACCCTCACCTTTAGGGCAATACGGTCGCCAACGTCAACGGCATGGCTTGTAATTTTGACAATGCCGTCGCCCCCAATGGAATGACAATACCAGTAGAATAGGCACAATGCGCCACTTCCTAGAAATGCCAAGAAGGCGGTCAGCGAACTAATGAAGAGTAACCAAGGTTTTATTTTCATAACGTGCATAGGGTGGACATTAGCATTTTCTATGGCTTCTTGGTTTCATTGCAACTGCCATTGCCGCCGCCGGGCGGCGGTTCGGGCTTGGTGCTCGGGGGTTGATTGCCGCCGGGCGGCGGTGGATCCTGCTGTGCTTGGGGATTCGGAGTAGCCGCAGTTGAGGGCGTCGCGCCGCCGCCGGGCGGCGGTGGCGGATTCGTGTTCGTTGCGGGCAGCACGGCTCTTCTGACAACGTGCTATTGGTTGGTACATGAAGACCTAAAAGACTCAGCTACATAATCGGTTGGCTTTATACCTTCCACGATGCGGGGCAATATGCGCTCCAGAATACGTTGTCCTCGGTAGCCGACACTGCCATGTATCTCTGTTATAGTGCTATTAGTATTCTTCATGATTGTGAATTGCGCGCATATTGACTCTCCGAGGCCACACTTCAGGTGGGGATCAAGTGTAATTACTTGGTCATCCCATGAGTTGCTTGGTCCAAATACATAGTATGTATTTGTGTGTACCACAGCAGGAACAACGCTCTTAAGAATCGCCTTGTATGCGCCCTTCTCATAACTGACAAAGGAGAAGGAATAGTTAGACAGATATCTGCTTGTATCAAGGTTGACCACACGGATATCAAATGCAATGTGATCCCGGCGATCAATGGCCGTCGTGGTAATCTTCACAATTCCGCTGGGCTTCAAGAATAGGTAAAGACCGTAGAGCGTGCCAAGCACCAGTGTAATGAACAATGCCAGCACAGCCCCAATGATCAGCAGATAATACTTGGTTCTCATGGTGTCACTCCAATGTAGTGATCTGGTAATGGTCTTAGGATTGTGATTCCAGGTGCCATTCCTTACGGTTTCTTGGTTTCATTGCAACTACCGTTGCCGCCGCCGGGCGGCGGTTCGGGCTTGGTGCTCGGGGGTTGATTGCCGCCTGGCGGCGGTGGATCCTGCTGTGCTTGGGGATTCGGAGTAGCCGCAGTTGAGGGCGTCGCGCCGCCGCCGGGCGGCGGCGCTGGTGGAGATATTCCTGAACTATAGCCATTGTAGACATCGGCACTCAATGAGTGTCCTGCTATTTGTAGGGATGCGTCGGCAACATGACCTATCAAACCAGTTGTGATTTGCGGATCACTTATCGGAGGGCCTGTAATTAGGCCCACTGGAATGCCCTCATTGGGGTTAGTAAGGTCCGTATCATACTGAAAGGTCCCGTCTCTATACTCTGTTTCGTTCAAAGATGGCGATCCGGGAAAGTGAGAAGATGACTTGAAATTGCTGCCTTCCAATAATCCTTTCAATCCAGAGGAAAGTGCTGAGTCTCGTGAAGGTATGTCGCAATTCCATTTTACGCCAGCAGTGATTTTCACACGCTCGCCTTTAATCTCAATTTCACCGTTGGGTGTTCCGCCCTCTTTTTGGATTTGAGAAAGTGTATTGTAGGCGGCAAGTCGAGATTGCGGAGTGGCTTTGTCAAACGACTCCTTTCTTATCTTATCAGAAAAGGGCAGTTGGCTTATGTCCGTGATTGGACACGGCACGCGGCCATCCTCATCAACATAGAAGACTGGGTTGTTGCAGTTGAATGCAAAATCGTTGTTGAGCAATTCAGCCGAGAGCGGGTCTTTCTGCATCCATCTGCAGAGTTCGGGCAGGTACCAGCGGTAGCCGTAGTAGTACGCGCCGAACTCGGCGAAGTAGCGCTTCGTGCTGAAACTGAAGCGCGGCGTGAAAGGGCCGGGGTCAATGCTCAAGGGCAGGCCGAACGCGTCGTAGTCGCACTGCCAGACCAGCGTGCCGTCGGCGGCCGAGACGGCGATGACGTCGCCACGATGATTGTAGTGGTAGTAGAATGTCGCATTGCGAAACTCATGCGCCACAGTTTCGTCGTTGTGGATGATTTCGGCGACCACGCCGGCGATGTTGCCGTTGCGAATGAACTGGCGCAGGAGCGTGCCGTCCGGCTTGAGCTCGGCAATGCAGTCGAGGCCGTCGTACAGATAGCAGCGCTCGTCGGCCGTGTCGCCCTTGACGCTGAGCTTGGAATAGACCATCTGGTTCTGGGCGTTGTGGCGGAAGGTCCAGTTGGTCGGCCCGACCGCTGCGCCGATGACATTATTGTCGGCGTCGTAGTCAAAGAAGCGCGGCGTGGCAGCCGCTCCCACATTGGTGCAGTTGCCGCGCGCGTCGAAGCGATAGTTGACGGCGTTGCCGCCCGTGCCGCGCGTGATGGTGCTGTTGCCCGTGTAGGTCACAACCTCGTTCCTGCAAGTGATGATATCGCCAAAGCCATTGTACGCGTAGGCATTATACCATGCCTGCGTGCCGTTGGCAATCATTTCTTCGCCACACACTTGGTCGAGCAGGTCATAGGTGTAGACACGACTGACGCTGGTGGTCGTCTTGCCATAGCAGGTCATGGTCTGCGCCAGCAAGCGCGCCGGGGCACAGTGATCAAACGAATTGGTGACAAAGAGCCGCGGCACGAATGTGGCTTCATCCCTGTCCGAACTGATGGTGCGCGCGGTAATGCGGCCAAGCGGGTCGTATGAAATGCTGTCCATGGCATGATCACCTTTGGCGGCGTGGACCAGCCGGCTGTTGGCATCGTAGGTGCAAGTGACGGCACACGCGGCGGCGTTCAATGCGGTGACACGACCGAGGGCGTCGCGATCGATTTCGCGATAAGAAAAGCCGCTCAGTGGCGATGTGATGTTGGTGACCAGCCCGCCGGCGTCGCAGCCATAATTGATGATGAATGGGCCGGCGGCGGCCATCGAGTAGGAACTGGTGCGGCCGAGAATCTCGCCGGCAAGGTTGAGCGCATAGGCGTCGCTGACCGTATCGCCGGCGAGCGTGCAGGAGGCGGCGCGCAGCACGCCATCGTTGCGCCATGCGAAGGTGGTGGCGCGACTATTGCCGCCGGCGCTGGTGATTGAGGCGAGACGGCCCATGATGTCGCGCACGGTTGTCATGCTGGTGTTGTCGGGGCGGGTGACAACGGTCGTGCGCTCGTTGGCATTGTGGGACAGGCTGGAAACGCGGCCATGGAAGTCGGACTCCTGAGTAAGCCTGCCGGCGGCGTCATACTGGAATGATGCGGACCGGCCGGCCGGCGCGGCAATGGCGGTGATCTGGCCCAGTCCATTGTAGGTGAGGGAAACGCTGTTGCCGGCCGGGTCGGTGACGCAGGCGAGGCGGCCGCAGGCATCGTAGGAATTCGACAGGCTACGCGGAACGCCGCTTCTGTCAATGCTGTTCTCGTAGAAGGTGCGGATCAGAGCGGGCTTGGGCTGCGCGGCCACGTACTCGTATTCAGTGGCGGCACGGGCGCCGGCGCCAGAGCCGGCGCGGCGCGCGCTGATACGACCCATGCCGTCGTAGCTCATTTGCAGGTCGCTAACGCCGCACACGACAGAGGTGACGCGGCCCATGGCATCGTGGCGCATGGCGGTGTGGGCGCCGAGCGCCGGGGCGACATTGGTGAGATTGCGCGCGGCGTCATAGCTGAAGGTGGTGCAGGCGCCGCGGGCATCTGTGGCGGAGGCGGGCAGGTCGCTGACGCCGTGGCGGGCGCGGCTGACCACGCGGCCGAGGGCGTCAATGCTGGAGGTCAGGAAGCCGGTCTTGTCGTAGACATTGCTGACCCAGAAGCCCGCGGGAGTGGTGAACTTGACGATTTGGTTGAAGTTGTCATACTCGAGCGAGGCGACGCCATCCGGCGTGTGCACGGCGACAAGGTTGTCGTGGGCATAGACGTTGGAGCGCCAGGCGCCGGCGCTGTCGGCGCCGGCGACAAAGCGGTCGGCGGTATCGTAAGATGATTCGGCATACAGCCCGGTCACGCGGTCAACCGTGGCGGTGGCGCGGTTCCAAGTATCAGGCAGAACGTCGGTAATGCCATCGAATTGATTGGTGATGGCGACCAACCGGTTGTGCAGGTCATAGGCACGCGCGTAGACGGAGCCGTCGGGCGCGATGGTGGCCAGCGGGCAGGCGTTGTTGGCGTAAGTGTAGACGGTGTCGCCGAAGGTGTCGGCCGAGGAAAGGGGCAAGGGGACGGAATGCTTGGGATAGCCAAAAGCAGCGACGCGGCCATAGGGCGTGCTGACGGCGGTGACGCGGCCGGCGGCTGTATCGAGGGCGAAGCTGGTGCGCTCGCCGGCAGCGTTGACCGAGTTGGTCAAGCCGAAGCGATTGTAGGAATTGGCGAGGGACAGACCGGCGCGCGAGTCGAGCGCAGCGGTGATGCGATCGGCGTCATCATAGCTGCGCGTGACGGCGTAGCCGCCGACGCCGGACAGTTGTTCGAAGTCAACACGGCCGCCGGCGTCATGGCTGAAGTGCGTGACGGCGCCAATTGCGTTCGTCTGCGCGGCAAGATAGCCGTCAGCGCCATAGGCGTACGAAGTGACACGGTCCTGCGACGCGTCCAAGTAGACGGCCACAGCGTAGATTGATGTAGACACAAGATAGAGGTCACCCGCGGGCGACTGGGTGAAGACAGCCGGGCGGGCACAGCGCGTGGTGCGTACAAGACGTCCACGGGCATCGTAATCATAGATGGTTGCCGCGCCGGATTGCGAGACGTGGGCGCGGCAGAGTTGCACCGTCGCGCATGCGCCCCAGACCGTGTCAATGACGAGATTGGTGTAGTAATAGAAATCCGTGGCGCGCGGCGTCTGTTGGCGGATGAGCGCGCCGTTGTCGGCGTAGTCGCATTGATAGAGCACACGCGTGATCCATGATGTAGTCGCGCCGGAGAGCACGGCTGCCAAGGAACTGCTATTCCAAACGCCCTGGGCAGTCTCGGTGACTTGGCCCGCGGCGTTGTAGCTGTGCCTGGTAATGACATGGCAATTGGCGGCGCGCGGCTCGACCGTGTAGAGCGGGAAGCCGTCGGCGGAGAAGTACTCGCGGCGGACAGGGTTTGCTGTGGCGCCGATCATCTCATCTTCGGCGAGCACGGTCAGACCTTGCAGGTAGTATTTGGCGACACGATCACCATTGCGCGCGTCGGAATCGGTGCGCTGGCAACGCAGGGTAATTGCGTTCGTCCAATAGCCGCCACTGCCTGGCCGGACGCAGGTGGTCAGTTGCCTGGCCTCATAGTAACTGGGCGCAACGCTTGAACTTGTCCAGGAGTAGCTGCATTGATAATCGTTGACGTCGTTGAGCAGCGTCAATTGCCACCATTCTCTTATGCCAAAGGCATTGGTACTAAAGGGCGAGTAGCCGGCTGAAATGGAGAGATCAAGCGCCGGCGTGGCGATGTGCGACACGGCAAAATTGGCGGTGTCATACTCGAAGGAGTTGGTTTCGCCGGCGACACTGATGACTTGATCGAGCCATTCGCCGTTGTAGGTGAATGTGGCGACGCGGCCAAGTGGATCGACAATTTGCTGCAGGAGGCCGCTGGCGATGACGACGGCACTGGTGGCGCCGGCGGCGTCAACGATGCCCTGCAAGGTGCCGTCCACGTCGCGCAGGAATTCGAGGCGCAGGCCGCGGTCATCGGCCAGCGCGCTGAGCGCGCGATGCTGCAAACTGTATTCCTCATAGGAATTGTCGGGGCGGATGATGTAGAGGTTGCTGGTGGTGAAATAGAGCCGGTCGTCGGAACGGTTTGGATAGATGATCTGACCTGAGGACTGCCACTCATAGCGCAGCGTCACGCCATTCGGCCGCAACACGCGCAAGGCATTATTGCCATCCCAGGCGAAATAGCTGTCATAATTGCAGGACCACTGCCTGCCGACTATGGTTTTGATCGAGCGCTCGCGGACATAGACCAAGGTGACATCCACATCCGGCCCAAACGCGGCATCGTAATGAAACGGGGTGCAGGCGAGCCGCAGGTTGCGTGACGCCGGGTTGACTTTCCAGTCGGCCAAGGACGTGGCGGGGAAGACATCGGCGGGTAAGGAAGAAGGCGCATGATTTGATGCGCGCGCCGACGGCGCCAGTGCGCCATGGCGTTTGTCAACCCAGACACCGTTTCTGTTTCTGTACTTGATCACGCGTTGCTGCATGGCAGCGGCGCTTGTCGAAATCGCAAGGTGCGAAACAAGCACGCACAGCATGGAGACGGAGACGGACACATACAGCAGAGAGCAACGATTAGCGGACATTGTGAACCTCCTCATCTATTAGTGCTTGGTTGCTTAAATGATCTTTGCACATTTAGGGCAAGGCCCGGCGGCGCTGCGGGAATATGTTGTTTGAGAGTGGCCTGTTGGTCAAGATTTCGGGCTGGCATTGCGCGACCTCGTCCATACTAGGCCAACCGTGCAGAAGCATGTCCGTCAGGGCCGCGCTGTTGGACGCAAGATCCGGTTGGCTCATGGCGCGCTGAATGCGCTCTGTTTCATACTGCATAGGCGAGTACCAGTAGTGCGCCCATGCAAGAAGTTCTTCACAATGCGAGGCGGGCAATGTGCGCGCCAGACGCCGACGCGTGGCCATGATGATGCTGTCGCAATTTGCATGCAAAACACAAGCGGCACGTTGCAAGCGCACAATTTGGACAGCCACATTGGTGACGTCACCTTGTTCAAATGCAATTGGCAGCGACGCCGTGGCGGCGCTGTGTTCGTTTCGCCAGTAATCAATGGAGGGGATTTGCGTCGCATACAAAGCCAAGGCGATGTCGCGTTGACCCATGCCATGATATATCTGGGCAGCTTCGAGATAGGCACAGGCGGTAAAGACAAGACATGCAGGATAGGCGTGCACCTGAAGAAAATGAGGCAAGGCCTGTTGTGCATCGCCATGACGCGCATACAAGAGATGGGCCAACCAATAGTGGCTGTTGCCTTTGGTGAAGCCGTCGGGGTTGGTGGGCGCGACCAGCAAACCGAAGAGTTTCTCGGCGCGGGCATAGTCGCGCTGCCAGAAGTACAAGTAGGCGCGGTCGTAGATTTGGCGAGCGATGCCCGGCAAGCGGAGCGCGGCCTGGTAGCGTTCGAGGTCGTTGAGCGGATCACTGGGGTCGGCGAGGCGAAGCAGCAATGCTTCTTGGGCGGCGAGGCTGGCGTAGGCATCGCGCAAACTGGTGAAGTTGTTCGTGGCGCAGGCAGATGCGGCACAGGCCGTGCCACCAGTTGCACCATGGTCCAAAGACCAGCGGCGGTTGGCCTCGGCGGCCAATGCCTCGTATTGGTTGGCCAGGGACTCACCGCGATCGGGGTCAGCAGTCAACGTGTCGTAGGCGTCGGCGAGTGAGGTGTCGGCAGCGAAATCCCCCGCCACGCCGGGCGTGGCACCCCCTTTTCCAAAGAAGGACGCGGCGCCGGCGGCAAGCACTGGCAGCAGCAACAGCAAGAAGGCGGTCCGCGCCAGGGCGGGATTCCAAGCAACGCGCATGCCGCTGCCACGCTGGGTTTGGTGTGCCACTGAGCGCGTCATTGGCCGGCACCTTGGTCGGCATTGACTGCGCGCAACTCGGGCAGGACTGCTTCCAGTCGCTTCTTCTCATTAATCAGATAAGCCAAGGTGGGCAGACACGCCGCATCGTTGGCTTGTTTCAAACTGGCGGTGACAATGGTGGTGTAATAGCTGCGCACCTGCTGCGCGTTGGCGGCATCCAGCGCGGCGCGGGCAAGCTCAACCGCCTCACGCACTTGGTCGAAGCGCGCGGTGGGAAACGCCGCAAGACATTCGATGGCGAACGGAAACGCGCTGCCACCGGCGCGCTGTGCCCGCCGGGCTTGTAACAACAGCAGCTCGGGGAAGGCCGGGCCTTGGTAGACAGCCAGCCATTGCGCCACCTCATTCGTCGGCGCATCCGCGAGGACGTGCAGCAAGGTAGCCATGCGCAGCGGATCGGTCGGGTCGTAGCGCACGACGCGCTCGCACGCGGCGCGTTTGGCCCACGGGTCGCGCGCGCAGGCGACCAGCAGTCGGTCATGCAGCCACTTGTAGGCGGGCCAGCGTTGACCACGCGCGGGCGCGGCATAGGTTGCCAGCACGCGATTGATCTCATCCGTGCCGACGTTCTGCCCGGCACACTGCAACCACCAGAAGCATTGATTGTGATAATACACCGCGCATGGTTCACGCTGCGTGCACCAGGCTTGGGCGAACTCGGTCTCATACACTGTATTGGTGAGCAAGGGCGCGAGCGCGGTGGCGGCGGCGACATATTCCTGTCGCGCGGCCTGCTGTGCGGTCGCGTTGATTGCGGCCGCCAGCACCGGGTTGTCGAATGCCCGCACGGAGTTGACCGCCAACAAAAACACGATGGTATAAGAATGAAAGCGCGTCAGCATGATGGATACCTCAGTGACATGGGAACGTTAAACATGAGGCGGCACGCCGGCGATCTGGCTGCGGCGCGCGTTAAGGCTGATTGTGCGCAGACGTGCAACGCTACCACGGCTGAAGCAGAAGCACTGGGCTGTGTGGAAAAAGAAGCGTGCGGCGCGGAAATGCGCCAAGAGGCAACAAAAACTAGCCGCGGAGAGTGGCGCGCGGAGAGTGGCGCGCGGAGAGTGGCGCGCGGAGAGTGGCGCGCGGAAAGTGGCCTGCGTCGCAACTAATATTCAAATTCACAAATACCATTTCCAAAACTCCGCACCAAAAATATCAGCGATGCAAGAGCCTATCATATTCCGCAGCGTTTGTCAAATAATGTGCGAAAATCGCCTGAAATAAAAATAAAATTTTCGGGTATTTCAGATGCACCATGCGGAATTCAAGGCGGCAACTTCAAGGGTGCCCGATGCCGCACGCCTATGAACACTCGCTTCTTGCCCGGTTAATTTCGCAATGCATTGCACTGTAATATTTTACAAAACACCATAGGGAATCCGCGCGAAGTTCTGAACTTGGCCGGCCCCGCGCCGTGCTCTATCCTCCCTTTCTACAGTGGTTTGCGCGGGATGGCTGACGCTGGTCATTTGGCCGCTTGACACCTGTTTGCTTTTTATGATTGCCTGTGCTATGCTTGTCAATATCTCGTGGAGCGCAGTACGCGCAGAAGCGAGATGTAGTATTTATTTGATTTTTCAGCAATATTGGCACAGAGGAGAGCGCATGCCATGATTGCGGCGCAGTTGGAAGATATAAGTCAGCAGATTTGGGACATGAAATACCGCTACCACGCGGACAACGGCACGCCCATTGACCAAACGGTCGAGGATACATGGCGGCGTGTCGCGCGCGGGCTGGCCGTGTACGAGCGTGACCGTGACCACTGGGAGCGTGCCTTTTTCGAGTGTCTCCGCGATTACAAATTCCTGCCGGGCGGGCGCATTCTGGCCAATGCCGGCACGAATCGCAAGCGCGTCACGATGTTCAATTGCTATGTCTTGAACCGGATTGAGGACTCGATGGAAGGCATCTTCGAGACCGTCCGCAATGCGGCCCTGACCCAGAAACAAGGCGGCGGCATCGGCATGGATTTCTCGACGTTGCGCCCGGCCGGCGCCTACATTCGCGGCGTGCAGGCCCATGCCTCCGGCCCGGTCAGCTTCATGCGCGTCTTCGATGCCACCTGCCGCACGATCCTGAGCGCCGGCCAGCGCCGCGGCGCGCAAATGGCCGTGCTGGCCTGCTCGCATCCCGACATCGAGGCCTTTATTGACGCCAAGCGCGACGGCCAGAGTTTGCAGATGTTCAACCTGTCGGTCGCCGTCACGGACGCCTTCATTGAGGCCGTCAAAGCCGGCAAGCCGTGGGATCTGGTCTTCGACGGCCGCGTCCACAGAACCGTGCCGGCGCGCGACCTGTGGGATCGCATCATGCGCTCGACCTACGACTATGCCGAGCCCGGCATCATCCTGATCGACCGCGTCAATCAGTACAACAACCTGCATTATTGCGAGCACATTTGCGCGACCAATCCGTGCGGCGAGCAGCCTTTGCCGCCGTTTGGCGCGTGCCTGCTCGGCTCGGTCAACCTGTCGCGCGTTGTGGCGCGCCCGTTCGCGCCCGACGCGGCCGTTGATTATGCCGCCATCGAGGCGGTCGTGCGCACGGCGGTGCGCATGCTGGACAATACGATTGACATCTCCCAATATCCGCTTGAACACCAGCGCGATGAAGCCCTGCGCAAACGCCGGATGGGCATTGGCGTGACCGGCTTGGCCGACATGCTGGTGTTTCTCGGCCTGCGTTACGGCACCGCGCCGGCCGCCGAGGAAGCCGGCAAGGTCATGCGCGCCATTTGCCATGCCGCCTATCGGGCCTCGAGCGAGCTGGCCAAGGAGAAAGGCGCATTTCCGGCGCTGGAGCGCGACCAACATCTCGCCGGCAAATTCATCACCGCCTTGCCCGAGGACATTCGCGAGGGCATCCGCCAGCACGGCATTCGCAATTCGCATTTGACGTCGATTGCCCCGACCGGCAGATTGCCCCGTCCCGCACCATCTCGCTGTTTGCCGGCAATGTTTCGAGCGGGCTCGAACCGGTCTTCGCCCTGTCCTACACCCGCAAAATGCTGGCCGGTGGCGGTGACAAAACGATCGAGCAGGAAGTCCGCGATTACGCCTACAACGTGTACCGCGCCAAGCATCCGCACGCCGACCCCAAGACGCTGCCGAAGTATTTTGTCACGGCGGATGCCGTCAGCCCAAGCGAACACATCGAGATGCAAGCCGCGCTGCAAGCGTATGTCGACAGCTCGATTTCGAAGACGATCAATGTGCCGACCACCCTGCCCTTCGCCGCGTTCCGCGATATTTACCTGCTGGCCTTCGACAAGGGCCTGAAGGGCTGCACCACCTTTCGCCCCAACGCCAACATCAGCGGCGTGCTCGTCAGCAAGGATGCGCCCGCGGCCGCGGCGCCTGCCGATGCCACGGCGCGCGCCAAGGCCGACCTGCAATCCACCGATGCCGCCTTCATGAGTGCCCGGCCGATCCAGTTGCACGGCACGACCTACAAGTTGAAATCGCCGCTCTCCGCCCAGGCCCTTTACATCACGATCAACGACATCACCGAGGCCGGCGGCCATGTGCGCCCGTTCGAGCTGTTCATCAACAGCAAGAATTTGCAGCATTTCAGCTGGATGGTGGCGATGACGCGTTTGATCTCGGCTATTTTCCGCCGCACGGCCGATCCGTCCTTTCTGGTCGAGGAGCTCAAGAGCGTTTTCGACCCGAACGGCGGCTACTTCAAGCAAGGGCATTATGTGCCGTCGCTGGTGGCGGAGATCGGCGAGCAGATCGGCCAGCATCTGCAGAAACTGGGCCTCGGCCCGCGCGCCGACGACGAGGACGAGCCCGCGCAGCCCGCCGCCGCCAAGGCGCCGGCCAAGGCGGCTGCCGTGATCAGCAAGCGGTGAGCAGCGGTTCTTAGTTCTTAGTCCGTAGTCTTTTAAGTCCTTTATGTCCTTTAAGTCCTGTAACCAAGCACCAAGCACCAAGGACAGTTATAGTTTGACGTTCGTTGTCCTTACCGCGCCCGGCGCCGCCACAGCAGCGCGCCCCACACGGCCGCCGCACTGCATAGCGGTTCGGGAATGTACTCAAGGCCGGTGTAGGGCCCGCCCGGCAAGTCAAACGACGCGCCATATTCCGTGAAATTGGTGATGTTGTAGCGGCGCAGAATGCCATCGCCATCAATCGCCCAGATGAGTTGCTCACCCTCCGCCAGACCGCCAATACCGCTCATCAAGGTGTGTTCACTGCCCACTTGCGCGCCGTTTGTCGGGTTGACCTGGCGCAGGATCCCGTTGCTTTCGACCGCCCACAGATAGCTTGCGCCGAACGCCAAGCCGCTGAACAATGTGCTGCCGCCGAGCGTGTGTTCACTCACCTGGCCACCGGTCGCCGGGTTGATCTTGCGCAGGATGCCGTTGTGTTCGAGCGCCCACAGATATCCGTCGCCAAAGCCCAAGCCGACGTAGGGCCCGCCGCCCGGCAAGGTGTGTGACGTGCTTTGTGCCGTGGTCGCTATGTCGAATTTTTGCAGCACGCCATTGGTGTGCGCCGCCCACAGGTAGCCCTCGCCATACGCCAAGCCGCCATACGCGACGGCACCCCCATCCAGCGTGTGTTGCGCAATTTGACCGCCGGTGGCCGGGTTGATTTCGCGCAATATGCCGTTGGCCTCAAGTGCCCAGACGCTATCGGCGCAGGCACTGCGCGCCATCAGCATTCCCACCACCACACTGGTCACCCACATCGTTTTCATGCAAACTCCCGTAGTTAATGATTGCGCATTGTATTATAGCTGACGGTCACATAATAACACAAATGGCGGTTGAGCACAATGCCAACGGCAAAAGCAAAGCGCCGTGAGAGAGGAGGAACACTCACGGCGCTTGGAGCACTGCGACTTCGCAGCAGGGAGGAGCAACACCACAAGGCAGAGCAGCAACTCGACTGGGCGCACGCCGGGCGTGCGCGTTACATCATGTCCACGGGAAAATGACGCGGTGAATCTCAAGACCGTTGATTTGATGGTGTTTGCAGCGGCCGCACAGCCGGTTGTAGCGGCCATGGGCGTTGAAGTTGTGGAAGCACTTCAGGCATACGCGCTGCATTCTCTTGAGTGGCATGGTCATAATTTCAATCCCTACAGGTTAA
>JAPLST010000469.1:41073-55261 GCA_026398485.1 bacterium
ATAATTTCAAGCCCGACAGGTTAAGCAGTCTTGGTGGATATTGGATGGCAGGTGGTGTGCCAATCAATATAAAGCATTGCAGTGCAATATGATAGCATCTTCCGCGGTGGGCCGGCCGGGCGTGCGTGCGGAGAAAAGGTCGAACAGCACGTACAAAAAGCAGGGGTGTGGTATAATACATGATGATGAACAAACAGGCGGCGATACTGATTGTTGGCAATGAGATTTTGTCGGGGCGGACGCGCGACAAGAACGCGTATTTTCTGGCCTGCGCGCTGAAAGAGATCGGCGTGCTGGTCAAGCGTATCGTGGTGATCCCGGATGTGATCGGGCAGATTGCGACGGAAGTCAACACGCTGCGGCACGCCTTTGATTATGTCATTGTCTGCGGCGGGATCGGGCCGACGCCGGATGATGTCACCCGGCCGGCGGTGGCCTTGGCGTTCGGCGTGCCGTGCGAGCCGCACCCGGAGGCGGTGCGCATCCTGCATGACTATTATAAAGAGCGGGTCAGCGCGCGCCGGCTGGTGATGGCGGAACTGCCGCGCGCGGCGGCATTGATTCCGAACCCGAACACGGGCGCGCCGGGCTTTGCCGTCGAAAATGTGTTTGTCTTGCCGGGTATCCCGGAGCTGGTGGAAAGCATGTTTGCGCACGTGGCGGCGCAGCTGGCGCATGCGCCGTTTGTGGAATTGGAATTTCCGGTGGCACTGGCGGAGAGCGAGTTTGCGGATGTGATGGACGCGGCCGTGGCGCGCTTTCCGGCGGTTGAGATCGGCTCATATCCGTCGTGCAGCGCGGGGCAATGGTGTTGCGTGCTGGTCGTCAAGGGTGCGGATGCGGCGCAGGTGCAGGCCGCAAAGGCGTGGCTGCACGCCGCCATCACGGCGCGCGCGGAGGCAATGCGTGAAGGGCACTAGACGATGGATGGGCTGGTGGGTGCTGGCGCTGCTGGCGCCAGTCACGCTCCTGTGCGGCGCGGCCGCGCCGCAAACGCACCCGCAAACCGTGTATGATACTGCCGAGCTGAAAACGGCCTGGCGGGCGGCCGCCGATGCGCGCGCCCAAGCCGAAGTGCGCTACGAGCAGGATGTGCGGCTGGCGTATGACCGGGCCTTTGACGAGTATCATGCAACGCGGCGCGCATTTCTGGCGGCAACCGCCAGCAATGATGTGCGCGCCATGAACATCAGCCTGGGCGCGAGTGATCAAGCATATGCGCGGCTGTGCGCCGTGTACCCCGCCGGCGCCGTGCCGGCCGACTTGCCGACGGCGTCGCCGCCGGCCGACTTGCGCGCCGCGTATCTGCGCGCGGCGGCGGTCGCGCGGGCAACCTGGCTGACGCAATTGCGCCTCGACCCGGCCGCCGCCAAGCTGGTGCGCGCCATGATGTCGCACCCGGATTTTGCGTATCACACCGCGTTGCTCGACCGCGCCGGCAGCAATCCAACGGGCACGCTGTCGCTGGCGTGGCTCACGACGATCTATGCCGCGCTCGTGCAGCAAGAGCCATGCACCCTGGCGTACTGGTACGGTTTGGGCAGCGCCTATTATTTGCAGGGGCAGATGCGCGCGGCCAATCGCACGATGCATCAGGCGGTCGAGCTGTTTCCCGATTCACTGTATGTGCATTACCAACTGGCGCGCACCTGCGGCCAGGATGCGAACGAGACGGCGCGCGCGGTGGCGCACTTGCGCTGGATCACGGAGCGCACGCAGGATCGCGCCTGGCTGTGCAAGGCCCACACGGAACTGGCGCGCCGGTATCTGAGCGCGGGTGACACCACGGCGGCGCGGCACAGCGCCGAATTGGCGATTGCGCAGATCAATCCCGCGCGCGATGCCGCGCTCCTGCCCTATTATGTCACTGCGCGCCGCACGCAATGCACGGCCTTGCTGAAAGCCGGCCAGACCGACAAAGCCATTGCGGCCTTGGTGGATGCGGCCCGCACCGCGCCGCGCGATGTGCGGATCCAGCAGGCTGTCGCGGCGCTGTATTTCAGCCTGGCCACGGCGGACGAGGACGTCAATCAGCACTACGAGGAACAAGCCATGACGTGGCTCAAAAAAATGACGCAGCTGAGCCCGGCGCCGGCCGACGCGTATGTGCAACTGGCCCAGTTGTGCCTGCGCATGCAGCAGGCGCAGGAGGCGGAGGCCTATGCGACGCAGGCCTTGGCATGCGCGCCGGCGTCACCCAGCGTGCTGACCACGCTCGCGTTTGTGTACCGCGCGCAAGGGCGCACCGGCACAGCGCGGACATTGTTTGAGAAAGCGCTGGTGTTTGACGCAACCTGCGCCGCGGCGCGCGAAGGATTGAACCAGCTCGACGCGCAAGAAGCGGCCAGCGGTACGGGCAAGACCAAGGAATAGCTCACCGCGGGCGCAGGGGCGGCCGGTGCCGGAATTGGAAGGATGGAAGGGTGGATGAATGGATGGATGGGGCAGCAGCGGCAGAGGCGGCGCCGCGGCCACGTTGCCGCGCACCCGCAGAGACCCCCACGACCTTGCTGTTAACGTGATTCAGGGCATACGAATATCCAATATCCAACAAGGAATAATCAATGATGAAGTTCTGCGCAGATATTTCACCCTTGGATATTGAGTGTTGGATATTGGATCTTCATCATCTCTTCTGCCAGACCCCCCAATCACGCCGCTGACGGGATCGTGGGTGAAGAAGATTGAGTAAAAGGGCAAGCTGCCAACCATTTTCTTTTTCGCACTAAAATTGCTATACTACTGAGCTGGTAAAGAATTTCGGTGCGGGCGGCACGCGCACGCGCGCCGCGCCGCATATTTTGTTTGACATCGGGAGATGCACTTATGGCCGAGCAGTTGGACAGTTTGCTGAAGAAAATCCACGACGAGGCAGTCGCCAAGGCGGATGTCACGGCGCGCGAGCGCCTGGCCGCCGCGGACAAGCAAGCGGCGCAGCGGGTGGCCGAGGCGGAGCGGCGGGCCGTCGCGATCGTTGAGGCGGCCGAGAAAAACGCCGCGCAACTGATTGAGAACAGCAGGCAGTCGCTCGAACAGGCCGCGCGCGACTTGCTGATCTACCTGCGCCAGGCGATCCAAGGCGAATTTAAGGCGCTGATCAAGGATGCCATGCCGGAGATTGTGCCGATCACGGTCGTGCAGGAGATTCTGGTGCGCTTGGCCAGCCAGGCCGATCTGCAAAAAAGCACGGCCGACGGCGTGCGCGTGTTTGTCAGTGAAAATGACTACACGCCGCTGGCGGAATTCTTCCTGGATCGGTTCCGCGAGCACATGCAGCACGGCGTCGAGCTGCATCCGCTGCCGACGATCAAGGCCGGCTTCCGGATTGCGTTCACCAACAAGAACGTTGTCTACGACTTCACCGATGATGTGATCGTGCAGATGCTGTGCGAACTGGTCAATCCCATGTTGGCAGACATCCTCAACAAAGCGGCGACGCACAAACAACCATAGTGGTTGTGGACCAACGACCGTGGTAGTCGTGAGAGCATGAGCACCGCCTATTATTATGTGTTGGCAACGCTGCCGCACCTGCGCTTGGGCGACCCTGCCCCGGTTGGCAGCGATGCGGTGCGGGCCTTGTGCCGCGACTGGCTGCCGGCCGCCGACCTGCGCGCGCTGGCGGCCGCGATGGACGAGTCCGACAGGTCGGACGAAGCGGGCGGCCCGGCCGCGGCGTGGCGCGCATTTGACACGGCCCTGCGCAATGCGCTGGTGACGGTGCGCGCGGCCCGCCGCGGGCTTGAGGCGGCGCCGTATCTGCGCGCGGCGGCGCCGGTGGACGAGCACACCCGCGCGCTGGTGCAGGAATGCGTCAAACTGGAGGACCCGCTCAAAGCCGAGCTTGCGCTCGACCAGGCGCGCTGGGCGTTTCTTGACAATCTGTGCGTCGCGCACGCGTTTGATTTTACCGTGCTGCTCGGGTATCTGCTGAAACTGCGCCTGCTGGAACGCTGGCAGGCGCTGAACGCAGAAGCCGGCGCGGCATTCCTGGATGTGATGCTTACCGGAGTTTCCACAGCATGAGTCAAAAAAACGGACGGATCGTGGCAGTCAACGGCAACATGATTACCGTTGAATTTTCATCGAGTGTGATTCAGAACGAAGTCGCCTTCGTGCTGATCAATGGCGACCGGCTGAAAAGCGAAGTCATCCGCGTGCGCGGCGACTACGCCGACCTGCAGGTCTTCGAGGACACGCGCGGCCTGAAAGTCGGCGACAATGTTGAATTCACCGGCACTCTGCTGGCGGTACAACTGGGGCCGGGCCTGCTCGGCAAAGTGTTTGACGGGTTGCAGAATCCGCTGCCGGAATTGGCCGAGCAGTGCGGCTTCTTTCTCAAGCGCGGGACGTATCTGCCGAGTTTGTCCGACACCCAGACCTGGGCGTTTACGCCGACCGCAAAAGTGGGCGACGAAGTGCGCGCGGGCTCGTTTCTCGGCCATGTGCCGGAAGGCATTTTTACGCATCGCATCATGGCGCCGCTGGCGCTGCAGGGCGTCTGGAAAGTCAAGGAAATTGCGGCCGCCGGCACCCATGCCATGGCGGACCGGATCGCCACCCTGGTCGCGCCCGATGGCCGCACCCACGCGGTCAGCATGACCCAGACGTGGCCGGTGAAAATCGCCTTGCGCGCCTACAAGGAGCGCCTGCGCCCGAGCGAGCCGTTGACCACCAAATGCCGGATTATTGACACGTTCTTTCCGGTGGCGAAAGGCGGCACCTACTGTATTCCCGGCCCGTTTGGCGCGGGCAAGACGGTCTTGCAGCAATTGATCAGCCGCTACGCCGATGTGGACGTGGTGATTGTCGCGGCCTGCGGCGAGCGCGCCGGCGAGGTGGTCGAGACCTTGCGTGAATTTCCGCAGCTCGAGGATCCGCGCACGGGCCGTTCCCTGATGGAGCGCACGATCATCATTTGCAACACCAGCTCGATGCCGGTGGCGGCGCGCGAGGCCTCGGTTTACACGGCGATCACGCTGGCGGAATATTACCGGCTGATGGGGTTGCAAGTTTTGTTGCTGGCCGACTCGACCTCGCGCTGGGCGCAGGCCTTGCGCGAGATGTCCGGCCGGCTCGAGGAGATTCCGGGCGAAGAGGCATTCCCGGCCTATCTCGAATCCATCATTGCCAGTTTTTATGAGCGCGCCGGCGTGGTGCGCCTGCACGATGACACGCTCGGCTCGGTGACGGTCGGCGGCACGGTCAGCCCGGCCGGCGGCAATTTTGAGGAGCCGGTGACGCAAGCGACGTTGAAAGTGGTCGGCGCGTTTCACGGCTTGTCGCGCGAACGGTCGGACGCGCGGCGCTATCCGGCGATTCATCCGCTGGAAAGTTGGAGTAAGTACGCCAATTTTGTGAACGAGCCCGAAGCGGCCTACGCCAAAGGCATTTTGCGGCGCGGCAGCGAAGTCAACCAGATGATGAAAGTCATTGGCGAGGAAGGCACGGCCCTGGATGATTTCGTCATCTATCTCAAATCCGAATTTCTGGATGCGGCCTATTTGCAGCAGGACGCGTTTGACAAAGTGGATGCGGCCACGCCGCTCGAGCGCCAGCGCCATGTCTTCGCCAAAGTGGCCGAAGTGTTGCATGCGACGTTCAGCTTTGCCGACAAAGACAGCGCGCGGCGCTTCTTCCTCGAGCTGACCCAGTTGTACAAGACCTGGAACCCGACCGAGTTCGAATCCGCCGAGTTTAAAGCACTCGAGGCGCAGATCACTGAAAAAATCACCCGCGCCGGCACGGCCTGACGCGCCGGCAATCATGGGGTAGTGCGGCAATGCAGAAAGTCCATACGCGAGTCTTGCAGATTTCAGATTTCCGGCAACGTCATTACCGTGGCGGCCAGCGTCGTCGCGTTCGGCGAGCTGGCCGAAGTGCGCACGTCGCGCGGCGTGTCCCTGGCGCAGGTGATCCGCCTGCAACACGACCACGTCTCGCTGCAAGTCTTTGCCGGCGCGCGCGGCATTGCCACCAATGACGAAGTGCGCTTCCTCGGCCATGCCATGCGCGTGTCGTACAGCAGCGACCTGCTGGGCCGCATCTTCAACGGCAGCGGCATCCCGCGCGACCGCGGCCCGGCCCTCGACGGCAACTGGGTCGAGATCGGCGGCCCGTCGGTCAACCCGGCCAAGCGCATCATTCCGTGCAACATGGTGCGCACCGGCATTCCGATGATTGACGTGTTCAACTCGCTGGTCGAGTCGCAAAAGCTGCCGATTTTCTCGGTGGCCGGCGAGCCCTACAACGAGCTGCTCGCGCGCATCGCGATGCAGGCCGAGGTCGACATCATTGTCTTCGGCGGGATGGGCCTGAAGCACGATGACTACCTGTATTTCCGCGACACGTTCGACGCGCGCGGCGCCTTGGCGCGCGCAGTCATGTTCGTGCATACCGCCGCCGACCCGACCGTCGAATGTCTGCTGGTGCCCGACATGTGCCTGGCGGTGGCCGAGCAGTTCGCCTTGCAGGGCAAGCGCGTGCTGGCCTTGCTGACCGACATGACCAACTTCGCCGACGCCATGAAGGAAATCGCGATCACCATGGAACAAGTGCCGTCCAACCGTGGCTATCCGGGCGACTTGTACAGCCAGCTGGCGGCGCGCTATGAAAAGGCGGTTGACTTCGAGGGCGCCGGCTCGATCACCATTTTGGCGGTGACGACCATGCCGGGCGATGATGTGACCCACCCGATTCCGGACAACACCGGCTACATCACTGAAGGCCAGTTTTACCTGCGCAACGGGCGCATCGAGCCGTTTGGCTCGCTCAGCCGCCTGAAGCAGCAGGTCAACGGCAAGACGCGCGACGACCATCGCACGATCATGAACACGATGATCCAGCTTTACGCCCAATGCCGCGACACGCAGGAGAAAATGGCGATGGGCTTCCAGATGAGCGCGTGGGACAAGCAACTGCTGAAATACGGTGGCTTGTTCGAGCAAGAATTGATGACCTTGTCGGTCAATATTCCGCTCGAGCGCGCACTGGATTTGTGCTGGGAAATCCTGGCGCAGTGCTTCGACAAAAACGAAGTCAGCATCAAAGGCAGCTTGATCGAGAAATACTGGCCGAAGAAGTAAAGCAATGGACAGCACCTGTAAAACACCATGCAGCGCGCATCCCGACAGCATTATTCGGAAATGCGTCGGGGATTGCCGGCCGCGCGACCCATGGCGGCAGGCGTTGGATTTGTCCGAGTTTCTGCTGCATGCCGGCGTCACCAAGAAGATCAATGATGAGCCCATACGAAAAATTGTTGGCCGCGCTGCTGGCCGCTAAAGTTGAATTTGCCGTCATCGGCGGACTTGCATGCGCCTTGTGCGGCTGGAGCCGCGCGACGGTTGACATTGATTTGTTGGTGCGCCATGAGCGCGCCAACATCGAGCGCGTCTTGGCCTGTCTGCGTGGTTATGGCACGGGTGCCGCGCGCGAACTGACGCCCGATGACTTTACTGATGAACCCGGCGCGATTCGCGTCATGGAAGGCTTCGCCATCGATGTTTTTGTGCGCATTGTCGGCCTTTCGTATGATGATCTTGTTGCGGACATTGCCCTGACCGACATTGATGCCGGCGGCATCCCGTTGCGCGTGCCGCATCTCAATGCGCAAGCACTGATTAAGATAAAATCAGCCAGTGTGCGCGAGCAAGACCGTTTTGACGTTTCGGCACTGCGCCGCATTGTGGCCGGAGAACGATTGGACACGCAATGGCCAAGCTGAAACTGACCAAGAACGAGCTGAAGACGCAGCGCGACGCGCTCAAGCGCTACCGCCGCTTCTTGCCGACCCTTGAACTGAAAAAGCAGCAGTTGGTCGAGGAAGTGCGGCGCATCGAACGGGTGCTGGCGGACAAGCAGCAGGGCGAGGCACGCGTGCGCGCCGCCCTGGCCGGCTGGGTGCAATTGTTCTCCGAGCCGGTTGCGCTCGAGGAGAAGTTGGTGCTGGAGCGGGTCGAGACGCGCGAGGCCAATATTGCCGGCGTGATCATTCCGGTCTTCATTGCCGCGCATTTCAAGGTCAATGACTATGACCTGTTTAGCACGCCGTTGTGGGTGGATCGCGCGCTGGCGGTGGTGCAGGAGCTGGCCAGCATCCGGCTTGAGCGCGCGATTATCGAGCGCCAGCGCGAATTGTTGCAGCGCGAATTGCGCACGACGATCCAGCGCATCAACCTGTTTGAAAAAGTAAAAATCCCGGCCGCACTCGGCAATATCCGCATGATTCAGATTTACCTGGGCGACCAGATGGCCAATGCCGTCGCGCGCGGCAAGATTGCCAAGGCCAAGCTGAGCGAGGCGCAGATGGAAGGAGCGGCATGAGGGCAAACCATATATCAATGATCATTGGTCATTGGTCAAGTATCAATGGCAGAAGGGCATGACGGCACTGGAACAGACACCGGCAAGTTTTGCGGATGAGCTGCAGCAGCGGCTGGTGCAGCATGCCGTGCGCGTTTTGCGCTTGGCGGATGCGCTGCCGAAGACGGTGGCGGGCCGCCACATTGCCCAACAGATCATCCGGGCCGGCACGTCGCCTGCGCCCAATTATGCCGAGGCGCGCGCGGCGGAAAGCACCAGCGAATTTGTGCATGATTACTGGCGGATTTGCAGGATGAAACACAGCAGCTCTGTAAAATCATTCATGCATCCATCGCCACCGCCAAAAAGCGCCGCCTGCGCGGCGCCAATGAAAAATGACCAATGACCAATGATATTTGACCAATAGACTGCCATGATTGTCCCCATGAAAAAAGTGACGGTGGTGTGCCTGGCGCATGCGCAGGAGGCCACGCTGCTGCAGTTGCGCGCGCTGGGCGTGCTGCACGTGCAAGCGACCGAGAAGCCGCAGCATGCCACGGCGGCGGACGTCACGGCCGCAATGCGCGACACGGATACGGTGATCGAGCTGCTGCAGTTGCATGCGCCGAAAACGCCGGTGCCACGCGGCGCGGTGAAAAAAGCGGCGGTCTTGGTGCGGGAGATGCTGGCCGTGCGCGAGCGCATGACACAGCGCAACGAAGACATTGCGCGGCAGCGCGCGGAGCTGGACAGACTCGCGGTCTGGGGTGAGTTCGAGCCACAGCAGTTACAGGCATTGCGCGCGCGGGGCGTGCAGGTGGCGTTGTACCACTGCACGATCGGCGAAGTGCCGAGGATCCCGGCCGGTTGTGTGCTGCACGAAGTGCGCCGCACCAAAGACACACTGGCGTTTGTGCTGGTCAGTGATGCGCCATTTGAGGTGCCGCTGGCGGCCGTGGCACTGCCGGAGAAGGCGCCGGCGGCATTGCGCGCCGCGCTGGCCGCGCGCGAGCAGCAGCAAGCCGAGGATCGCGCGCTGCTGGCGCAGCACGCCGGCGCCGTGCCGGCCCTGCAACACGCGCGCCGCGCCCTCAATGACGAGTTGCAGCTTGCCCAGGCGCGCGATGCGACCGGCCGGGTCGAGACCCTCGTGTATTTGTGCGGCTTTGTGCCGCATACCGCGGTCGCACCGATCGAGGCGGCCGCCCACGCGCACGGCTGGGGCCTGCTGATCGAGGAGCCGGGGCCGGATGACAATGCGCCCACCTTGATTCGCAATCCGCGTTGGCTGCAGCCAGTCGAGACCGTCTTCAGTTTCATTGACACGTTTCCGGGCTATCACGAGCGCGACATTAGCGTTGTCTTTTATCTGTTTTTTTCGCTCTTCTATGCGATGCTGATCGGTGACGCCGGCTATGGCCTGGTGTTTTTGGCCATCACGGCTTTGATCCAATGGCGCAAAGGCAACGTCATCCCCAAGCAGCCGCTGTACCTGATGTACGTGCTTAACATCGCCACGGTGGTCTGGGGTGTCCTGACCGGCTCCTATTTCAGCATTCCGCTCCCGCACCACGCGCTGCTCAAAAAATTCGTGGTGCTGGACACGTCCAATTTTGAAGCGACCGTGTATGTGTGCTTTATCATCGCGCTGGTGCACTTGGCGCTGGCACATCTCTGGAACGCCTACCGCATCATCAATTCATGGCGCGCGCTCGAACAAGTCAGTTGGGCGTGCATTGTGGTCACCATGTATTTTGCCGCCAACACATTGTTGCTGAACCGGCCGTTTCCGTCTTGGGTCGGCTATTTTGGCGCAGTGGCCATCCTGACCGCCGTGATATTTGCCGTGTGGGGCAAGGTTGGCGAGGAGCTGGTGGCGGCCATGATTCAATTTCCCTTTGGCGTGATCAATTGTTTCGGCGACATTGCCTCGTACATCCGTCTGTTTGCGGTGGGCTTTGCCGGCGCGGCGACGGCCCAGGCCTTCAACGCCATCGCCCAGCAGATCGGGATGAACACGATCGCGACCGGCTTTGTGGTGGCGTTGATTTTGGTGGCCGGGCATGCGCTCAACATGATCTTGGGACTGCTGGCGGTGATTGTGCACGGCCTGCGGTTGAACACGCTGGAGTTTTCGGGACACCTGGGTTTGGAATGGAGCGGCCATCGCTACCGGCCGCTGGCACAGCAGGAACCTGCGGGCAAGGAAGCTAGTGCATAAATTATAATTCGTAGTTCATAGTTCAACAATGAGGATGATATGGAAACCAATCTGATGATCCGCCTGGGTGATTTTGGCGGCGTGGCAGTGCTGGGCTTGGCGGCGATTGGCTCGGCCTGGGGCGCCGGCGTGGCGGGCATGGCGGCGATCGGGGCATGGAAACGGTGCTATATGCAAGGCAAAGCGGCGCCCTTCTTGATTGTCGGTTTTGTTGGCGCGCCGCTGACGCAGACCATTTACGCCTTCATTTTGTTGAAGATGAAACTGACGGCCGTGCCGACCACGCCGGAGAATTTCATGGTGAAATTTGCCATGGGCGTGGTGGGCGGGATTGCCATCGGGCTGTCGGCACTGTACCAAGGCAAGGGCGCGGCCTGCGCCTGCGATGCCTTTGGCGAGTCGGGCAAGGGTTTCGCGCAGAATTTCGTGGTGCTGGGCATGACCGAGACCGTGGCTATTTTCGTGCTGGCGTTCTCGATGATGGTGCCGCTGTAAGCAGTGTTTAGCGCCGGCGCGCGCACCCAAGCAGCAGCAGGGCCGCCAGCAGGCCTGGTTCCGGCACCACGTCGGTCAACGGCAGAAAATCGCCGGGCATGATCGTGCCGAAGTCGGTGAATGGCACCAAGGTGTCGCCGAGGCCGTCACCATTCAGATCCTGGCCGCTGTAGGCCGGCCAATAGTTGCCGCCCAGAAATGCGCCACCGTGCATGTTTTGTCCGGCTGTCTTGGCAATATTCCATGAGCCGGTCGAGCGATAGCCATAGACCAAGGCGGTATGCTGGGTCAGCATAAGGTTGTTGTAGACCAGCGTATTGGTCGTGTCTTCCCAATACAGGGCATAGCCGTTGTCGAGAAAGCGATTGCCGCGAATGGTGTAGTTTTTTGAGCCGCGCAAATCGGGGTACAGATAGCTGAGGCTGCTGTCGTCATCGGTCCACAGGCGAATGCCGGCCGCGTAGTTGCTGACGATGTCATTGTTGCAGATGAGGTTGTCGCGCCCGTGTTCAATGACGATGCCGGAGGGATGGTCCCAGCCATAATTGCCGCGGATGGCGTTGTTCGAAACCACGGAGCAATGGGTGTAGCCGAGCCAGAAGCCGTGGCTGCCGTCGTCGCAGATGTTGTCGACATACATATTACTGAAGGCGAAGGTTGATTCGATCGGATTGTGAGTGGCGCGGCGGCAATCATTGGCGGCGTAATAATTCCAGCCGGATTTCTTGGCGCTGCCCTGCACGAGGCAGCACTCAAAGACGCCGTCGCCACCATCCGTGAACGAATTGGAGCTGATCTCGTTGTGGTCGGATTGATGGATGCTGAGGAAGCAGGTGGCATCCGCGCCAGTGCCGCCGCCGTTGCCGCGATTGCCGCGGTCGGCGCGGTTGCAGACCACGCGCGAATAGTCGGTCGACGCCAGGTGAATGCCCCAGCCGACATTGGCGCTACAGTCATTGCTGAGCAGCAGGCAGCGGGCGCCGTCGACCAGGCTGATGCCGTTCTGCTGATTGGTGGCGGTGCAGCGCTCGACGCGCGTGTCGCGGGTGCCCTCGAGATATATGCCACCGCATAGATTTTCATCGGTCAGCGTTTTCCAGACCCACACGTTGAGAAACAGCATCGAGCCGGCATACACCCGGTTATTGCTGGCCTGCACCTCGCGCAGCAGCCAGTTGTCGCCGTTGCGCAACACCATGCCATACCAGTAGTTCATCAGCGTGATGTTGGACACCGTCAAGCCGGAGTAGCCCGTGGCGCGCATGCCAAAGCCGGTCATGCTCGTGCCATAAAAAATCGAGTCGTTGCCATTGAAACTGATGTTGTGCGCGGCCAGCGCAAGGCCGCCGGGCAGGGCATAAAAGCCCGGCTTGAGCGTGACGTTGGTCGTGATGAGCATGCCGTTGACCGGCACCGTCCAGACGGGCAGATTGGTGTCGGCGACGATGAAGGCGGTGGGCGCGGAATACGGGCTCCAGACGCCGCGGTCGTCCGCATAGCGCACGCGCCAATAAAAACGCTGGCCGGGATACAGTGCGCGCTGCGATGGCGCATACGCCAGCGTGGTCAACGGTGCCGCCGTGGTGACGGTCGCAAACGTGATCCAGTCGCTGCGGTTGCTGATTTGCAGCAGCCACGTGAACGGACTGCCGGATAACATGGGCGTGGCGCTGACACTGGCATCACTGCCGGGGGCCGTGTTGGTGGGTTGGGCGGGGAAGAACGCGGCGGGTAGTGGCGTGGGCGCAAAGCCATAACCGCGGGCATCACTGCCGGGGAGCAGATTGTAGGACAGCGAGCTTACTTGCCCGCTGATGGGGCCGACAAACGCCATGACCGTGCCGGTGATGCACTGGGCGGCGCTGCCGCTGCCTTCCGTCGTGCGATGATTGGCGCGCAGCCAGCACTGCCGGCCTTGCACGGTGCTCCCGCCGTAGAAGGCGCTGCCCTTGATATTGGCAATGATGCTGCGACTGACTTGGCACACGCCGGCATCGGCCTGCACGCCGCCATAACCGCCAATGATCGTGCAGTTGGTCACGATGCCCATCGAGGTGCTGGCGCCGTTGTGGCAGATATTGCAGCCGCCGCCATCGGTGATCAGTGTGTTGATGGTGGTCACGCGCGCATTGGCGGCGAGATCGAGGAACAACAAGGCGCGGGTCGTCTCGCGCGCATCCAGCCAGACATTGCTGACCAGCGCCGCCGCCGCATAGCGGATCATCAGCACGGATGCCCAATGATACCCTTGCGGCAAGCCGTGCCGCAGGGTGCAATCACTGATGCTCAGATTGTTGCTGTAACTGCGCACGACGGCCGAATAGCCCATGCGCCATAGCTTGGTGGCATCGCTCATGATCACCGTGGCATCCATGCCGGCGCCGCGCAACTGCACATAATCCTTGCCGGGCGGGATGTGCACGGCGGCGTTGGCACTGAAATATTCAACAAAGACGCCGGTGCCGACATTAATCACCACCGGTGCGCCGAGCGTGCCGGTGCCGCTGGCGGCGATGGCATGGTTGATCGAAGACCATGCGCCGGTGAGCGTCAGACCATCGTTGCTGTCGCTGCCGTTGCGGGCGACAAAGTAATCCGTTGCCAGGCAGCGACTGGCTGCCAGCAGGGCGAGGAACAGAAAGGCGGTTGTGGTGCGGGCTGAGAGTAACAAGGCTATGCTCCCTTCTTGTTAGTTGTATTCACTGCATGTTATATCATAAATTAACACGTCTGTCAACGGCCAACAGGCACCCGGATCCGGCGATTGGTGTTTGTTGTTGCTCCCCACCGATCGCCGCCGGCGGGATCGGTGGACGCAGAAAATAAATGATGAATGCTGAGTGTCCTGTAACACTTACTAATGAGTGCGCTTTCTACTTGGCAGCGTCCTTGTAGCCGCCCGCGGTGAGGGCGGTTTCTGCAGCCGCGGTCAGCGCCCGCGGCTACAATTGGCGTGACACCAAGTAAGCACATTCATTAGTAAGCATGTATCATTTAATATTATTCTTGTTCTGCATTCATCACTCATCATTCATCACTCATCATTTTTTTGCGGCCGTGGATGTCTCTTCATGCAAAAAAAGTGGGAGCCGCCTCCGTGCGGCGATTCTGCTGCATCGGGGCATGGAAGCCCTCTCCCGCTTTACAGCACCGGCGCAGTCGGGAATC
>JAPLST010000469.1:55351-64048 GCA_026398485.1 bacterium
GGGCGATCGGCGTTCCCTCCGCCGCACGGATGCGGAAATACATACAGCGGTCGGTATCTCTGCCCGTAGCCGCCGCACGGCGTGCGGCGCGCAGCACATCACTAAATTCTCGTGCGGCACGATAATTTATGGTTGCAGAGATGCAGAAATTGTCGGCGGTTCCGTGCGCGGTGTTTTTCGTCAGATGCTGCGATCGGGCGATCGGCGTTCCCTCCGCCGCACGGATGCGGAAATACATACAGCGGTCGGTATCTCTGCCCGTAGCCGCCGCACGGCGTGCGGCGTGCAGCACATCGCGCGGAACGCCGTCAGCAAAAAGCTGCAGACGCGGCAAGCAGGCGAAGTGGGGGAGGGGTCGGCGCGTGGTTTTTACCCACGCCCCGGTTACAGCGCGAAGCGCTCGTAATGGATGGCGCGGCGCGGCACGCCCAGTGCGGCAGCGGCGCGGCGGACAGCGGTCAACATGGGCGGCGGGCCGCAGATGAACACATCGCGCGCGGCGATATCCGGGACGAGGCGCGCCAGCATGCGCTGATCCAGCCGGCCACGTTCGCCCGGCCACGCGGGCTCATCGGCGACAATTTGATGGAATACGGCATGGGGCTGTGCGCCGAGTATGGCGCGCAGTTCGCCGGCCAAGGCGGCGTCGCCCGCCTTTCTGACGCTGTAGAGAACCGTGCAGGGCATGCCGCGCGCACACAGTTCCTGGGCCAGCGCGCGGATGGGCGTGATACCAATGCCGCCGGCAATCAGCGCCGCGGCGCGCGTCCGGCAGGTGTCGGCAATGAAGATGCCGAGCGGGCCCTCGAGCAACACCGGCGTGCCGGGCGCCAGTTTGGGAATGCGGCGGGTGTAATCGCCCAGCGCCTTGATGGTGAGGCGCAGGTTGTTGCCGTCCGGCACGGCGGAGAGTGAGAAAGGATGGGCAAACCAGCGCATGCCGGGCGTGAGAAAGCGCACCAGGACGAACTGGCCGGCATGCGCGCGCCAGCGCTGCAGCGCGCGTCCGCCGATGTACACCGAGGTGATGCCGTCGCTTTCCCGTTCGATGCGCACCACGTGAAAGCGGTGGCGCCGGTAGCGCAGCAGCGGGCGCAGCGCGCGATACCACGCGTAATTCGCCGCGACAAAAAAATACAGGCCGACCCAGTAGGCGGTGAAGAGCGGATGCCCGACGAAATCGCCGCCGGTCATGATTTGGTGGGCAAACGCCAGGGCGAGCGCGAGGTAGACACTGACGTGGATCAACATCCACCATTCATACCGCAGATGCCGCCGCGCAAGCTGCCATGAAGAAATCGAAACAACAAGAAAAATGAGTGCGGCGATGATGGCGAGCGCGACATAGTCCCAATTCTGCCAGAAGTCGAGAACTTTAGCCCACCAGCCCTCGTCCTGAAAATGGGCGACGAGCAGAAGGGGATGCGCAACGAGGCAGAGCAGAAATGCCGCGCCGACAACGTGATGGGCATGCGCGAGCCGGTCATGGCCAAAGACCCGCTCGATCCAGGCAATGCGCCCGACCAGCATGAACTGGAGCAGCAATAAAAAGGCCGCCAGCAGGCCGGCCACGCGCCCGCAGGCCAGCAGCACGGACGCGTTGAGCGGGTCGAAAAGATTGCCTTCCGTGCCGTGGATCGAGTTCCACGCCCAGCCGCCAAGGACAAGCGCGAGGTTTGCGGACAACAACATCCACAAACCCCGCGCAGCCCAGCGTCGTTGCGCGAGCGTCATGCAATCAGCAATGTGCTGCAGCGCCGCTTATTTGACTTCCATGAATTTCTTGCGCGGCTCGGCACAGATCGGGCATTTCTTGAGCGTGGCGTCATCCGTGGTGTAGCCGCAGACCGGGCACACCAAGAACACTTTGTCGGCTGTCTTCCATTTTTCAATGCTGGCGAGCGCCGTGTTGTACAGCGCGGCATGCACGGCTTCCACTTTCATGGCGCGGGTGAAGGACAACACAGCCTGGTTGTTCTTCTGCTTCTTGGCCAGCTTGATGAATTGCGGGTACATGGTCCGGTTTTCGTACGTCTCGCCGGCCACGGCGGCTGCGAGATTTTCCTTGGTGCTCTTGACTTCCGGCGCGACGATCACGGCGGTCGGCTCGCCCTTGAGGGCTTTGATCACCTTGGCATGACTGGCCAGATGAACGCCTTCGGCTTGCGCGGCGGCGCGAAAGAGAGTGGCAACACCCGCATAGCCTTCTTCATCGGCTTTCTTGGCAAAGGCTTCGTATTTGGCCTTGGCATTGGATTCGCCGTTGTAGGCCGCCTGCAGATTGGCCAAGGTTGACTCGGCCGGCGCCTCGGTCACGGCGGGTGCCTTGACCTCGGTCTTGGCTTCCGGTGCCGCGGCGATGGCGGTGGTTACGGCATCGGCCTTGACGGCGGGCGCGGCCGCGCGCACGCTGGTCATGCCGCACAGCAGCAGCGCAAGCACGAGCATTAGGGGAGGGTGGAGTTTGTTCATTGGAGCATCCTGTGGGTGAATTGTTAAACGGGATTTTGTTCGCCTCCTACTAGAGCATTTTTGCGAAAAAAAGTCAATTACTTTGTGCGCGGCGAACAAAGTAATACAAAAACAATGCACGGCGGGATCGGTGGACGCAGAAAGCGAATGATGCGTGTCCAGCACGCCGCACGCCGTGCCGGGAACGCCGATCTCCGGATCGGCAGAAGCTCCCGATCGCATCTTTCGGCGGAAGGCGACGCACACGGAACCGCCGACAATTTCCGCACCTTTGCATCCATAAATTCTCGTGCCGCACGAGAATTTAGTGATGTGCCGCACGCCGCACGCCGTGTGTCGGCTACGGGCAGAAACACATGTGCGCGATGGCTGGGCCGCGCCGCCGGCGGGGTTCACCAGGTGATGGCGGTCAGATATTCGGCGCCGATGGCGGCGGCTTCGGCCTCGGTCATCCAGCGTTCTTCGAAGCCTTTGCCCCACGAGTCGGACGTGGCAATTTCGCCGGTGGTTTTGTTGTAGCCGATGATCAGGCAGATATGGCCGCCATCGGCGCGCTTGCGCAGGGAGTCGGCGCTGACGCGCTGGGCTTGCAGCTGTTTTTTCCAGGCAGTCCAATCGGTGACCTTGCGGCGTTCTTCGGCGCGCGCGGTTAAACTCATGTAAAAATCGCGCGGCACGACCAGGGTCCACATCAGCGGAATGCCTTTGTCGATATATTCTTGAATGAAGCGTGTTTTGGGCATTTTGCGAACAGTCACGATCTGGCGGCCATAGCGTGTCACGAGCTTCTTGACATTGCCCTCCATCTCGGTGAGCGACGTGCCGCCGCCGGCCATGGTGCCGCCGGCCATGGCGAGCACGTACATGTCGGCCGGAATGCCGAGGTAGCGCAGGTAGCGTTCCCAGGTGGCCGGCACGCAGAAGCCCTTCGGCCCTTGATCCACCATGGGGATGTCGCCAATGATCACATCGCCGTTGGCGCGGCGCTGCACGCGGGTGGCCAAGGTGGCGCGCAGGGTGGCGTCATCAATGCGCTGGGCACGGCCTTCGGCATCGGCCAGGGCGCGCGGGACAATGCGCACGGCGACGTATTCGTCTTTGGGCGAGGACAGGAGAATGCTGTGGACGCCGGCGTTCCAGCGCAAGGCGCGCTCGGTCGTGTCGCGCGAGCCCTCGCCGAAGGTCACTTGCGTCGGCGTGCCCAAGCTTTTGGTCAAGGTGGCCTCGATGGTGGTGGCATCGGCGCGGATTTTGTCCTGATAGGTCTGCAAGGCTTTCTTGCGCAGGCGCGCATCGGCACGCGAGGCATCCCGGTCGCCGCCGACCGACAAGCCCTCGACATCGCCTTTGTTGGCAAACATGATGGAGAGATAGGCGACCTGGCCGCTGGTGCCGTAGAGGGCAACAGAGTAGGGCCGCGCGCCCAGCAGGCGGGCAGTTGCATCCGGATAGGCGCGAAAACTGGCTTGCTGCGCCGTGCGCGACTCAAGTGCCAAGCCGAGGCGTTCGGCCGCCGCGGCATCGGCATCATTCCAGAGGATGGTGTCCTGAAACAGAGGCGCGCCGAACAAGGCATTCAGGCGCTGCCAGCCGCTGGTTGCGGCAGAAGGAGCGGCGGCGCCCAGGGGAGCAACCCCCACGAGCGCCGCCGCGCAGAAGAGAATCAGAAGGTCTGACATGTCCGCCGCGTTCGACAAGTCTGACCAGTCTACTATGCGCGCCGCCGCATCAGCAGTGCCAAGCCAAGCAGGCCCAGCGTCAGGGCGGGCTCGGGAATGATCATTTCCAGCGGCACCGGCGCCAGCACATTGACGTGCGTGCCTTTGATCTGCAACTCGGCCGTGTAGATGCCATCATTCGACACAATGTTGCTGTCGAAGATGACCTCGACCGTGCCGATGCCGCCGGCCGCCACCGTGCCGGAGTTGGGCGTCACCTGCGCCCATGGTTTGGTTGAGGGGGTCATCGTCGCCAAGCCGTCCACTTCAATGCCCGACGCAGAGAAGGCGCCGATCAAGGTGGTGTTGCCGGTGGTCG
The DNA here is from genome assembly GCA_026398485.1 of bacterium. GTDB lineage: Bacteria > Auribacterota > UBA3054 > UBA3054 > JAPLST01 > JAPLST01. The sequence continues at coordinate 59,861 of JAPLST010000469.1, forward strand.
TGTCGGCCACGCGCAACTCGCCGAGACTGGTGGCATTGTTATACGCCGCCACATACAAAACATTGTTATCCAGATCAAAGGCAAGATCCTGGGCATAGTTGGCGTCGTAGCCAGTTGAGCCAATGACCGTGCCGGCACCCGTTGCTTTATTGATGCTGATCAGCACGTCGCCGCCCAGATCCAAGCCGTACATTTGGCCGGCGGCATTGATGGCAATGCCGATGGTCAGCCCGCCATTGGTGATCTCGCCGACCAGCGTGGGCGTGCCGGTCGTGCGGTCGAGCGTATACAGCTTGGAGACGGTGCCATACGCCGAGGCATACAGAATGCCAGTGGTCGGATCGATGGCCATGCCGGTCCAGCCCTCGGTCGCTCCTCCCGGTGGCGTACAGGTCAGGGAGTCGGTCACCACCGCCGTGGCGGTATTGACCTTGACCAGCACGTTGTCGGCGTACACCAGGGCGTAGAGCTGGCTGAAGTCGCTGCCGAGGAAGCCCGCGCCGCAGACAAAGCCGCTCGCACCGGTGTTGGCCGTGCCGATGGTCGTGTAGGCGCCCGGCGCGTCGGTCATGAAGCTGAACAGGGCATTGGGACTGGCCGGGTAAATATTGAAGGCGTAGGCCTTCACCACCGTTGCCAAGGGCGCCATGCTGGTCATGGCAGCCGCACGGCCGGCCGCTTTCGGTGCCCGGGCGAACGACAGCGGCGCCGTTCCGCGCGGGAAGTTCCCGTCACACCGTGGCAGCGAGATGCTGCGCAGGCGGGTCAGCGCACTCGTGGCAAAATTGCCAATGGACAACGTAAAGTCCACCGCCAGCGGCCCGCTGTTGGTCAGCGTCAGCAGGTTGGTTGTCACCTCGCCGACCACCATGCTGCGCGTGATGTTCGTCGGCGTGACATACAACTGCGACCCTTCGAGCAGGAAGTCCTGCGTGTTGGTCTGGCCGACGAGCACCGTCACGCCCGCCGCCGTGGCCGGCAGATAACCGGCCTTGGTGACGGTGATGTGATACGTGCCAGCCGGCGCCGGCGTGACATACGTGCCGTTGGAAATCGTCAGCACGCCGTTGATATAGCTGGCATTGGTGATCGTGACCTGCGCGGCTTCAATCGGCAGCAAGGTGTCGGCATTGCGCACCGTGCCGGCGACAAAACCGGCATTGGTCACGCTGCCATACACTTCCAGGCCGAGATCCACAGCCAACGGCAACCAGCCCAGCGCCGCGCCACTCCGCTGGCACGCGTCGAGGCCGCGCACCGCATCGGGCGAGTCGAGCAACGACCAGTAGGTGCCGTTGCGCGTTTCCTGTTGGAGCGAAATCCAATAGGTGTTGCCGGCTTGGGCCAGGAACGGCGTGGCGAGATTCACCTGATATTTGTAGTCGTTATAGCCACTAGCGTCCACGCCGATCATTTGTTCGCAGGCATAACCGGGCACATATTGTTGATAGAGCATGGTGCCTGGATTGGTCACGGCATTGCCGTAAATGCGCAACCAGAAGCCGTCTTCCAAACCCTGCCGGCCCGCATTCCAGTACACACCGCCCATGCGCACCGACGCGAGGTGGGCATCGTACGGCAGATTGATGTCGTCCGCAGTTTCAAAATAAACCGGCGGCGCATTGCTCGGATTCACAAATGAGCTGGGGCCCACGGCCCATTCGGTGCTGATGGTCTGATTGCGCAGCAGCGCGCCCAGCGGCGGCAGCATGTTGACCGTGATCACCCCGGCCTTGTCAAGGTTGAAGCCGTTGGTGCTGCCGTCCAAGTCGCCATAGACCCATGGCGCCGCGCCGCGCCGGAAGCGGTAGCAATAGTTGAGCGGGCCGGCAATGGTCACTTGCGGTGCGGCGGTGAAGATGTCGTAATCGCCATTGGCGCCAAGATACGCGGCGGGGAACCAGGTCCACGTCGCGCTATTGGGCACCGCGCCGGTCGGGCCAAAGCCCAGCTCGGCCGTGGTGAACGGCGCCGGGCCATTGGTGCCCGTCTCGCCGGCATAGTACATCCCGCCGGTGACGGCCAGGGTGTTGCCATAGCTGGTGATCGTCGGCAGCGTCGGCGGGCCGAGCAAGACGGCGTTGCCGATGCCGACCTTGGCGCCAGCCACCCGGAAATCATCGACCAATTGCCAGTCATTCGGGCCGAGATACGCAATGCCGAAATAGACCGGATTGCTGCCGACATATTCCATAAGGCTGGCATAATTCGGAATCCAGAAGCCCGCCTCGGATTCGATGTCCTCCAGCTTGACATAGGCGCCGTCGGCCGGATTGCGGCTGCCGGTCGAGATATAAACGCCTTCAACATTCACCAAGTCAACGGTGCAGCCAAACTTAAAGCTCAAGTCGAGGTAATCCAGACCGGACGCGGCCAGATTGATGGCCGGCGAGACCAGCCAGTTGGTTGCGCCGGCAAACTTGCCGTGCGCGGCGGCGCCATAGGTTGCGTCGCGATACCAGCCACCCACCGCGGCGCCGACCGGATAATTGGTCCAGCCGTCCGGCCAGGTGGTGAACGGCTCATAGTAAATATCGTCATTCCACGTGCAGGTCGTAATCATCTTGGCCGTGTTGGTGAGGATGCCGTCGGTCGAGACGGCGCGCACGGTCGTGGTGCAGGCTTGGCCGGGATAGGCCGTCAGGGGCACCGTCACGCCGACGGTGATGCCGGTGGTCACGCCGTCGCCGAGCATGCCGGACGAGCCCGCGCCGTTGACTGGCCAGACGCTGTCATATTGGAAATTGAAATTGTGCGCGGCGCCGGATGCGTTTTCAACGGACAACGGGTAGCTCGCCACATTGCCGATATACGCACTGCCGTTCTGCGTGATCGGCTCCAGATACACATTCGGCCGTTTGTCGTAAACATACACGTCATCAACTTCCCACCACCAATCCCAATCGCTCACATACCAAAAGCGCAACATGACATTCGGCTGGCCGGCAAAGCCCTGCAGATCAAAGACAATGTTGCTGCCCGGGCCGTTCGGGCTGATGTCCGCCGTCCAATTGGCCAGGGTTACCCAAGAGGTGCCGCCATTGGTGCTGACTTGGGTGCGGGCGCTGTCGTACGTGCCATAATCATTGTAAGAGGTGATGAATTTCAGGACGGGCCGGGTCAAGCCCGTAAAATTAAACGTGGCGCGCAATTCAGTGTCCATCGCATCGCCATAGGAATCCGAGTCGGCATCCGCGCAGGTGCCGTTGCCGCCGGCATAATTCGGGGTGCCGTAGGCCGTGTTCAGATCCCACACGCCGCCGGCGCTCAGGTTGTCAACAACGCTCCAGCCGCTGGGCGGCCACGCGCCATTGAAATCTTGCAGATAGGGGAATGTTTCAATGGCCGGCGCGTACGTTTTCGCATTGGCCGTGACGGCCGATGAATACGTTGTCACCGCATTGACCGACCACGCCGAATAATAATAGCGCGTGTCGGGTGTCAAATTGTCGCAGGGGTACACCAGGCCGTTGCCTTTGTACACAATGACCCCGCCGCCGGGCAGGGCGCTGCCGACCGCATAGCTCGTGCCGTTGGCCGGCACGCCGAAGGTGGCCACGCCGTTCGAGGCGATCATGACGTTGTCACCGGCGGCATTGGCTTGCCATGCCAGGTTGATGAGCGTTTTGCTGGCGGTGCTGGCAGTGAAATTCACCGGCGGATTCACTTCACCGGGTGCCGTGCCTTGCACTTGAACCAAGTCAAGATAGCAATTGTTGCCATAGGCCGAGACGAACTGAAACGCAATTTGCAGGTTGGGCTGATTGGTCGCGTTGGCCGGCAGCGCGCAGACCGGCACGGTCCAGCCGTTGACGATATTGGTGCGCGGGTACACGGCCACATCCGTCCAGGTCGTGCCGTCGGTCGAATATTGCACATAGACGCGATCCCAACTGGTGGCATAGGCCGTGTCGCGATACCAAGCGAAGGAGACCGTGATGTCCGTCTTGCCCACCGTTGACATGGCGGGCGAGATCAACTGCGAGCGGACGCCGGAGGACGCACTGTACGAGTCAAACTTCACAAAATGGGTGCCTTCGTACGGCGATGCGGTGGGATTGGCACTCGTGGTCACAAACGTGACCGGCGTGGCATTCGACTGCGACCAGCCGGCGGGCAGCGTGGCTTGATTAAAGCCTTCGCTAAGGATGACGGCCGCGCTGGCGGCGCGACTGACGCAGAACATGG
>JAPLST010000469.1:64098-64449 GCA_026398485.1 bacterium
TGGCAAGCAAAACAAGGGTGAAAATGCTGCGCTTCATGTTGTGTCTCCAAACAAATAGTTATCGATCCGCAAACAAAAACATAACCCAACGCAATGACCGCTGCACACCTGCAACGGCGCATTAGTATAGCATAAGCCCATCAAAAAAGCAACGGCAAATATCAGCGCAAATATCAGCGGACTACTTCCCCGCCTCAGTGCCAGCAGCGCTGCGAACTGCGGCTCCCAATCCAGACGCCACCGTCTTGCGCACACACAAGGGTAGGGCGGTCAGGCCCTGACCGCCGATGCTGCCTGCGGATGGTGAGGTAGGGCGGTCAGGCCCTGACCGCCGATGCTGCCTGCGGATGG
>JAPLST010000486.1 GCA_026398485.1 bacterium
GAGGGCAAGTATGATGAGTTCGGCAATCGGCGCGAAGTGGACGTGGCCGCGTGCGCCATGCCCATGCAGAAGATCGAGACGATTGACCAGCCGCGCTCCGAGGCCGCTGCCGCCGGCCAACTCCAGTTGTTCGAGCAGACCAGCAAGCGCCTCGATGATTTCCGCAACATGCTCATCTGGGGCGACAACAAGCTCGTCATGGCCAGCTTGCTGAAGCAGTTCAAAGGCAAGATTGATCTGATCTACATTGACCCGCCGTTCGATGTCGGCGCGGATTTTACCATGAATGTCGCTGTCGGTGACGAAAGCGACGAGGTCGGCAAAGACCAGTCTGCGCTTGAAATGGTTGCTTACCGCGATATGTGGGGCAAGGGCACGGATAGCTACTTGCACATGATGTACGAGCGGCTTGCCGTGATGAAAGAACTTCTAAGCGAAAATGGCACCATCTACCTGCACTGTGATTACCATGTCGGCCATTTTCTCAAGCTTCTTATGGATGAGGTCTTCGGCAAGATCGCCTTTCAAAACGAGGTTGTGTGGAAGAGATCGCTGCCTCACAATGACCCAAACAGATATGGTTCAATCCACGACGTTCTACTTTTCTACTCAAAGAGCGAGGAGTTCACATTCAATCAGCATTACACAGGTCTCAGCGAGGCCTATATTGAGTCCCACTATAACTTGCTGGACGAAACCGGACGCAGATATCAGTTGACTTCACTAGGAGCCACCGGGGGCGGGCCACCAAGAAGATTTGGCAAGAAAGTGCTTGAACCCCCACCCGGCAATCACTGGCGCTATTCACAAGATAATATTGACAGATTAATGTTGGAAGGACGGATCGTCTTTACCTCTAAAGGGACGCCAAGGTACAAACGATACTTAGACGAAATGAAAGGGCCAGCGCTACAATCAGTCTGGGATGACATACGTGGCGTTAATTCGCAAGCAATAGAGGATACTAAGTATGCGACCCAGAAGCCCGAAGATTTACTTGAACGCATCATAAGTGCCAGCAGCAACGAAGGCGATCTGGTTGCCGATTTCTTCTGCGGCAGCGGCACGACCGGTGCTGTGGCCGAACGTTTAGGCCGGCGCTGGATCATGGCCGACTTGGGCCGCTTCGCCATCCACACCAGCCGCAAACGCATGATCGAACTGCAGCGGCAGTTGCATGACGACGGCAAACCTTATCGCGCTTTTGATGTGTACAACCTTGGCCGGTACGAGCGGCAATGGTGGCAGCAATCGCAACTGCATGGCGCGGATGAAGAGCACCGGCGCATCGTGCTTGAGTTCTTCAAGGCCGAGGCGTTCGAGCCAGGCCGCGCGCCGTCGCCGTTGATCCATGGCCGCAAAGGCACGGCCTTGTGCCACGTTGATGGCATTGACTCGGTGTTCACGCGCGATGAAGTGAAGCAGGTGGCGAAGGCGGTCAAGGCCGCGGGCGGCAAGGAGTGCTACTGCTTGGCGTGGGAGTTCGAGATGGAGCTGCGGCTGACGGCGAATGCGCTGGAATCCGAGCTGGGCGTGAAGATCAAGCTGATCCAGATTCCGCGCGAGATCATGGAGAAGAACCGCAAGAACCCGCCGCCGTGGCTCGAGGTCGCCGTGCTCGAAGCCGCGCCGGTCTACCATGCGACCGACAAGGGCAAGGCGGTTGACATCAAGCTGGCCAAGTTCATGCCATCACTGGCCGAGGTGCCGACCAAGGAGCTTGAGGCGATCAAGGAGCGCGCCGTCAAGAGCGGCATGGATTTCATAGATTTCTGGGCGGTCGACTTCGACTGGCAGCCCGACAAGCCGTTCAATCATCATTGGCAGGATTACCGCACGCGCAAAGATCGCAGTTTGAAGACCGTCAGCGACGCGGGGCATGTCTACCCAAAGAAGGGCACGTACACGGCCTGCGTCAAGGTGGTGGATGTTTTCGGCTGCGACACGAGCATCACGGTGGAGGTGAAAGTATGAAGAATGAAAGAAGAATGTATGCGGTGTTGACGGGTGACATTGTTGATTCGAGCAAGCTTACGGGCGTGCAGTTGGAGCAATGCCTTGAACTGTTGCGCACAACGGCAAAAGAGATCTACGCAATAGCACCGAATACCATTGCGCAGGACATTGCGTTTTTTCGCGGCGATGCGTGGCAATTGCTGTTGGGGCGGCCGGAGCAGAGTCTGCGGGCAGCGCTGCTGCTGCGCTGCGCGCTGAAGATGGCATTCAGATTATCCAGGTATGACACGCGCATCGCCATTGGCATTGGCCAAGTCGAGGCGCTGTCCAAGCGTGGGATAACGGGATCACGAGGGCCGGCCTTCACGTTGTCCGGGGCTGCGCTTGACCAGCTCGACGAAGGGCGCATGGCGCTGCGGGTCGCGCCTGAGTGTGGCGCCTCTTCTGATTGCCTGGGGACATGTGTGGCACCACTGCTCGATGGCATTGTCGGCGATTGGACGCCGACGGAGGCGCGCGCGGTACATGGGGCGCTGCACGGCTGGACGCAGCTCAACATTGCCAAGGCGTGGCCAGGATCGCTGCGGATGAAGCCAACCCGCCAGGCAGTGCAGAAGGCGTTGGAGCGGGCGCATTGGGATGTTGTTAAAGCGGTCTTGGCGTGGTTCGAGACGACGTTTGGCGCGGCATCTGCTGACAGGCTCCCTGGCTGGTTGCCAAAATAAATAGCAACCTCTACAGGTTGCATAATGAGAAATAGGAAGACGCATGATGAGGTTCATGGCAGTGCTCGTGTGCGCACAGATGCTAGCCGACTTTCTTCTGCAACCCGGCTGGATGGCGGAAGGCAAACGGCGGCCGGCCATACTGGCCCTGCATGCCGCGATCCATGCGGCGGCGGTGTATGCCCTGCTGCAATGTTGGACGCTGTGGCAGATTCCCGCTTTCGTGTTTCTGTCCCACGCCTTGGTGGATTCGTGCAAGACGCGCGCGCAGGAAACCGCCTGGGCATTTGTTATTGATCAGGCCTCGCATTTGGTGCTTGTGATCTCCTTTGTTTTCTTGCTGTCCTGGGACACTTGCGGCGCGTGCGACTGGTGTGGTTGCGGTTATGCCATCATTGTTGTGATCGCCGGCTTTATCGCCGCAACGCGCGGCGCCGGATTCCTTGTGGCCACGGTGGTGCAGCGCTTGGTGAAAGAAAAAATAGTCAAGACGGAAGGACTTGATAATGGCGGTCGCATCATTGGCGAGCTTGAGCGGGCACTTATCTACCTTATGATTTTCACCGGCAACGCGGCTGGCATTGGCTTTCTCGTGACCGCAAAATCCATTTTGCGCTACAAAGAAACACGCGAGCCACACCTTGCTGAATATGTCCTGATTGGAACCTTATTCAGCTTCACCTTGGCAATAGCAATTGCCTATGCCACGCGCTGGGCATTGACATTGCGGTAAAGGATTATATGGCGGCACGCGAAGCATTGTTTGTCAATCTGGCGGCGCTCGAACCATTGTTTCAGCCGTGGGAAGAGCCGATTGCCCACCGCATCAAGGCCAGCGGCGGAACGGCTGGTGCGCCGGCGGAGGTCATTCGCGGCCGGCGCCCCTCGGGGATCATCGTTGCCAATAATCTTCGCAGTGAAATCCGCCAATGGCGCGAAGTGAACTACGTGGGCGCAAGCGACACGTCGCGCGAATTGATGAACTACTGGTTTGAGCGGCCACATCGCATCAAAACGGCCGAAGGCGGCGAGAACGAGTTTCGCTATTATTTCTGCCAGCGCGAGGCGGTCGAGACGCTGATCTACTTGACGGAAGTCCGCCAGATCACCTGCCTGTCGCAGATCATGGCCGAGTTCAGCGGCGCGGTGTCCGACATAGCCGGGCTGGGCGTGACCGAGGATGAGGATGCGTGGAGCCGCTACGCGTTCAAGCTGGCGACCGGCGCAGGCAAGACCAAAGTGATGAGCCTGGTCGTGGTGTGGAGTTATTTCCATGCATTGCGCGAGTCGGATTCGCCGATGGCGCGGCATTTCGTGATGATCGCGCCCAATCTGACCGTGTACGAACGGCTGAAAGAAGACTTCGGCAATGGCGTGATTTTCGACAAGGATCCGCTCATACCGCCCGAATGGCGCGGCGATTGGAACATGAGCGTCGTCTTGCAGGACGAAGCCAGTGGCGCGGCGACCGGCGGCGTGATCTACCTGACCAATATCCACCGGCTGTACGACACGGCCAAGCGCAAGAAGGAAAGCGAGACCTACGCGTTCATGGGGCCGGCCGTCTCGAAGGCCAGCGCGCTGGACACCGGCGCCGCCTTGCGCGACCGCATCACGGCGCACCGGCGCATCATGGTGCTGAACGACGAGGCGCACCATTTGTGGGATCCCGACTCGGCCTGGAGCGACGCGGTCAGGTATCTGCATGAGACGATCAAGGCGCGCACGGGCGGCGGCATTGTGGCGCAACTGGACTTCACGGCCACGCCCAAGGACAACAAGGGCCAGTTGTTCAAGCACATCGTGTGCGACACGCCGCTGGGCGAGGCTGTGGACGCGGGGATTGTCAAGACGCCGATCATCGGCGCGGCGGCCGCGAACCTGCATGAGGAACCCAGCGAGGATGCCGCCTACCGCTTTGACCGGCATTTGCGGCTGGGCTACGAGCGCTGGCGCAAGAGCAAGGAAGAATGGGCCAAGAGCGGGAAAAAGGCGCTGATGTTCGTCATGTGCGAGGATACCGCGGCGGCGGACCAGATCACCACGCGGCTCAATAGCGACGAGACCTTCACGGAACTGAACGGCCTGACGATCAACCTGCACACGAATCTGAAGGGCAAGCTCAAGAAAGTCGGCAAAGGGATCAGTGCGCGCCTCGAGTTCGTCGAGAGCGAGAAGGAAATCAGCGACGAGGATCTCAAGGCGTTGCGCGAACTGAGCCGGGCGTTGGACAGCAACACGACCCACTACCGCTGCATCGTGTCGGTGCTGATGCTGCGCGAGGGCTGGGACGTGCGCAATGTGACGACCGTTGTGCCGCTGCGCGCCTATACATCCAAGGCGAATATTCTGCCGGAACAGACGCTGGGCCGCGGCCTGCGCCGCATGACGCCGCCGGGAACGCAGGGCGCGAACGAAGTGGTGACGATCGTCGAGCACCCGGCTTTTGCGAGCCTGTACCAGCAGGAGCTTGCGCAGGAAGGCTTGCCCATCGAAGTCGTTGACGCCAGCCAAGTGCCCGCAACAACCATATCGATCTACCCGGATGCCGGCCGCAAGAATATTGGCGAATTGGAAATCGAGTTGCCCACCGTGAGCGCGGCGCACAAAACGTTGGCGCGGCTGGAGGGCTTGACGCTGGATGATGTGAAGAAGGCCGTTGCGAAGTATAAGAAGCTGCCACTGGGCACCACCGGCACGACCACGGTAGAATATGAGGGGCGGCACCTGATCACCGGCGAGATCGTTGAGAAGATGAAGCTGTACCTGCCGCTGCTGGCCACTGGGCCGGGCGCGATCTCCTATTATGTCAAGTTTCTGCAGGGCGTGTGCAAGATGCGGAGCATGCACCAAGTGCTCGCGCCGCTATTGCAGACCTTCTTCGAGGACCTGCTGTTCGAGCAGAAGGCCAGCCTGTTTGACGAGCGGCTCGTGTCCCGGCTGGGCGACTCGGATGTGCGCGAACACGTCCTGGCTGCTTTTATGCCGCTCATTCGGCTGCGGACTATTTCGGTTGATCAGCGCGTGCCGGCCGGGCCGCCCGCAAAGGTGTACGACTGGAAGCCATACCAGGGGACACACAGCGCACGCCGGCCGGCACTTGAGGCAAAGCACACGCTGTTCAACCTCGTGCCCTGCAATCGCGAGCTCGAGGTCGCCTTTGCTAAGTTTGCGGACAACGCACCGGATGTCGCTGCCTTTGCCAAGAACGCCGGGCCGCAATGCCTGCGCATAGATTATCTTGGCACCGGCCAGCGTCTGGCATTTTACACGCCGGACTTTTTTGTGCGGACGCAGACCGGCACTTGTTATTTGGTCGAAACCAAAGGCCGCGAGGATCGCGACGTGCCGCGCAAGGCGCGCGCCGCCGTGGCGTGGTGCGAGTCGGCGTCCACCGGCACGTGTAAATGGGAATACCTGTACGTGCCCCAGGGCGTATTTTCGGCGATGACCGGCAACACGCTGACGGCGCTGGCGGACACCTGCAGCACGGCGTTATACGACCTGACCCACGAGGAAGAGACGCACGCGACCATGCCGCTGTTCGCAGCGATAGCGGCGGCGGATGAAGCCGCACCGGAGTATGCCGGCATCGTGACCATGGAGGTTCTTGAGGCAATGCCGGCCCGCTACCGACGCTCAATTGAGCAGGCCTGCACGCTGTATCGCTTCATGGAGAAGAAGGCCGGCATCAATCACGCGCCGGTTTTCACCGCGCTGCTGGGCGCGCTGGACGAAGCCGCCAAGGGTCTGATTGTGCGGCGGCTGCACGCCGATCTCCCCAGCTCCGTGCCCGACCAGAAGGCATGGTTCACACCCTACTTCGACGGGGCCGAGATCAAAAAGCACAAGGACATGGCGCAAAACCTCAAGCGGACGTTGGTCTTCAACAACGGCATCTCGCCGCTGGGCTTGTTGCGGTCATGCTTGGATTATGCCCTGAACGACCAGCCGGCATTCGGCGGGGTGTTTGACGCGCTTAAGAAACGCATGGGACAGGTAGGGGCAGTCGCATTACTCGAGACGGTCACGCAGATCAACGATTTCCGCAATACCTATGTTGCGCACCAGACCGCGGAGCTCACCGATGCGGCCAAGACCTTGGACGAATTGAAAATGTGGATCATGGGCCTGAAGGCAATAATGGAGGCATAGCACTGTAAATGTGGATAAATTGCCGCACGATATCGTAGTACCCGAGGGGGCTGCGGCGGTCATGCGGCGGGCAAATTGGTATAATTATCGTAAATTGCATGAGATACCGATGAACATACAAAATGGATTTGTGCGCGTGGCGGCGGCGACGCCGCGGGTGCGCGTGGCCAACCCGGCCTTTAACGCGGGCGAGACAATTGCACTGGCGCGCAAGGCCGACCGGGCCGGCGTGCAAGTGGTTGTGTTTCCCGAATTGAACTTGACCGGCTATACCTGTGCGGATTTGTTCCAGCAGCAGGTGCTGCAACGCGGTGCGCTGGATGCGCTGGCACAGCTCTGCGCCGACACGCGCGACTGCGCCGCACTGATCGTGGTCGGCCTGCCGCTAGCGGTTGATGCGCAGTTGTTCAATTGCGCCGCGGTCGTGCAGGCTGGTGCCGTGCTGGGCATTGTGCCTAAAACCTATATTCCGGGCTACAAAGAATACTACGAGCCGCGCTGGTTTGCGCCGGGCCCGCGCTTGAGCGCGCCGGTCATGGACGTGAATGGCGTGGAAGTGCCGTGTGGCACAGACTTGTTGTTCTGCGCCGCGGAATGTCCGGCGCTGCAACTGGGCATCGAGATTTGTGAAGACTTGTGGGTGCCACAGCCGCCCAGCACGGCCCAGGCGCTGGCCGGCGCGACGGTACTGCTGAATTTGTCGGCGAGCAATGAATTGGTGGCCAAGGCGGCGTATCGGCGCGCGCTGGTGCAGCAGCAATCGGCACGCTGCTTTGCGGCCTATGTGCTGGCATCGGCCGGCGTGCATGAATCCACGACCGACATGGTGTTCAGCGGCCATGCGCTGATCGCCGAAAACGGCAACGTGCTGGCGGAAAACGAGCGTTTTGCGCGCGCCGCCCATCTGACGATTGCCGATGTGGATGTCGAGTATTTGCTGCATGAGCGCCGGGTCGCCAACAGTTTCAGTCAAGCCATCGGCGAGGGTGATCACGCCTGCCGCCAGATCGCTTTTAATTGCAAACAGCCACGCTGGCAATGGCCGGTGCAACGGTCCGTGCCGCGCCAGCCGTTTGTGCCGCAAGACCCGGCCGCGCGCGCCGAACGCTGCCATGAGATTTTCGCGATCCAAACGGCAGGCCTGGCCAAGCGCCTCGAGCACTGCGGCTTCAAGCAGGCCGTGGTAGGTGTGTCCGGTGGGCTCGATTCGACACTGGCATTGCTGGTGGGCGTTGACGCATTTGATCAGTTGGGTCTGCCGCGCGCGCAGATGCACGCCGTGACGATGCCCGGCTATGGCACGTCGGCACGCACCTATGCCAATGTGCAGACGCTGTGTGCGGCGCTGGGCGTGACGTTGCATGACATTTCGATCACGGCGGCCTGCGATCAGCATTTCCGCGACATCGGCCACGATCCGCAATGCCACGACATCGTTTTTGAAAACACGCAGGCACGCGAACGCACGCAAGTGCTGATGAACCTGGCCAACAAACTTGGTGCGCTGCAGATCGGCACAGGCGATTTGTCGGAACTGGCCTTGGGCTGGTGCACGTACAACGGCGATCACATGTCGATGTACGGCGTCAATTGCGGCGTGCCGAAGACGCTGGTGCAATATCTGGTGCGCTGGGTGGCGGAGACGCATGTGGCGGAGGCCGCGCGCGCTGTGCTGCTGGACATTCTGGCCACGCCGATCTCACCCGAGCTGCTGCCGGCGGGCGCGGACGGCGCCATCGCGCAAAAAACGGAAGAGACGGTCGGGCCGTACGAATTGCATGATTTCTTTTTGTACCATGCCATTCGCGGCGGCGCACCGCCGCGCAAAGTCCTGCTGCTGGCACGCCAGGCGTTTGGCGATGGCTACGACGAACAAACCATGCGGCACTGGCTGCGGGTTTTCTACACGCGCTTTTTCGCCAATCAATTCAAGCGCTCGTGCGTGCCGGACGGGCCGAAGGTTGGTTCGGTCAGTTTGTCGCCGCGGGCTGATTGGCGCATGCCCAGTGATGCCAGCGCCGCAACGTGGCTGGCGGAGCTGGCGGAGAAAGAGTGATGGAAGAATGGAAGAATGGAAGAATGGAAGAATGGAAGAATGGAAGAATGGAGGAATGGAGGAATGGAGAAATGGAGGAATGGAAGAGTGGGCTGCCAACGAGCCGCGGCGGCTCGCTCCAAATTCGTGCGCTGCGGACGAATTTACTACCTATGATGCACGGAGAATCGGCGCGCTCCAAATTCGAGCGCCGCGGACGAATTTACTACCTATGATGCACGGAGAACATGATGACGAAAGCTGAACAACTGGTGGTGGTGCGCGGCGAGCAGCCGTGCGATCTGGTGATTACGAATGCGCGCGTGGTGAATGTGTTCAGCGGCGAGATTCTCGAAACGAGCGTGGGCGTGATTGACGGGCTGATCGCCGGCTTTGGCGAGTACCACGGGCGCGCGACGCTGGATGCGCGCGGCGCGTTTCTCGTGCCGGGTTTCGTCGAAGGGCACATTCATGTGGAGAGCACGCTCTTGCCGATCCCAGAATTTGCGCGCGCAGTGCTGCCGCGCGGCACGACCACGGCCGTGATTGACCCGCATGAAATCGCCAATGTCTTCGGCTTGGCCGGCATTCGCTACATGCTGGCGTGCGCCGAGACCTGTCCGCTTGATATTTACATCATGCTGCCGTCGTGCGTGCCGGCAACGCCGTTCGAGGCGGCCGGCGCAACACTGATGGCCGCCGACTTGGCCACCTTGATTAACCACCCGCGCGTGGCGGGCGTCGGTGAGTTGATGAATTTCCCGGGCGTGATCAATGGCGATGCCGAAATGCTGCAGCGCGCGGCGCTGGCGGGCGCCAAAACGGCGGATGGCCATTGTCCGGGGTTGGGCGGCTTGGCGCTGAACGCCTATGTTTTTGCCGGGGTGCAGACGGATCATGAGTCGACCACCGCGGACGAGGCGCGCGAGAAATTGCGGCGCGGCATGCATGTTCACATTCGCGAGGGCAGTGCCGAACATAATTTGGCCGAGCTGGTCAAGATTGTCACGCCGGCCAACGCGTGCAATTGCTCGCTGGTGACGGACGACCGCCATCCGGATGATCTGGTCGAGCGCGGGCACTTGGATTATTCAGTGCGGCTGGCGATCCAGCACGGTGTGCCGCCGATCACGGCCATTCAAATGGCGACGATCAACACGGCGCGCACGTATCACTTGGCGCATGCCGGCGCGATTGCGCCCGGCTATTTTGCCGATTTCTTTTTGACGAACAAGCTGGAAGACTGCGCCCCGACCGTCGTGTTCAAGAAAGGCCGGCGCGTCGCCGAACATGGGCGCTGCTTGGTGGACACCGGCACGTTGCCGCCGTTGCCGGGCCCATCCATGAACGTCGCGCCGCTGGCGGAGAAGGCCTTTGCAGTGCCCTGCACCAGCAGCACCGTGCGCGTGATCAACATAGTGCCGGGGCAGATTGTGACGACCGAGACGCGTGAAGCGGCGCCGGCGCGCGCCGGCCTGCTGGTCGCCGACACCACCCGCGACCTGCTCAAGATGGCAGTGATCGAGCGGCACCACGCCAGCGGACGCGTCGGCGTTGGGTTGGTGCGCGGCCTGGGATTGAAGGCCGGTGCGATCGGCAGCACGGTTGCGCACGACGCGCACAACATCATCGTGGCGGGCGTGACTGACCGCGACATGCTGGCGGCGGCGCGCGCGCTGGTCGAGCTGGGCGGCGGGTTTGTGGTGGTGAAAGACGGCGTGGTGCTGGCGACGCTGGCCTTGCCGATTGCGGGCTTGATGAGCGACAAGCCGCTGGCCGAGGTGGTCGCGGCGCAAAAGAAATTACTGGCGGCGGCGCAAACACTGGGCAGTGCAATTGCCAATCCCTTCATGACCCTGTCGTTTCTGGCGCTGACGCCGATTCCGGCGCTGAAGCTGACCGACCGCGGGCTGTTCGACGCGACCTGTTTTCAGATGACGTCCTTGTTTGTCGACCAGCCGCAATGAAATCAAATCCCCCAACCCCCTTTTCAAAAGGGGGATTGCAGCAACGGAACAACTATTTTGCCAGCACGCCAGGGCAGTATTTGCTCCCATGCTGACGGCGCGTTTTGATGCCTTTGACCGCGAACGACGCGGCTGGTCGTTTGCCTTCGACACGCCGCGTCGCGTGTGCGTCGCGGAACGGGTGGAGGAGGTGCACGCAGTGGTGCAGCAGGCCGAGGCGGCCGCCAATGCCGGCCAATGGGCGGTCTTCATCCTAACCTACGAAGCTGCGCCGGCGTTCGATGCCGCCTTGCGCGTCCATCCCGCCACCGTTTTGCCCTTGGCCACCGTCTTGCTGTTTGACGCGCCGCGCCGCACACCGCTGGACACGCCGCGCGGCGCGTTCGACAGTTCGTCATGGCAACCGGATGTGACGCGCCCGCAGTATGATCGCGCCATTCATACGATTCATGACTACATTGCCGCCGGACACACCTACCAGGTGAACTACACGTTTCCGATGACGGCCACCTTTCGCGGCGACGACCAGGCGTGGTATGGCGCACTGGGCGCGGCGCAAGGCGCGGCC
>JAPLST010000430.1 GCA_026398485.1 bacterium
CCAGCTGGCCGCGGCTCTCGTCGACGAGCGCCTCAAGGTCCGGCGTGATCTGGACCGGCATGCCTTGGCCGGCGCGGGCGAGAACTGTCACCTGCTCCATGCGCGCGGCCAGCTCCGCGGGCGTCATGCCCCGCGCGCGCAGGGTGGCGGCATCCGCCTCGATGATCTCCGGCAGCGGGCGCGGGTCGGTGCCCAGAAAACCACCCGCCACGATCTGCGACGAGCGCAGCAGTTCCTCAAGGTTCTTCAGATCCGGCGCTTGTTTCATAATAGCTCGTCAGCCAGGAATTAGTCTTTTGGCATGCCGCTGAATTTTTCCCGCAAGACAGGATCGCGCGCAATGTCTTTATCAGTATACCCCTGTGCACCTGCCGCACGCATGAGCTTCTGTGCTTTGCGCAAACTTAATATCTTTTTTTTCGTGTAAGGAAAAGGGGGCTTCGTTGTTTTCATAATTTTTGATCGGCATGGCGGTCAAGCGAATTTATCGTAATAAATCTTGGTTTTGGGCATGCCCAGCTTGGTCAGCACCACGACGCAGGCATCAATCATGCCCGGACTGCCGCACAGATAGGCCTCATGGCCGGACAGGTCGGTATAGGCGCGCTCGACGGCGTGGGTGACCAGGCCGGTTTCGCCATGCCACTCGGTCTCCGGCCGCAAGACCACTGGCACGAAGGCGAAATGCGGCAGGGTCTGTTCGCAGTGCTTCATCCAGTCTTGCTCGAACAATTCGCACACCTGGTTGGCGCCAAAAAAGTAGCGCGCGTCGCGGGTGCTGCCAATGTTTTGCATGTGCTGCAAGATGCACTTGATCGGCGCCATGCCCGAGCCGCCGGCGATCATGATCATCGGCGCGGTCGTGTCCGCCATGCGAAACTCGCCGTACGGGCCGTTGAACTTGACTTGGTCGCCTTCCTTCAGATACTCGAAGCAGTAGGTTGTGCAAATGCCGCCGGGCACGAGCCGGATGATCAGCTCGATCGCCTTCTTGTCGCGCGGATCGGAGGCAATTGAGTAGGCCCGGTAGACCTCTTCGCTGCTTTTCGGATACACCGGTGCGAGCAATTGCGCGTACTGCCCGGCGATGAAATTGATTTCCGGGGGATCCACCAAGGCAAGGCGATACGCGCGAATGTCGTGGGTCAATTGTGTAATGTGCGCGACCGTGCAGGTAAATTCACGGACCGCGAGCAGTTCGGGTGGCACTTCGATTTTGATATCATTGCGGATCTTGACCTGGCAGGCCAGGCGCACGTTTGCGGCGCGCTCCGCCGCCGAGAGAAACGGCTCTTCGGTCGGCAGCAGCGGCCCGGCGCCCTCCCGCACTTTCACTTTGCAGTAGCCGCACGTGCCGCGCCCGCCGCAGGCACTGGGCACGAACAGTTTTTCTCCGACCAGCGTGCCCAGCAGCGCTTTGCCGCCTTTGACAGTGAACGTGCGCGTGCCGGCGTTGATGTCCACTGCGCAGTCGCCATAATTACTGATGAACTGCTCCGCAAACACCAAAATGCCGGCCAAGGCGGCCGCGATCGCGCTGACAATCCCAACGGTGACAAATAAGGAGAGCATGTGCCGTTATTGCGCTTGCAGCACGCCGGTGAAGCCGATGAAGCCGAGCGCCATCAGCCCGGCAATGATCAAGGTGATGCCCGGCCCTTGCAGTCCTTGGGGAATGCGATTGACGGCCAGTTTCTGGCGAATGCCGGCCATCGCCACGATCGCCAACATCCAGCCGGCGCCGCTGCCAAAGCCGTAGCCGATGGTTTCGATGAAGGTGTATTTGCGAATGACCATGAAGAGGGCCGCGCCCAGAATCGCGCAATTGACCGTGATCAGCGGCAGAAAAATACCGAGTGAGTAATACAACGGCGGCGAATAGCGTTCAATCACCATCTCGATGAACTGCACAAAGGCGGCGATCACAATGATGAACAAAATAAAGCGGTAAAATTCAATCTGCAGCGGCACCAGCACGAGCCAGTACATGGCCCAATTGAGGATGGTCGTGCAGGTCATGACGAAGACGACGGCGGTGCCGAGGCCCACGGCGGTTTTCACCTCGCGCGAGACCGAGAGGAACGAGCACATGCCCAGAAACGTGGTCAGCAGAATGTTGCCGGTGAAAATGGCCGCGAAACAGACAACCAGCGCACTGCCGAATTCATGGGACAGGTTCATGCTTTCTTCTCCGCTGCGGTAGTGCCGAGCGAGCGCAAGATCCAGATTGCGACGGCCAGCATAAAGAACGCGCCGGGCGGCATCACCATGATGATCCATTTGTCCCAATGCGGCCCTGCGAAAAACGGCATGGGCATGCCCAGCAAGGTGCCCATGCCGAGCAACTCGCGCACGAGCGAGATCAACAGCAAGACGGCTGAATAGCCGGCGCCGCTGGCCAGGCCGTCCAGCAGCGAGATGCCCGGCGGATTGCTGATTGCGAACGCCTCGCTGCGACCCATCAGAATGCAGTTGGTGATGATCAAGCCGACAAACGGGCCGAGATTCCGGCTCATCTCCGGCCAATAGGCGCGCAAGGCGATATCGACGATGATCACGTAAAACGCCATGATCAAGGTTTCAACCATCATGCGAATATTGCGCGGCATGATGGTGCGCAGCAGCGATACAGTCCAGGAACTCAAGCCGGTGACAATCGTCAAGGCGCTGCACATGACCAGGGTGTTGAGCACCAGATTGGTCACCGCCAGCGTGCTGCAAATGCCCAGGATCTGGCGGAAAATGGGATTGCTGTACCAGAGCGCGTCAAGGGTTACGCTGCGGGCAGTCAGTTTTGGTTGGGCCGGGCTCATGGTAGCATTGTACTCAATGTGATTTCATTGTGGCAGTGCGGCACTAATTTGGTCCACGAACGCTGACACCACGTCTGCAATGTGCTGTCGATCCAGCGGTTCGACTTCGGGAAAGAAATCGTAGCGATACTGCACGGCATATTCTGTCAGCGCCAAAATTTCATCAACAATAGTAAGTGCTGTGGGAACATGTTGACGCACCATCGCGCCCAGTTCGTCCAAATCGTGTGTTTTTGGATAGATGATGGCATGCATGCTGAGAATAGCTTTGAGCGCCTTTTCCACCGCCTGCTGTGCATGAAATCCAACAATGGCATCACTGAACAACGTCTTGTCAGCCATGCCGCGCACAGCACGCACATCTGCTTGGGCGAGTTGCAGCAAAAGATGGGCGTGGTCACGATTGCTCATAGAGCACGGTTCCTTCGCGCAAGGCGCGAGCAATCACATGATTCGCTGCGCCACGCCACCGCGCGCATTCGTCGGCACTGCACAAGATGATATCTTTTGGCACGCGCACATCCGCAAGAATATGACGAATGCGGCGCAATTCCGCGCGGCGGGGATGTTGTTGGTCAAACGGGGCGTCTTCCACAATCAGCAAGTCCACATCTGAATTTTCTGTGACACGGCCAGTCGCATAAGAACCAAACAACACAATTTGCCGCGGTTGCACCTCGCGCACAAGCCGTGTGCGAATTTCAGCAAGCGTGTGTTGCGGATCGTGCTTCATGGCGCGATGGTTTCATTCAGCGCCGCGCGCCAGGTGGCGACGGCCTTGTTCAGCAGGCGTTCCAGCCGCACCGATGTTTGCGTGCCGCCGGTCACGGCTTCCACGTCGTGCGGGCCCAGCGGATCGCCTTTGCGCCGGAAGATGATCGCCGCGGCGCCGCTGGCCAGCGTCTTGCCTTGAAATTGTTTGCCAAACCATGGCTGCGATATTTCGGCGCCCAGGCCGGGCGTTTCACTTTGCTCGTAAATCTGAAAGCCCACCACGGTCGTCTTGTCCGGCGCAATCGCAATGACCCCCTTGATCGTGTCCCAAAAACCCTTGCCGGCAAACGGAATGGCATAGGCCTTCACGGTCGTGCCGTCCATCAGCCGGTACGCGCCGGCGGCGGCACCAATGTTGGTGTTAATGACTGCAAGGAAGCGCTGGTGCAGCGCCATGCCGCGCAAACTCGGCGGGGTGTCCGGCGCGACGGCATACAGCACTGCTTTTTCAAACGAAATCTGGGTGTTGGCTTGAATCCGCGCCCGGGTGTACTGCGACAGGCCGATCAGCAGCGCGGTCGGGATGGCCGTCACCAAAAACATGAACAGCACCGGATACCAGGCTTTGTCTTTCATGCCGTGGTTCCCGGGTTGGCCGGCGCCCGTTTTTTCTTCAACTCGGTCACGCCGTAGTCAATGATCGGCGCAAACATGTTGGCCAGCAGCAAGGCGAACATAAAGCCGGCCGGAAAGATCGAGTAGTTGCGAATAACCAGGGTGAAAATCGCGATCAACATGCCGTAGAGCACGCGCCCCAGCCCGGTCTTTGGCGCGCTGACCGGATCGGTCGCCATAAAAAAGGCGCCGAACAAAAAGCCCGCGCCCAGCGTCGGCGGCAGGGCGCCCACGAACGGCGGGCCGACCAGCCATGTCAGCAGCGCGTTCAGCGCCAGATAGGTGAGAATGACAGCAAGGATGATCGTGCGGTTGGCCGTCTTGGTGATGAACAGATACAGGCCACCCAGCAGAATCAAAAGAGCGCTGGTTGCGCCCATCACGCCGGTGATGTTGCCGCACAACAACGTGGTGAGCGGTGGCACGGGCTTGCCGGTCTTAATCAAACCCATGGGTGTCGCGCTGGTCAGCGCATCCGGCCCGGGTGCGCTGCTCCACGTGCCCAGCGCACCCCACGCGCTGCTTGAATCGAGCCGGCCGGCGGTGTACGCCGGCGCGGCATCGGGTTTCTTGTATTCCGCCGAAGGCGAGCGCCACAGGCCCTCGGCCGGCAGCGCCCACGACGCCGTCAAGGCCAGCGGAAAGCAAATATAGATAAAGCAGCGCCCGGCCATGGCCGGATTGAAAATGTTGCGGCCAAACCCGCCAAAGACTTCCTTGCTGAAGACAATCGCGAAGGCCGCGCCGATGATGACCACGTGCCAGGGCACGGTCGGCGGCAGAATCAGCGCGAATAAAATGCCCGTGACAAACACCGCTTCGGTGACCGGCTCTTTGCGGCCGCGGCAAAACAGGTACTCGCATACCAACGCCGTTGCGCACGCGACCGCCACCACCGCCAGACAGCGCCAGCCAAAATAATACACCGCGCCGAAAAGGCACGGCAGGGTGGCCAGCACCACCTTGCGCATGATATCTTGTCGCTTGAGCAGTTTCATGTCAAAACCATGTTACTTGCAGCGCGCGCAGAGCGCCGTGCCGATGGTTTCACCCAGGGCAAAACACTTCATCAAGTCATCCTTGGTCGGGACAAACTGGACTTTGACCGGCTCGGCCACCAGCTCGACTTTCATGCTGGTCAGATAGTCATGCAGTGCCTTGAACGCATTCTGGCTCCAGCCAAACGAGCCGAAGATGCCGCCGATCAAGTTGGCCGGTTTCAGCCCGCGCACATACGTCAGCACGTCCGCCATGGTCGGGAATATCTCGTTGTTCATCGTGCATGAGCCGACCACCAGCGCGCCGGCGTTCAGCAATTCGGTGATCACGTCGCTGCGCGCCGCACCGTGCATGGACAGCACTTTCACCGACACGCCGGCGTGCTTCAGCCCCTCGGCCACCACGCGTGCCATCAGTTCGGTGCTGCCCCACATCGAGTCAAAGATGACCACTGCTTTTTTGGTCGGCGTCTGCGCCACCATCCGGTCGTACTGTTCGAGCACCCAGCCAATGTCCTCGGCGGTGCGGTAGAGCGGGCCGTGATCAGGCGCGATCACCTTGATCGGCAACTGCAGCGCGCGCAGCCCGGCCAGGGCTTTCGCAACAAACGTTGAGTAGGGCAGCACGATGTTGGCGTAATATTTCTCGAGCTCCCATTGCAGGATGTGGCGCGGCTGTTGATCGGCAAACAATTCGGAAGTGGCGAGGTGCATGCCGAACGCGTCTTGCGCAAAGAGCACGCCCTCCTTGTCCAAGAACGAGATCATGCTGTCCGGCCAGTGAATCATGCGCGTCTCGACGCAGGTCAAAGTCATGTTGCCCAGGTCAATTTTCCCGCCATTCTCAACGGCGGTGAGCGGTGTGCCGAGATGGAAATGCTGTTCGAGGGCCTTGACGCCATTGGTCGAGGCAAACACTTTTTCCGGTTTGGCCAGGTCAATCAATTCGGGCAGACAGCCGGAGTGGTCCATTTCGGCGTGATGCGAGACGATGTAGTCAATCTCGGCCGGATCAATCAACGAGGCAATGCGCGCCAGCATTTCCGGCAGCATTGCTTTTTTGACCGTGTCAACCAGGGTGATTTTGTCGGCCAGGATCAGGAAGGCGTTGTAGGTCGAACCGCGCTCGGTGCGGTAGCCATGGAAATCCTGCAACGACCAGTCCACGGCGCCAACCCAGTAGACCTTGTCGGTCACCTGCTGTGCCAGGAACGGCTGGGGCGTTAGTTTCATAGTATATCGTCGTTGGTTTTCGTCAAATAAAAAGGGGTGGCGGCCACCCGCACGCTAAATCGACATTAGTATACCAAAATCATTTCCGGGATGCAACCAGTCGGCCTATACCCAGATCCGGCGGTTGGTATGTGTTGTTGCGCCCCACCGATCACCGCCGGCGGCGGGATCGTGGGGGTCTCAGCACACCCACCCGCCCAATCCGTGTGCGCGCTTGCGTTCGCCGTGTTTACTGGTGTTGGCACCGCTGGATCTGGGCCTGTACAGGAGGCACCACCAGGGATGAAACCTTTCGCGGTGCCCCGCAATTCCCCATTACTGCTTGATGATCTGCACGGGCACCGTGAAGATGCCGGGCGACGATGCCGGGCCGATCATGATCTGGCCGTAATAGGTGCCGGGCACGTTAATGGCCACGTTGAAGGTCGCGCTGGCATCCTTGCCCGGCTTAATCTTGACTTTATTCACGAGTTTGATGTCCGCGCCTTGCACCGCGCGGACTTCGAGATTGTAGGTGCCGGAGATGCCAAAGCAATAGACCCGGACGCTCCAGGTGCCGTTGACGGGGCGCGGTGTGAACACGTATTCGCTCGAGGTGCCGCCTGCGGATCTGGAGACCAGTGCATCGGCGGGGTCGTAGAGGCTCAGGTCAACATCGGGCGCGGTGCCGCCCGAGGTGCGGGCTTCAATCAGGCCGCCATTGGTAGCGATGGTGACGGGGAAGCTTTGCCAGGTGCCCTGGGTGATCGCGCGGTCAGGCATGTTCGTGGCCGGCGGGCTCAAGCCCGATGTCTCGATGCGCACACCGCCCGGCATTTTTACGCTGCTGTTGATGGTGAGATTGAACGCGATGTTCGCCGCCGTGGAGGTGATGACGAGCTCCGCGGGCGTCACGCTGAATCCGCCCAGCGTGATTTCATACGGTGCGCTGACGACGTCGCCTTCGAACAGGACGTTGTGAACCATGATCTCATGCAGGCCGTTCTGTAGGGGCGCGCTCACCCAGTCCTCCCCGCGTCCCGTGCTGGTGTTGAACAGCCAGACGCCGCCGGTGGTGTTGCGGTTGGGGCTCTTGCCTTTGAGTCTCATGCTGTACGGGCCGAAGTATTCGGCGTAGGCCGGCGTGCTGGTGATGCTGGCGGGGAAATCGGCCGGGCCGTAGATCAGCGTATCGTTGTCGGTATGCGGGGCGGCATCCTTCCATTTATTGATGGCGAGCAGCTTGCCGCCGGCCGGCGCGTTGGTGACGTCGATGAAGAAGAAGCGCCAGTCGCCCGCTTCGGCGCGCCAGGACCAGTCCTGGCAACCTTCGACCACGCCGTTGTTGTAGCGGTCGTTCTTGTTGAAGGTTACGGCCTTGTTGCCGGCCAGCTTGAGCAGCGCGCCGTGGTACCGCGCCGCGACATTCACGGTCACGGGAATGGTGGACACGTGGCCGCCCGCGGTATACTCGATGGCGCCTTGATACAGGCCAGGCGGCGTTTTCTTGGGCACTGCGACGACCGTGTTAAAGATGCCGGTGAGGCCCGCCGGAACGTTCAGCTCTGCCGCCGATACGTTCACCCATTTCCATGGTTGGAACTGGTAGAATTCGAGCACAAACTTAATGGACGTCTGTTTGACCAGCGCCGAGCGCGTGGCGTGCATCAGGCCGATGAAAATGCCGTTGTGCATGCGCTCGAGCGGGCGCTGGATGGGATGCTGGAGCGAATTGGCCTTGGGCCGGTGGTAGCTGAACCGGACGTACTCGTTGCTCTCAATCTCGCCCGTGTTGACCACCCCGTTGCCGTTAAGGTCGTTCCACAACACGCCATTGCCGTTCACGTCCGTCCAGTCGTAGGGAACCAGGTACCAGCGGTTGTCCGTGTTGTAATCGTTGTTGGGATCCATCTGCGCGTAGGGATAGATGGCCTTGATGACGAGGAGATCGGTGCCGTCGGGAATGTACTTGGTGATGTTGATCAGATAGTCCGGCCGCTTATAGAAATCATACGGCGATTCGATGGTGTAATCTTTCGATTTCCATTTGATTTTCTTGGTGCCGGTTTTGACCAGGACTTTGGTGCGCATAGCCACCATGGCCACGGTGCCGCCCGGATTCACCACGGAGAACGCCTGGGTGTAGGTCTGACCGGGAAAGGTGATGGACGCGAACGCCGGGTAGTTAGTGCCGCGATACGCGCCCGCGCTCCAGCTCGGCGGCGTGGCGTAGACGGCCGCGCTGCCGCCGGCAACGTCCGTGGCGCGATCGGCATCGACCATGCCGGCGCCCATGGTCAGCGGGTCGTAGTGAAGATCCGTGGCGCCGGCCATGAAGATGGCGCGGGCCGTGGCGTTGTCCGGCCACACCCCGTGCTTCTGGCGGTAGGCATCGTAGACGAGGGCGAGATTGCCGGCCGCCACGGGCGCGGAGCGGCTGGTGCCGCCCCAGGTTCCCCATGCCGTCCAGCCATTGAGCCCCTGATGCCAAGCGTCGTTGAGATTGACATCGCCGGCGGAATACGCGCCACCCGCGACCACATCCACGCTCGCGTTGCCGCGCGCGCCGGGGCCCCGG
>JAPLST010000090.1:0-2228 GCA_026398485.1 bacterium
CCGCCAAACGTGCAACTGTTGAGCGATTGATAGTCTCTGCAATAAGAGCCACCGCAGAACCCGCTGGCGGCATTGTCGGTGATCAGGCAATTGTTGATCGTGCCGTTCCATGTGCCGCCACCCTTGTCGGCGCGATTGCCACGGATGACGCACAAGTTGATCGTGCCCGCCGCCGCGCCGCCGCCGAAATTTGAGGCGACGTTGTCAATGACGGCGCAACGATTGAGCGTGCTGAAATACGCGCCGCCGCCCGCCACACTGGCATAATTGCTGATGAGCAGGCAATCATTGGCGGTGGTGAGATAGTCCACCCCGCCGCCAGACTCGGCCCGGTTCAGCGCGACGGTGCAGGCGTTCACGGTGCAGGATTCAACGCCGCCACCCTGTTTGCTGGTGCCATTGCTGACAATGGTGCAGGCTGTCAGCGTGGCGTAGGCGGCGCCGCCACCATTGCCCGAATCGGCATAATTGCCGCTGAGCAGGCAACGTTCAAGCGTGCCGCCATAGGCGCCACCGCCTCTGCCGTAGGCGCTGACCCGGTTGTCGCTGAGCGTGCAGTCATAGTGCAGGCCGCCATACGTGCCGCCGCCCGCGCCGGTGTAGCTGCCGCCGCTGCCCCAGCCGCAGTGATTGGCGGTCATGGTGCAGGCATACATGGTTCCCCACGATGCGCCGCCGCCGGCATTGGCCGCGCCGCAACCGGTGATGGCGCAATTGCTGATGCACGGGATTGTGCCAAACGCGCTGATGCCGCCGCCGCTGCGGTCGAAATAGTCATTGCCGGAGGTGGCCGTGTGGCCATTCGAAATGGTGAAACTGCTCAGCGTGCCGGCATCCATCCAGACACCGCGCACGGCACGATCGCCCAGATCGCCGCCGGCGGGATCGGGCGCGCCAACAATGACGGCCGCCGCCGGGCCGTGCACGCTGCGCACGGTCACATTCTGCATGATCACGACGCGATTGGTCGCCAGCGACCATGGCGTCGGGCGGCCGCCGCACGGGTACACTCCGTTCGCCACCAGCACAAGGCTGCCCGGCGCGGCCGCATCCACGGCATCCTGAATGTTGGTTGCCGCCGTCACCCAATTTGTGTAAGGCCAGGCCGCGCCGGACGTGTTGGCCGCGTCGGCGTACTGCACCGGCTGCTCAACCACGGTCACTATGATGGATGTCGCCACGCCAGCCGGATACGTCTCATTGAATGCGCGCAGCGTGATGGTATGCGGCCCAAGCGTGTTCCATGCGCGACTGATCCACGGCTGATTGGTGATGGTTGTGCCGTCATCAAACATCCAAACACTGCGGGTCAGCCGGCCGGCAATCTCTGCCGTGAAATGCACATTAAAATCACGCGGCGGCGTCAAGGTGTCCGCGCCAATAGCCACGCCGATCGCGCCAGTGATCGAGCCGCTGCGATATTCATCACAACCGATGGTGGGTGGCGTACCCCAGACTTCGCCGTCAATATCAGTGCCGCTGACATAGGAACTCGAACCCTTGCCGCCGCACGGCGTGGTGCCGGCCACATGCCATGCACTGGCCAATTGCGGGTCGTTGGTGATGTTGCCGGTGCCCCACACGTACGGCGTGGTGCAACAATAGCGTATTTCGGTCGGCTGGTTGCAGTTGGCATCAATCGTGGCCTCGTTTTGGTAGATAATGGAGTTGTAAATATTGCCGTGATAGGTGCCACCGCCGTACACGGCCCGGTTGTCGGTGATAGTGCAATTGTTGACACCGCCATAGGCACTGCCGCCGCCAAACCAGGCGCGATTGCCGCTGATGGCGCTGTTGGCCACGCCCGCCTGGTTCATGCCGCCGCCCATCAAACAGGCGACATTGCCGGTAATGACGCACTTGACAAACGTGCCAGGCGTGTAGGTGTCGCCCGCCACGCCGCCGCCGGAAACTAGCGCAACATTGCCCGCAATCGTGCATTGCCACGCATAGCCCGCAAACAGGCCGCCGCCCCAGATGCCCGTACGATTGGCCGTCACTGTGCAATTGCGCAAGAGACAAACATAGGCACCGCCGCCATAGCCCTTGGCAACATTGTTCCGAATATCGCTGTGGTCGAGCACCGTATATGCCACACCCCCGCCATTGTCATTGGGCGCGGCATTGCCCGTGATAACGCACACGTCGGCAGTACCACCGTAGGTGTACACGCCCCCGCCTTGCTGGTAGGCTGTACATGCACAGATGACACAGTTGCTGATGTGCAG
>JAPLST010000090.1:2310-10098 GCA_026398485.1 bacterium
AACCGATCAGCCAGCCGGCTTCCACGTAGATGCCGCGCACGGCATTGTCACCGCAGCCACTGGTGACAGGATCGGGCGCGCCGGCAATCACCGTCACGGCCGGGCCGTTGAGGCTGGCCAGCGTCAGGGATTGCGTGACGCACACACGATTGAGCAGCGCATAGCCCGGGGTGACCCGCGTGCCGCTGGCATACACGCCATTGCTGACCAGCACGGCGTCGCCGGGCAGTGCGACGTCAACTACGGACTGAATGTTGCTGGCCGCGCTGGCCCAGCCATTAGTGAAGGGCGGCACATGCCCGCCGTTCAGCGCGACATAATGCGTGACCGAGCGGAGCGGCGCGGCCAGCAACAGCAGCAGCAACAAAAAGCGCACGGTTTTCATGGTGTGTTCCTATGCGATCTGTCGGATCCGTCCAATCTGTCCGATCAGTCCGATTAGCAGCAGCGTGGCGCCCGGCTCGGGAATGAACTCGTAGCAGCCCAGGTCGACCCGGCCGTCCGTCACGCGTGGATTGCCGTCGAGATCCGTCGCGCCGAGCATCCACGGCAGATTCGTGCCGGCGTCGTTGCAGGGCGAGCCTTCCTGCAGGTGGAAATCGCCCAGCGCGGCATTGACAAACAGCGGGTCATTGCTGATGCAGCCCGCGCCCGGCAGCAACGGCGCGCTGCACGTGAACATGGCGCCCAGCCGGAAAAAGTTGGAGCCGAAATTGGCGACATTGCCCCAGATAATGCAATTAACCGCACTGCAAAAATCAACCCCGCCGCCCGCGCCTGCCCAATTGTCCGCCAGCGTGCAGTTGTACAAGGAGCCGCCGCCCGCGCCGCCGCCGGCACTGTCGGCGCGATTCCAGCGATACAAGCTGCTATACACGCTCCCTTGCGACGTGCCGCCGCCGGACACGGTCACGCGGTTGCTGAAAAACGTGCAGCAATCGGCCGTGCCGTCCCACATGCCCCCGCCGGCTGATGCTGTGTTGCCCATCACCGCGCAACGGTAGAGCGTGCTGTAGTACGCGCCGCCGCCGCTGTCGGCACTGTTGCCATACAAGGTGCAGTTCGACAGGACGCCATAGTTTGCGCCACCACCGCCTCTGTCCGCATGATTGCCGCTCAAAACACAATTGACCACCACCGCGGTGCCGCCATAGATGTTCACGCCGCCACCACTACGGTCGTAGTTCCAGTCGCCCTGGCCGATCAAGCGGGTGTGGCCGTTGGACAAGGTGAAGCCCTCCAGCGTGCCGGCCGACATGTAGGCGCAGCGCACCGCATTGCTGCCGACGGGGCCTTGGCCCATGATCACTGTGCCGGCCGCGCCATTCAGGCTGCGCACCAAGATGGCCTTGGTAATGGCCACGCGATTTGAGCAGCCATAACCCAGTGTGACGCGCGTGCCGGTGGCGTACACGCCATTCGCGACGACGACCTCGTCGCCCGCGGCACACACGTCAACGGCGGCCTGAATGGTCTGCGCGGCGGTCGCCCATGCGGTATACGGCGCTGTCGGTGTTGCATTCGCCCAGTTCACATACCGCGTGACCGCCAGGACCGGCAGGCCGCATGCAATCACCCAGCCCAGCAACCATGCCTGCATTTTCATCGGCGCCGCTCCCGCAATGGTTATGCATCAACATTGGTGCGTGAATCACTAGTATAAGAGAATGTGCCGCGACTGTCAATGACAGCCGCAAGCGCACTCGGGCTGCGCGGTTTTCGCGAACCCGCGCACCCGCGCGCCGGCCTTGCACCTGCGGCGCAAATCTGCTACACTAGCGCCATGAAACGAGGCGCGCGCCGCGCGCACCCACACATGACCATTTTACCCGAAGGAGCACACCCATGAGCACGTTTGTCGACCGCATTCTGGAAACCGTGGTGGCGCGCAATCCAGCCGAGCCCGAATTTCATCAAGCCGTGCGCGAAGTGCTTGAATCCATCGCGCCGGTGATTGCCAAGCGGCCCGAACTGGCGCGCGCCAAAATTGTCGAGCGCGTCGTCGAGCCGGAGCGCCAGGTCATCTTCCGCGTGCCGTGGGTCAATGACAAGGGCGAGGTGCAGATCAACCGCGGCTTCCGGGTCGAGTTCAACAGCGCGATCGGCCCGTACAAGGGCGGCTTGCGCTTCCACCCCTCGGTCAACCTCAGCATCATCAAATTTCTTGGCTTTGAACAAATTTTCAAGAATGCCCTGACCACCACGCCGATAGGCGGCGGCAAGGGCGGCAGTGATTTTGACCCGAAAGGCAAGAGCGATCTCGAGGTCATGCGCTTCTGCCAGAGCTTCATGAGCGAGCTCTTCCGCCATATCGGCCCGGACACGGATGTGCCGGCCGGCGACATCGGCGTGGGCGGCCGCGAAATCGGCTTCATGTACGGCCAATACAAAAAGTTGACCAACACCTTCACCGGCGTCCTGACCGGCAAAGGCCTGTCCTACGGCGGCTCGCTCGCGCGCACGGAGGCGACCGGCTATGGGCTGGTGTATTTCGTCACGCGCATGCTGCAAAGCCGCGGCACCGACTGGAAGAACAAATCCGTCGTCATCTCCGGCTCCGGCAATGTCGCGATCTACGCGACCGAACGCGCCCAGCAACTCGGCGCGCGCGTCATCGCCCTGTCCGACAGCAATGGCTATATCGTTGACAATGACGGCATCAAACTCGACACGGTCAAGCGCATCAAGGAAATCGAGCGCGGCCGCATCAAGGAATATGTCGCGGCGCACAAGACGGCCAAGTATTACGACGGTTGCCAGGATATTTGGACGGTGCCGTGCGAGGTGGCCTTGCCGAGTGCGACGCAAAACGAGATTGACCGCAAGGCGGCCGAGGCACTCGTGAAGAACAAGTGCATTGCCGTGGCGGAAGGCGCGAACATGCCGTCCACGCCGGAAGCGGTCGAGGTGTTCCACAACGCGGGCGTGTCGTTCGGGCCGGCCAAGGCGGCCAATGCCGGCGGCGTGGCCACCAGCGCGCTCGAGATGGCGCAGAACTCGATGCGCCTGAACTGGCCGTTCGAGGAAGTGGACCGGCGCCTGCACCAGATCATGAACGACATTTACGACCAATGCGTCGCAGCCTCCGAAACCTATGGCGCGAAAGGCAACCTGGTGATTGGCGCCAACATTGCCGGCTTCCTGAAAGTGGCCGAGGCGATGCTGGCGCAAGGCGTGGTGTAAGGAATTATTTGCTTGATAATGGCAGCAGGGCGGCGCGGGCAATCCGCGCCGCCTTTGTTGTACAGCCTGCCGCGGCGGCCAGGGCCTGGCCGCCCTGCCTCTTGTGCTCTATTACTCCTGCTTGCTCTTGATTCACTGCTGCGGCAGCAGTTCGGCCTGCTCGACCAGGCGGATGAACTCGGCGCGATAGCCGTCATTGTCGGCGCCTTTCGCGCCGCGCGCGCGCTCGAGCACCTCGTTGAAACTGGCCGTGCCCTTGAATTGCGAGTCGCGCAGCAACAGGCCGAACTCCGCGACGGCACTGGCAAAGCGGAAGTTCTCCGACGGTGCACCGCTGTCCAGGTCGCGCGCGGATAAAGTCTGTGCCAGCAGCACGCTGTTGGTCTCGTCCGGCCGTTTGTAGCGGAATTTCACGGTCAGCAACTCGTCGCTTGGCTGCGGCGTGGTCGTCTGATACTTGAGTGGATCGATGCTGGCGAAGGTCTGCGTCGAACCGGCCGGCACCAATTCGTAAAACGCCGTGACACTGTGGCCGGCGCCGAGCTCGCCCGCGTCTTTCTTGTCATCGTTGAAATCTTCGGCTTTGAGCATGCGGTTCTCATAGCCGACCAAACGATAGGCCTTGACCATCGCCGGGTTGAACTCGATTTGCAGTTTGACGTCCTTGGCGATAGTGAACAGCGTCGCGCCGAGCTGTTGCACCAGCACTTTCTTGGCCTCGAGGATGCTGTCAATGTAGGCATAATTGCCGTTGCCCTTGTCGGCCAGTTGCTCCATCTTGTTGTCTTTGTAATTGCCCATGCCGAAGCCGAGCACGGTCAGGTAAATGCCGTCATTGCGCTTTTCCTCGATCATGCGGACGAGTGCGGCATCGCTCGATGCGCCGACATTGAAATCGCCATCGGTAGCCAGGATGACGCGATTGTTGCCATTCGACAGAAAATGTTGTTTGGCGATCGTGTAGGCCAGTTGCACGCCCGCGCCGCCGGCGGTCGAGCCGCCAGCTTGCAGTTGCTCGAGCGCCGCGGTGATGCGCGCCTTTTCATCGCCCGGCGTGGATTCGAGCACCAGACCGGCCGCGCCGGCGTAGACAACCAGCGCCACGCGATCCATCGGGCGCAGTTCGTTGACCAGCAGTTTGATCGCGGCTTTGACCAGCGGCAATTTGTTGGGTTCATCCATCGAGCCGGAGACATCGAGCAAGAAGACCAGATTATTGGGCGGCAGATTCGTCATGGCCATGGTCTTGCCCTGCAGGCCGATCATGACCAGTGTGTTGTTGGAGTTCCACGGGCAGGGCGCGCCTTCGGTCGTGATCGTGAACGGATGCGCGCCAGTCGGTTGTGGATAATCATAGTGAAAATAATTGATCAGCTCTTCAATGCGCACGGCATCTTTGGGCGGGCGCATTTGCTGGGTGATGAAGCGGCGTATGTTGGCATAGGCGGCCGAGTCGACATCAATCGAGAAGGTCGAGAGCGGATTATTGCGCGCCTCGAGAAACTCATTTTCGTAAATGCGGCTGTAGTCCTCGGTGTTGAACTCTGGAGAGGCTATTGCCATTATGGGCGTTTCGCGAAACTCAATTGTTTTAAACGCAGATTTGCTTAAAGGCCCGAATGGTGCAAGGCCTAATGAAGCTAAAATTCCCACGATGGTTATAACCACAAGCAGTTCGACAAAGCTAATGCTAAATCTCGGCTTTTTCATGAAATACCTCTTGTAAAAACTGGTGGAGTACTGGGTGTCGGTCAGCGCGGCGTTGACTTTGAACACCAGATTCGGAGCGACATCCACATCTGCCGTGGTGCTGGTCAATGCTTGCGTAAGCTGCCCGGCGAGGGCGCGCTCGCGGTCGAGCGCGGCGCGGCAGTCGGCGCAGCGGTCGAGATGGGCCGTGAAGGCCTTCGTCGCGCGCGGGCTGAGCGTGCCGTCCAGGTAGTCGTACAAGCGGTTTTGACAGGTTGTGCAGGTCATGTCGTTCTCCACCAGTGAGTGCCGGTCAGGAGTAAATTCGTTCGCGTGAAATTTGTTCTGCGAACAAATTTATACTGCAGCATGAGAAACTCAGCCAGTCTGGTCATGGCGCAACTCGCAGTTCGTGCGGGAGCAGGGCGCGCAGGCTTTGCGTCGCGTAATGCAGGCGCGACTTGACCGTGCCGCTGCGCAGACCGAGCTGCGCGGCGATCTCATCTATTTTCAGGTCATGGAAATAGCGCAGGACAATGATTTCGCGGTGTTCGAGCGGCAGGGCGGCGACGGCGGCGCGCACGGCGTGGGCATCGTCCTGGCGCGCGCAATCGCCGGCCGGGTCGTCAGCCGCAACCGGTTCCGCAATGGCTTCCAGCGACGCCGTGGGTTTGCGTGCGCGAATGATGTGGCGCGTGACATTGATGAGAATGCCGTGCAGCCACGTGGACAGCGTGGAGCCGCCGCGAAAGCGCGGAATGGCCTTGAGGGCGGTGATGAGCGTTTCCTGCACGGCATCCTGGGCATCCGGCTCGCAGCCACAGAGCAGCACGGCCGTGCGCAACAATCGCCGGCCAAACGTGTCAACCAGCCACGCAACCGCGATGGGATCGCCGGCGCGCAGACCGTTGACCATGTCGTTCTCGTCGCTCATCATGCATGAGTGCCAGTGAACAGGGAAATCGTTCAGGGAAATTCTTTCGCGGCGAAAGAATTATTAACTGCAAGCTTAAAACCTAAAACCTAAAACCGCTGCAGCTTCGCGGCACGGAGTCCGCTCCCACCTTCCGTTATCTTTGCTGCAAACCGAAAACCGAAAACCGAAAACAATCTTCATTGCCGCAGACACAGCGCGAGATCGAGCACCAGCTCGGGCAGGCCGCCATGCACGACCCGCGACGCCTTGGCATAATTCTGCCGGCTGGTGTCGTGGTTTGGCAGGCCGATCGTCACGCCGAAACCGGCCGCGCGCGCCGACAAGATTCCCGGCTCGGTGTCTTCAATCGCCATGCAGTGCGGATATTCGTCGCGCGCAATGGCCATTTGTTGGAACGAGATGCTGTACAAATCGCGATGCGGCTTGAGGCGCGCCTCGCTGGCATCGGAGGCGGTGACGAAGCCGTCGAAGATGGCGTGATAATCGTGCAGATGCTTGCGCAGCGTGCGCCGCAGCGCCGTTGGCACGGGCCAGGTCGCCACTTCGGCGCGCACCAGGCGGATGACTTCTTTCATGACCACGTGCGCCTCAAACGCAATCGAGGCGGTTACCAGCGCGACCTTCGCCGGCCGCGCCTGAAACTGGCGGCAGAGCGCGACAAACGTGGCGGTGTCACTGGCGCGGGCAGTCTTGTCTTTGAGGTGGGCGGCGCGCAGCAAGCCGGCCAGCGGCGCGGCGCGTTCATCGAGCCAACCCTTGATCAGGCACAGGAATACGCCGTAGCCAGACATCGGCGCGACCAAGTGGTGCGTGCTATCGCCCAGCAATGCGGCGGCCAGTTCATCGGCATGCCCGCGGCGGATTTTATGCAGAATGGCATGATACCGATAATAATAAATATCGAGCGCGGCGCTGACTTCGGCACTCGCAATGGTCGGCGCGAATTGCGCGCCAAACTGCTGGATGAACGGCGCGGCCAGCGCGGCGCAGGTTTCGTCGGTGATGTGCCCGTGCCGCAGTGTGTGCAGCCATTGCGGGTCCTCCAGCAAGGCCGCCAGGCCGCAATTGCGAGCATTCAGGCGCACTTCCGCCAGGCGCTGGCGGTCGTCCATGGTCGCCAGGGTCCACAGCAGCGCCTCAATGAACCGCGCGCAAAACGCCGGGCGGTCAAGCGCGTCGGCATAGCGTTGCAACAGAAATTCCGTGTGGCGAAAATTACTGTTGCCGATCACAAAGGGAATGTCGTGCTGCGCATCCAGGCCGGGCCATTGCGCAGGCGTCATGCGATTGGTGACGCAGCGCATCATGTATTCGAGGGCGTGCAGCGCGAGCGGCTCGGTGGTCGTCGAGGTGCCGTCCATGTCGACGGCAAAGGCGGCGATGGTATCGAGCGGCAGCGGCGTTTGGGGTGACAAGAGATACAAGTCACGCGGATGCGGAATGAAGCCAAGATTGCGGACGGCGACAAGTTCGTCGGTGCCGAGTGCGGCGGCGGTTTCGCGCAGCCATTGCGCGGCTTCTTCGACAGACAGGTACTTTGCAACTTCAGCCATATATTCCATATAGTGGATATGAACGCCTCGCAGGCAGGCAATGCCGCAGTAGTATAGCAAAAAGCGCGGCGAAAGTTTGTGCGGCGCGGTGCTTGCCGGTCTTGTGCAGATGGAAGGAGAACCAAGGGAAGGGTGCCGGCGTTCCACTCAATCTCTGCGTCCACCGAGGCGAGCTCGGTGGGGCGCCGGCTTGGACGTGCAGTCAGCGTGGGAGCCGCCGGCGTAGCGCGCGCAGACCGGTAGGGCGGTCAGGCCCTTGACCGCCGCGGTCGTCGTTGCACCTTTGTAGCACCGGCGTGCGCGCTCAGGCAGCAACGGCGGTCAGGGCCTGACCGCCCTACCTCATACGCATGCGCAGGATCCACAACAGATTTGGCAACGTCAGCTTCGCATTTTCCCTTATAGCGGAATGTCAGGGGGCAGGAG
>JAPLST010000097.1:0-6471 GCA_026398485.1 bacterium
AGTCGAGGATGAAGCCGGCAAGGCCAATCTGAACAGCGCCTTCCTGACCGGGCCATCGCAGGGCAGCGGCTGGACGCCGGGCGAGCTCAATCTGCCGCTGGCGCTGGGCGTGACGCCGAAGTTTGCCGAAGCGCTGATCGGCTATCGCTATGGGGCCAACCACGTGCCGGGCGCGCGCGGCGACGACGACGAGAACAACAATTTTCTGATGACCGACGGGATTGACAACAATGCCAACGGCGTGGTGGATGAGGACGACGAAGGCGTCGACGATCCGGGTGAGTACAACGCCTTTGCGCCGCAGGGCGACGACCGCGCCTTTACCGGCGTGAGCGAGGCGCTGCGCGTGCTGCGCAACAGCATCGGCAAAATGCCGGTCGACATGTCGGTCAAGCTGCGGCGTGAGATCCCGCGGCGCGCCACGCTGTATTCCATGGACATCCCCACGACCACCGGCAAGAGCGAGGATGACGTCGGCGACATCAACGTTTTGACGCCGCGTGAATGCCGCCGCAAAGTCGGGCAGGCCAACCAGCTTGAGCCGTTTGGCGCGACGCAAAACCAGCTCAATCAGCTCTCGGTCAACATGGTGGACTACCGCGACCAGAACCACGTGCTGTCGACGCTGGGCGCGCAATATGGCGTTGAGGCGGTCAATTTCAATGAAGTGCTGGCGAACGACGGGACGGTGGCGTTCAACACGGCGCCGGCCACGGCGACGACGGCGCCAACCGATGACCGCGATTTCGTCATGCCGCATTATTGCCTGCTGAACAGCCACAATGCCAGCATGGATCCCACGCAATGGCGCTATGCCACCACCGACAACGCGGCCTGGGATGTTGAAGTGGTCGATCAGCGCCAAGTGCGGTTGCTGGGGCCGGCGATCAAATTCGTTGGCGCCAACGGCAGCTATTTCATGAGCGGGCGGCGCAAGACGGTGTTCGATCATTATCAGGATATGCGGCGCGATTCGGACTATCCGCCGCGCATGGTGCGTGGCGACAACAACGGCAATGCCTACAATTACGCCTCGTTCACCTGGCCGGAGAACTTTTTCCGCAATGCCTCAATCACGCTGGCGCAAACCAAGGCGGACCAGATGACGGCCCAGCAGGAGAACAATCCGCGCGCGCAGAAAATTGTCGCCAGCACGCGCGACGGGCGCTTGACGCTGGCCTCGGCCATTTCGCTCGCGCCCACCGCCGGCGTGACGCGCTGCGTGATCTGGGGCTGGACCGGCGGCACGGGCGGGCAGTGCGGCGTCAAACAATTGCCGCTGATGCTGACCTTTCAGACGTTGCAGCCGCGCAAGTATTACGTGCCGATTGTCAACAACTGGAGCAATCACAAGATGCCCGGCCGGGTGGCCAGGGCGGGTTTTGCGCCGTACGAAAAATTGAGTCAGGACGACCGGCGGCCGGTCAATCACAAGCTGACCTACGGCGGCGACGACACGGAGAATTTCGAAACCGTGCGCGCGTCCAGCCGCGGCTACGTGGATGTCTTCTACCGCAGCGGCAGCGACTCGGTGTATGACCCGGATGTGCTGCAGTACAGCGGCTGGAACAGCGCCTGGGGCGTGACGTTCATGCGCCCGGAAGTGCTGGAGTTGATCAACGTCGGGCCGCGCGCGATTTCATTGCGCGGCTGGACGCTGACGTTTAACAGCGGCTCGGCGGTCAATGACATCGGCGTGATCGATTATGGCCGCGGCTATAGTTTGCGTGCCAGCCAGCCGGATCCGAATCCGGTCATTGCGCCCAACGGCTATTTTTACCTGGTGAACAACATCAAGCTGTTCAATGCCGAATTCGGGTCGGGCACGCCGAATGCCAACTGGGGTGGCAATGCGTCGCAAGAAATCCCCGTCTGGGAAATTCCCAATGACTCTTGGGGGATTCAGTATGAGATTGACAAAGCCACGGACCAGATCGTCAGCGGCGCGCATGACGTGCGCATTCACGTGCGCAACGAAAACTTCCGCCCCAATCAATTCCGCGGTGAAGTCGTCGAGGCGGTCAACACCTTGAAACCGGTCGAGCAGAAGGGCTGCGCGCACGGCTGCCGCTACATGGTGACGGAAAACTCGCGCAACACGATCACGATTGATTACAACGCCAACCACGATGCGTCCTCGCATTTTGATCCGCGCGGCTGGCAGGGTTCGGGCGCCGGTGTCGACCGGATCATGATTTTGGGCATGCCGGCCAAGGGCGGCGTCGTCTCGATGACCTTGAAGAATGAGTACAAGCAGATTGTCTCGCGCACGGTCAGCTATTCGTACCTCGACCAGGAGCCGGATCGCTGGTATGGCCAGAGCTCGGAAAAGACGGATCCGACGCAGTACAACTGGGTGGTGCGCAGCAAGCCGAGCATCGCCGGCAAGCCGCTGCAAGCGCTGAATTATGCCATGCGCGGCCGGCAGCAGGATCCGGTGTTCATCAAGAACGGCCCGTTTGTCAGTGTCGGCGAAGTGCAGCGCGTGCGCTTCGGCGAAGAATTCAAGAACGTCGGCGCCAGCGCCAACAAAGTCGGGCAGCGCGTGATGCTGGGCTCGCTGGCCAATGTGTTTGACACCTCGTATATCCGGCTCGAAGCCAGCGACACGCACGCCAATCGCAGCGGCTGGAAGACGGCCGTCGGCAACGTGCAACTGGCGCGCGCAACGTCGGTGACGGCCCAGGACGGCAATTGGGAGAACAACCAATGGCAGAACCAGACCTTGATGTTCCTGACCGGCAAGCTACGCGGCGAGAAGTATTTCATCAGCGGCAATGCGCGCGACACGCTGCGCCTGACCGACCCGGGCGACAACACCACCCCGCGCTCGGCGCCCGGCCGCCTGCCCTTGCAGCCGGCCAAGGATGACGTCTTCTGCCTGGGCCCGGGCTACAACAGCCCGCTGTGCTACTCGCGCAACGCGGGCGAAAAAGGCGAGTGGCACTGGAAAAACAAGATCAATGTGCCGGGCACCTACCAACTGTACTTGTTTGGCCTGAACGACGCGATCAGCACGACCGAGTTTATCGAGGAGAATTACAACGCCAAGCTGGACGTGTATGTCTGGAACTGGCAGAACAACAGCTATGACCAGCTGGGGCGCAACCAGCAATATGGCAAGGACGACTCGATCCACGCCGGCACGATCACGCCGGCGCACATTTCCGCGGCGGGCGATTTCAAGCTGCAATTAGTGCCGAGTGACGTTGGCGAGCGCGACACCAAGGCCCAGATCGGGAAACTGCGCCAAACGGCCGGGCGGCGCCAGACCGGCTATGCCTGGTTCAATTATGCGGTGATCACGCCCGTGCCGGTGATCGGGCGGATCAATGTCAACACGGCCAGCGAGCGGCTGGTGCGGGCGATGCCGGGCATGGACCAGACGCTGGCCTACAATGTAGTCAACGGGATCAGCGCGGCACGCGGTGCGCGGGTCAAGCCCTACAAGCACATTGGGGATGTGCTCAAGGTGGACGGGATGACCCCGGGCATCTTCGAGCGGCTGGCGAATCTGCTGACGCTGCAAACCACCACGTATACGATTGAGGCCAAGGTGGAAGCCGTGCTGGATGCCAATCGCGACGGCCTGATTGAGGAAAGCAAAGGCGACAAAATCCTGGCGGCGCGGCACATGCGCTATGTCTTGCGCTTCAACCCCGCGTTGATGGGGCAGGACAGCATGAACGTGCTCGAACGCTACGCGCCCTAACTTCTTGCGCCGCCGCAAGAAGTTATCGGTATTCAGTAATCAGTATTCGGTATTCAGTGCGGCGGTGCGGTGGCGGGCACCGGCGTGCCGGCGCTTTTTTCCCCATCTCTGCGTCCACCAGTCCCACCGCCGGCGGGATCGGTGGGGGCGCCAGATTCAGTGAGCGGTGGTCGGCAGAACCGCAACTTCGTTCGCGGCGAATGAAGTTGGCGCTTTACTTTCAGGGCTGGTTTTGGTATACTGAGCCAGTTTAGACAACAAACTGTCAGCAACGGGCTGACGGTATACGTGCCCTGGACTAGGCGGCCGCACAACGCCGGTCTGCGTGGTCGAGGGCGTAGCGGCTGTTTTCTTGAAAGCAGCGCACTCAAGGTTGGAAAGTATGGCATTCGCCGGCCCCCAAAAACAAGAGGTGATCAGCAAGTACCGCACGCACGCGACCGACACGGGCTCGCCCGAGGTGCAGGTGGCGATCATGACTGAGCGCGTCAATCAGCTCACCGAGCATTTGCGCGCGCATCCCAAAGATCATAATTCACGCCGCGGTCTGTTGAAGCAGGTGGCCAAGCGGCGGAAGCTGCTGGATTATCTGCTCAAGATTGCGGAACCGCGCTACAAGGCGCTCATTGAAGCATTGAACATTCGCAAATAGAAAACACAACGTGTGGGGCCGCCGGGCGACCGGCGGCCACACCGCATGCCGAACGACGCAATGACAGGTTCGTGTCCGCAGAGTCAGTTGATCACGTGTCTTTTTTGGACTACTTCTTCTGATTTTTACCCGACACGGATCGCACGAACCTGTTGGCGCGCGGCGCGGTCTGCGGTGGTTTCCAACTGCGCATTTAGCCAACACCCCAAGGTGACTGTATGACAACCCAAGTAGCAACAACATTTCTTAACCGGCCCTTGACCATGGAAACCGGGCGGATTGCCCGCCAAGCCCATGGCGCCATCTGGCTGCAACACGGCAGCTTGGTCGTGCTGGCCACGGTCGTCTCGCCGGATACCATCCGCGAAGGCATTGATTTCTTCCCGCTGACGGTGGACTACCGCGAACGCTTCACGGCCGTCGGCAAATTCCCGGGCGGCTTCATCAAGCGCGAAAGCCGGCCGACCGAGAAGGAAACCCTGACGGCGCGCTGCATTGACCGCCCGCTCCGCCCGCTGTTCCCCAACGGCTACTTCAATGAAGTGCAAATCATGGTGATGGTGCTCTCGGCCGACCCGACGGAAGACCCGGACACGCTGGCCTTGGTGGCCGCCTCGGCCGCGGTGCATATCTCCGACATCCCGTTTGCCGAGCCGATCGGCGCGGTGCGCGTCTCGAAGATTGACGGGCAGCTCAGGATCAATGTGCCGTTTGAAGACCGCCAGAAATCAACCCTGGATTTCGTCGTGGCCGGCACGCGCAGCAAGATCATCATGATCGAGGGCGTGGCGCGCCAGGCGCCGGAAGCCGAAGTGAATGAAGCCATTCTTTTTGGCCAGCAGCAATTGCAGCCGTTGATCGACATGCAGGAAGAGCTGGTCAAAAAACTGGGGCGGACGAAACGGACGTACACGCCGATTCTGCCGAGTGCCGCAATGACGGCGCTGGTGGACGGCATGCGGCCGCGCGTGGCGCAAGCCCTGAAAATCATGGGCAAGACCGAGCGCAACACGCAGTTGAAGGCGTTGCGCACGGAGCTGGCCGGCGCCGCGGCGATCAACCCCGCATTGGCGGCGGAGAACAAGATGGTGCTGCCGATGGCGTTTGACGAGCTGGTCGGCGCGTGCATGCAGGACATGATCCTGAACGAAAAGAAGCGGGTTGACGGGCGCGGCCTGGATGACATCCGCACGATCACCAGCGCCGTCGGGATTCTGCCGCGGACGCACGGCTCGGCCCTGTTTGTGCGCGGTGAAACGCAAAGCGTGGCGGTCGCAACCCTGGGCACCAGCGATGACGCCCAGCGCATGGAGCTGCTCTCCGGCGAGACGGAGAAGAAGTTCATGCTGCATTACTCGTTCCCGCCGTACGCGGTGGGCGAGGCCAAGCCGATTCGCGGCCCGGGCCGGCGCGAGATTGGGCATGGCGACCTGGCCGAGCGCAGTTTGCGGCCGGTCGTGCCGGATGATTTCATGTACACGATCCGGATCACAAGCGACATCACCGAGTCGAACGGCTCGTCGTCGATGGCGTCGGTGTGCGGCGGCTGCCTGTCGCTGATGGACGCGGGTGTGCCGATCAGCGCGCCGGTCGCGGGCATTTCGGTCGGGCTGGTGCAGCGCGGCGAGACGCGCGTGCTGATGACCGACATTGTCGGCGATGAAGACCATTTTTGCCACATGGATTTCAAGCTGGCGGGGACGGCGAAAGGCATCACCGGTGTGCAGGTCGACTTGAAAGTCGACGGATTGCCGGTTGAACTTATCGGCACGATCCTCGAGCGGGCGCGCACGGCGCGTCTGGCGATCTTGACGACCATGAGCGAAACCCTGGCGGCGCCGCGGCCGGAAATCTCGCCGTTTGCCCCCAAGATTCTGACGATCATTATTCCGATTGACAAGATCGGCGCGGTGATCGGGCCGGGCGGCAAGAATGTGCGCAAGATTCAAGAGCTGACCAAGACCAAGATCGCGATTGAGGATGACGGCACGGTGCAAATCGCCGGCGCCTCGACCGAGGAGGCCGAGAAGGGCCGGGCGATGGTGGCGGCGATTGTGGCCGAGGCCGAGCTGGGCGCGATCTATGAAGGACCGGTGACACGCATCAT
>JAPLST010000097.1:6476-8055 GCA_026398485.1 bacterium
ATGGCCTTCGGCGCGTTCGTCAAGATCCTTGCGGAAAACGAAGGCATGGTGCATATCAGCGAAATCTCGAATGACCGGATCGACGCGATTGAGGATGTGCTCAAAGTGGGCGACCTCGTCAAAGTCCGGGTGATCGAAATCGATGACCGCGGCCGCGTCAACCTGACGATGCGCCTGCTGGACGAGCCGTTTGACCCGAGCAAGCACAACTCGCGCAGTGGCGGCGGCGGTGGCGGCGAACGGCGTGGCGGCGACCGGGGTGGCGATCGGCACCGGCGCTAAGGGCAGCGGGCCGGCATGAATTGAAGTGCCGGCCGCGCGTCCAATGAGCGGGGAGCTATTGCGATGCACCGACCACAGCTCAAGATCCAATTTCTGCGGCACGGGCAGGGTTTGCCCGTGCCGCAGTATCAAACCAGCGGCGCCAGCGGCATGGATTTGTATG
This sequence comes from bacterium, assembly GCA_026398485.1. Classification (GTDB taxonomy): domain Bacteria; phylum Auribacterota; class UBA3054; order UBA3054; family JAPLST01; genus JAPLST01. Next base: position 6,922 of record JAPLST010000097.1, read on the forward strand.
CGGCGGTGGGGGAGCCGGTGATTCTGCAGCCGGGCGAGATTCGCTGCATACCGAGCGGGATTGCGGTCGAAATCGAGCCGGGCTACGAGGCGCAAGTGCGCGCGCGCAGCGGCTTGGCGCTCAAGCACGGCATCGGGCTGGTGAACGCGCCCGGCACGATTGACGCGGATTACCGTGGTGAAGTCGGCCTGATCATGATCAACCACGGTCGCCTGGCGTTTACCGTTGAACGCGGCATGCGCATCGCCCAAATGGTGATTCAGCCCGTCTGCCAGGCTGAACTTGTGGTGCAAGATGAATTGACCGCGACAGCCCGCGCTGCCGGCGGTTTTGGCCATACTGGTCATGATTGACCCGATGAGCACAAGGACAAGCTATGAATCCAATGATGAAAACAGCGCTAATCATGGGCAGTGTCATTCTGGCCGGCGGCTTGCGGGCCGCGACCAATGCGGCGGCGTTTGTTGACGAGGAGGTGACCGTGTTTGCCGCGCCGGCGGCGGTGACCACGACGCGCAATGCGGCGCCGAAAGTGCCGGATGTGCTGAGCGTCAAGCGCACGGTGATGAACGTCGAGCCCAAAGGCGTGACCTTGTTCACGCGCGTTTTTGCGATTGACACGGCGGCCGGGATCAACGAGTTGTTTCAGCGCTATCGCGTGTTGGACAAGCAAATCAAGGACGCCGGCAAGAGCGCCTTGGCGCGGAAAGTCGAACAAGCCATGGCGGTGCCGGCAATGAAGCGCAAGTATGGGTTGCTGCAGCAAGCGTCCGCCCATTGTGACCTGGTCGGGCCGCAGCGGATACCGCTGATGAGCAAAGGCAAGCAGATCATTTACAATACGACCGGATTGGTGGCGCGGGTGCTGGGCGGGGCTGAGCGGGCCTATGACAAAACCACCACCTTGCTGTTGATGCAGCAGTTTTTCAATTGGGGCGGCGCGCCGGCGCGCATCTATTTGATTGCCGATGAGGAATTGTGGGCGAGCATGCTGGCCGCGCGGGTGACGGCGGGCGCGGTGCAGACGGTGGTGGTCGAGCCGGCCAATCGCGAGCTGTTTGTGTATGTCGGGCCGGTGGTGCTGGAATTTGCGGAGCAGGCCGTGGCGTCCAGCATCGCGCAGATGCTGGCCAA
>JAPLST010000212.1:0-1285 GCA_026398485.1 bacterium
GCATGGCGGGGGCTGAGGGCAGGATGACGTCCGGCGTGCGCCGGAGCAGAAGATAGCGTTGCGTCTGCGCAACCACGGTGGCGGTGCGCGCGGACGCCAGCCACGTCGCGCGGTGATTCGGCATAAAGTCGCGCCGCACAATGGCGAAGGTGGCATCCAGCGGAGTGGTGTTAATGACCCGATGCTGCCGGAGGGTGTACAGGAATTTCTCGATCCGTTCATCGGTGTCGATGAAAATCACATTGTTGGTGGCAACCGCGGTGCGTGTTGCGGCAAGAATCTGCGCGCTTTCCGCGTCGAAATAATGGGGATAATCGGCCAGCGCGGCGAACATGGACCATGACGACGCGCCGTTGACGCACAGGATGGCCGCCACCACAACCAGCACGAGCCAGCGGGCCAAGCGCGCATGCAGGCGCAACAACCGCGCACAGCCAAGGCCGAAGCACAGGGCGACCACCAGCGCACAGACCGACAAATGTTTTTTCAGCGCATAGGGCCACGGCACCACCAGCGCCAGCGCCACGTACAAACCGCTGCACAGCGCCACCAGTGACCACAGCAAATCAGCCATGCCGCCGCGCAGACAGACCAAGCCCGTCAACGCGATGCAGGCCGTCGCACCCGCAATCCCCAGACTGAGATACGGCGACCACATTGGAAAACGACCGGCGGCGGCATTGCGATAGGCGGCCCACAGAAAGTCACTGCCGCCAAATGCCGTGAGCGGACTCAACCGCGTGCTAATATCGCCTTGGTTAAGGTACGGAAAGTATTGGGTGACATACGCGGCGGCATACTGCAGAAGAGTACCCGGGCCGATGCACGCGATCACCGCGTAGATGAGCGTACACCCACCCGCCAGTCCGAGCATGGCCCAGCCGAGCCGGCGCCGTGATGTGCAACACCAGCGCAGGCCGCGCGCCACCAGCAGAAGCGCGCTGGCGCCCAGCACATAAATAAGCAATTCACGATACAAGCTGAACAACGCGAGCAGCCCGAGGGCGGCCAACAGGAGCAGGCGCGCGTAATCCGCGCGCTGCAGGCGCGGTAGGGCCCGCGCCTGCACCACGGCCAGCAACAACAGACAGAGCAGGACCAAGCCCGCGGATTGTGATAAGGAATTGCCATAGACCGGCGTGGTGGCAATGGGAATGAGCGCGGCCAGCATGCCGCCCAGCCACGCCGCCACGACGGGTGCCGCCATCACGCGCAGGCAACAAAACAGGAGCAGCGGCACACAGGCGTGCAGCAAGGCATGCCAGACCCGGTAGGCTTCATCCGG
>JAPLST010000212.1:1344-3335 GCA_026398485.1 bacterium
CAGCGTGCCCGTCACGTCGCACAGCGCGGCATACGCCACGGCGGCGCCGTAACGCTTGACAATGTGCAGGACTTGCTCCACATAGATGAGCGCTTGTGCATCCCATGCCACGCGCGCGGCGGCGGGATCGAGCATATAGGCGGCGGACGTCGCGTACATGAACCCGTCAATGCACTCGGAAAAAAGGCCCGGCACAGCGCGGGCGCGCATGGGACTCATCATTATGGCAAACGCCGCCAGCAGCACCAAGAGACCGGCCAGCAATTCATGGGCAGCGAACGGCATGGCGGGCCGGCGCACGCTGCACGCCATGCCGGCGACAAACGCGAATGCCAGCACCAGCCAGAGACTGAGCGACAACGAAAGCCCGGCCCAGTACACCAGCAGCGTCAGCTGCACCGTCAGCAGGGCAAAGCCGATGGGGATTGACAAGAGCACCATCAGGGATGGCGCCGCCGGAGCCATGAGCAGCCGGGTGCACCACCAGCCGCAGCAGCGTGGCGGACGCAAAGGCGGAATCCGCGCCCAGCGCAGTCACGCCGATGCCGACCCCCGCCAGAACCATGAGCGCGCACGCCACCAGTTTGACCACCCGGTCACGCCGTTCGGCGAGCAGCATGATGCCCAAAAGAACGAGCGCCACGCTGCAGGGCGCCGCCACCTGGCGATACGTGGCCACCGTGGCGGGAAAGAGATGGGCGAAGGCATAGCGTCCATAGGGCACTTCCGCCAGTTCGACCCAGGCAACCTGGACGGTGCTGCACAGCGAAGCCATGATGCGCAGCATCACTGCGGGCGGCACCTCATGGGTGCGGAAATATCTTTCACGCACCCGCAGCGCGGGCAGCAAATCAGAACCGTCAAGAATGAGATCGGCCTCGGGCGGGTCATACAATGGGCTGGCGGAGTACAGGTCGAAATGCACCCGGTCGTTGCGTTGTTGCACCGGATTGCCACAGACCGCCGCGCGCAGGCGGTAGTAGGTATTGGGCCGCAACGACAGGCCGTGCGCGACGCAATACACATCCGCCGGGCCGGGCCCCACCGCAATGCCGGCGGGCGTCAGGGTGGTGTTGAGGAGCCGCTGCAGCCGCGGCCATGCACGGTCAATTCTGGCCACATTGGTGCCGGCAATCACGGGAAAAAGGTAGGTGGGCGCCGGCGCTTCAGCAGGCGACACCAGGCGCAACGAGCTAGGCCCGGTCACATCTTGGGCCATGATGCGCGCCCAGAGACGCCGCACGCTCCACACGCGGGGCGCCACGCGAAAACGGCTAAGGGTAAAGCGCACCTCGGCCGTCGAAAAGATGCGCAAAACAAACGGCTCAAGCGGTTGGACGATGGGCCAGGTGAAGTGCGCTTCAAGACGCGCGGGGCCCCGGGGTGGTATCGGCAGGGCGACTTCACAGTCGGGCGGATCATAGTCGTTGCCGTACACGTCAAAATACAAATGACTTGGCACCGCATTGGTGACCGAGATAATCTCAACGCACACATCCACATCGTAGACCCCGCCCGGCAGGCGGACCGGCTCGGAGACATACATCACGGCCGGCCCGTTGGTCAACCGCTCCGCCTTGTACCACGCCCGCGCGCACGCGTCAAGTGACGGTGTCAGCCGCCGCGCCTGGCCCTGTTCAACGGCCGTCGCGGCGCGCGCGCCCCATGATGAAAACAGCAGGCACACGACCACGGCAATACTGCAGCGGCATATCAGTGGTGCAATGATCATGCGCAGGTGCTTCATGAGGTGTGACACACGGCAAAGATTGTTTTGGAGAAAATGCGGGTGGTGGTGCGCCCATATAGCAAAAACAGGCAGCGCCAGAGCAGGGTCATCAAACGGTGAACCCACCGGCCCATAACATTCACCACCGGATTGAACACCCAGATATCCTGGGGAAACAGGGCCAGGTGTGTGAACCCCGCGCAGCGCAGGACGAATGCCAGGCTTTCCTCGGTGAAGCAAACCGTGTGCGTGAAATCGAGAT
>JAPLST010000212.1:3353-7892 GCA_026398485.1 bacterium
CGCATTCACGGTCTTGACCAGGAGAACCCCGCCCGGGCGCAACGCGCGCCGGATTGCGGACAGCAGCCCGATGATCTGCGCTTTTTCAATATGCTCAATCACGTCATTCATCACGACGGCGTCCCATGGCTCCTGCGGGCGATTGAAGAACGTGACGGCATCCTCCGCGTGGCATTGTTCGCGTCCGATCAGCCCATGCGCGACGCACAAGTCCAGCGCGTCACCACAGCAATCCAGCGCGGCATAGTTGGCATAGCCCGCCTGCTTGAGAAAATGCAGGAAATGGCCCGTGCCGCAGCCCACATCCAGGATGCGCGCCGCCCGTTGCGCCGGCAAGTGCCGCAGCAGGTTTTTCTCGAAATAGCGGTCATAACGCGCATGCTCTTTTGCGGACGTCGCATGAATGTGACGCAGATGGTGCGCCAGGTATTGGGTCTGTGCGGATTCCGTCATGGCGTGCCGCTGCCTTGGTTAGCACGCCGCGCGGCGTAGTGCAGCACGCGGGCCATATCCTCGGATTGCAGCAGCGGCGCAATGGCGCGCACCTCATCGTCCGGCCAGTTCCACCACGCGCTCTGCAGCAATTGGTCAATGACATCCTGGGCAAAGCGCAGGCGCACCAGCCGCGCGGGCACACCGGCGACAATGGCATACGGGGGCACATCATGCGTGACCACGGCGCCTGCGGCAATGACGGCACCGCTCCCAATGGTGACGCCCGGCATGATGGCGGCACGCCGGCCGATCCAGACATCGTCCGCAATGGTCACGCCGCCCTTGCGCAGCAAATGCTCATCCCCCGCGCCCGTGCGCAGCAGGCGCGAGAAAGGATAGGTGCTGACCAGGCGCGCATTGTGCGCGCCGCCCAGATAAATCTCGACTTCGTCGGCAATGGAGCAATAGCGCCCGATGCGCAGTGGCGCGCCCTCCTTCCAAAAAAGAACGCGTGGCGTGCCATAGGTGTGGCGCCCGATGCGCACCTTTGACATCCACGCCAGCGGCAGGCGCCGCCACCACCGGCGCAGGGCGCAACCGTGGCAAATGCACCAATCAACAACCTGCATGGCGCACCGGTGTGGGTTGCAGGGTATGCAATGCTTCCTCAAACAGGTAACACACAAAGCCAATCACCGCAATCGCCAGCAGATATGCGCGCAACAGCAAGGCGACCAGCACCGCCGGGTTTTCCGGCGTCCCGGTTAGCTTCAGCAATTCCACGGTGGACAATTCGACCACGCCGATGCCGTTCAGCGACACGGGCAGCAATCCCGACAGCACGATCAGGGGGAAAATCACAAAGCTGGTGTGCCAGTTGATGGCGGCGCCCGCAATGAGCGTCATCAGGAAAAACAGGGTGTTGTCGCAGATCTGCGTCAGGAGCGACAAGCCGGCGCTCTGCAGCATCAGCCGCGGGCGCTTGACCGCGGTTCTCATCACCGTGGCGGCGTCGTGCAGCCACACGCCGCAGCGCTGGGTAAGCCGGTGCGCGCGACACAAGCGCAGGCACACATCCGCCGCCGGTGACACGACCAAGGCGGTAAAGCCGCAGACCGCGCCCGTGACCATGACAATGACGACCAGCGCGCCGGTCTGGCGCGCAATCGCGGGCGCCAGCATGCACGCCACCAAGCCGACCATCAGCAGCCCGACAATCCCCGACAAACGATCCAGCAGCGAGGACGTGAGCCCCTGCACGCGCGAGGCGATGCCATAGCGCACCAGCAGCACGCCTTTGTACACATCTCCGCCGACATTCGAGGGCAGAAAGGTGTTGAAAAACACCCCGACAAAATACAAGCGCAGCAACGTCCAGAGCGGCACGGGAGTCGTGATGAACAACTGCCAGCGCACACTCGACAGCAGCATGCGGACCAAGGCAACCACACAGAGCGGCGCGATAAAGCCCCAGCGCAGCGCAGGCAGGGACGCGCGCAGGTGGTCGAGGTTCACATGGCGCAGCGCGAACACAAGCATGGCCACGCCGAAACACAGCTTGAGGAGCGCGATAAGAATGCGGCGGTTCATGCGGCGGCCCGGGTGTCGCGTGCCAGCAGCGCACGCATGAGCGGCCGCCGGCGTTCCCATGCATGCTGCTCGCGCACATAGTGCAGCAGCGTGCTGCGCTGGCATGCCCGCTCCTGCGCTGACGCATCCAAAACCGACCGGACGGCCGCCGTCAGTGCCCGCACATCACCCGCCGGCGCATAGTTGCCATGCGCACCCAGCAAGGCGCGATTCACCGGCGTGTCGTAGCACGCGACGGGCATGCCCATCGCCATAAAATGCAAAATCTTGCCGTTGGCTTCGCTGGCGGAACGTTTGGGCGAGACCGCCACCGTCATCAGGCTCAGATAGGCGGGAATGTGCTCGTACGGAACGCGGCCCACAAACACGCAACGGTCAGCATAGCCCGCCGCGGTCATGCGAGCCCGATAGCGTTCCTCGTCAGGAAAGCCGATCACCAGAAACGTGACGTCGGCTCGTTCCGCGCACAGCGCCTGCGCCAGTTCGAGAAAATCATCAATGCCCTGGTACACCGTCAACAGTCCCATGAAGCCGACAACTTTCGTGTTGGTCTGCATACCGATGCGGGCGCGCACTTCTTCGTCTGGCGGCTGCGGGCAAAACAGGGCGGTATCCACCGCGTCGGCCAGTTCGACGACGGGCGTGCGCAGCGCGGGCATGGCCGCGCGAATCCACTGCGCCAGCGCCGCCGAGCTGGTCACAATCATGTCGGCGCGGCGATACAGCTGGCGCTCGAGGCACAAGAACAGACGATGCCGCAGCCCGTGCCGCCGCATAAACCGATGGTCGATCAGCTCCTCGGTCAGGCTCCCTTGACAATCAAAGACCACGCGGACGTTGAACAACAAACGCCAGGCAATGCCGATCAACGCGCCTTCATGCAAAAAGCAGTAGAGCACCTGCGGACGATACTGCCACAGGGCGCGCCCCACGCGCCACAGGAGCAGCAGATCCAGATACCATTTGTGGATATTCGGCCCCGCGGCGTGCGCGCGATACCACGGCATCCGCATGGTGCGGCGAATGCGAAAGCGGCCCAGATCGCGGCCCAGGGGATAGGTCACGAGCGTGACGGCGCCACCGCATTCCTGGAGATTATCCAGCACGTCGAGGATGCGCACATGGCAGCCCCGATCGGAAAAATACGGGGTCGGTGCAATCGCGACAATCGGAGTGCGTGCAGTGCCAGCCATCAGGAACTCGCGCGGTATGTTTTCCTGATGGAATAGGGCAGCCGGTTTTGCGATTCGTAGTACACTCGGGAAATCATCTCGCACATCAAGCCGAGTGCGACAAACTGAACCCCCAGCAGAATAAAAAGCACACCCAGCAACAGCAACGGGCGATTGCTGAGCGGATGCTGGAAGCACAGGCGGTCAACGGCCAGATACGCGCACAGCAAGGTGCCCAGCACCGTGCTGGCAAGGCCCACCGTGCCGAACAACTGGATCGGCCGCGTGACATAGCTGATCAAATACTTGACCAGCAGCAGATCCAGCAGCACGCGCAGCGTGCGCCCAATCCCATATTTGGAAGTGCCCTTGGTGCGCGGCCGGTGGTTGACTTTGGCTTCCGTGACGCGCGCGCCATGCCAAAAGCACAGCGCCGGAATAAAACGGTGCAGCTCGCCATACAGGCGCACTTGGCGCAACAGCGGCGCGTCGTACGCCTTGAGCGAGCACCCATAATCATGCAGCTTGACGCCCGTGACCGCGCCAATCGCCCAGTTGGCGATGCGCGACGGCAGTTTGCGGGACAGCGACGCATCTTGCCGCTGATAGCGCCAGCCACTGACCACGTCGTAGCCTTTGTTGAGCTCAGCCAGCAGGGCGGGTATGTCGGCCGGGTCATTCTGGTTGTCCGCGTCAATGGTCACAATCACGTCGCCGCGCGCATGGGCAATGCCCGCCGAAAACGCGGCCGTCTGCCCATAATTCCGGCGCAGGATGAGCGCATGCGTGTGCGGATGCTGCTGCGCCAGCGCCATGAGAATGTCCGCGCTGCCATCCGTGCTGCCATCATCCACGTAGATGATTTCATAGGGCGCCGCCATCGCGAGCAGCACGCCGGACACCTCCGCGTGGAACTGCCGGAGACTCTCCGCCTCGTTGAAGACCGGCGCGACAATACTAATCATGCAGACTGGCGGGGTGCATGAGAAAAGGACCGCCACGCATCCCGGATGATGGTTTGCACATCACTGCACCGCGGCTGCCATCCCAACGTGGTCTTGGCGTGCGTCGCGTCGGCCACCAGGCGCACGGCATCGCCGGCGCGGCGCGGGCCTTCCTTGACCGCAATCGGTGTGCCGGTGATTTGCGCGCAGACATTGATGACTTCGCGGACGCTGAAGCCGCTCTCGGATCCCAGATTGAAGATATTCGACGGATTGCCCGCGCGCAGATATTCAAGGCCCAAAATGTGCGCGTCACTCAAGTCGTTGACGTGAATGTAATCGCGAATGCAGGTGCCGTCGGGCGTCGGATAATCAGTGCCGAAGACCTGCACGTGCGG
>JAPLST010000412.1 GCA_026398485.1 bacterium
CTCGGAGGCCTTGCCCATGGCGGTGAACGGCGCAACCGCGGTGTCGCCCATGGCCGCGAACGGCAGGGCGACGCTGGCGCCCACCTGCTTTGAGGTGCTGCAGGCGGCCGGCGCGAGGCCCAGCAATGCCAGCGCCACAAAGAAGCGTGCGTGAGAGAAGCGGAACATGTTCATCGGGCGCGCACCTGAATGTCGCGATAGGCATTGATGGTGTTACGCAGGTCGCCGTTTTGGCGCGCATGCAGGAGCACGCGATTGAGTTTTTCATAGAGAAAATCGCCGCGCTCTTGCTTGCTGACTGCCCACGCCAGACTTTCGTCGGTCAACTGCCAGGGCAGTGCCTGCAACTCGGGATATTGCTTGACGGCATAGAGGACGTAGGGGCCGTCGTCAATGAGCATGTCAATCTGGCGCGCGCGCAGGGCCGCAATGGCCGCCGGCGCATCGGCAAAGGCGACACACTCGGCCTTCGGCATGTTTTCCTTGACATACATTTCGCCGGTGGTGCCGCTGAGACAGCCGGCGCGCCCGCTGGATGTGGCCAGCGCGCCTGCTTCGGTGATGCGCGCGGCGTCGGCACTTCGCACCAAGGCCATCTGGCCAATGTGCAGATACGGGACGGTGAAGCGCACAACTTCGCGGCGCGCGTCGGTGTTGCTCAAGCCGGACATGATCACGTCAATATCACCGCGTTCGAGGCACGGCACCAGCTCCTCGAACGGCATTTCGACAAACTGGATGGGGCAGGCCAGCTTGGCGCCGGCATAGGCGGCCAAGTCGGCCTCGATGCCGCGCAGCTTGCCGTCTTGCTTGTAAATCACGGGCGGATAATCGGGCGCGACGCCGATGCGCAGGGTCGGGCTTTGATCGACCGACGCGGTAGTGGTGGTGGTGGTGCTGCAGCTGGTCAGCAGTACGGCGATGGCGCAGATGAAAAGAAGGCAACGCGACATGATGAAATCCTTGGGCTGGTGGCGATGAGCTGTGGGCGGCATGCGCTATTAGAGCAGCGTGTCAAACACGCCGGCTTTTGTGCTTTGCACTTGCCGCACGGCCGCAGGAAACTGGCTGGTGTGATAATATAAATTGCGGACGGTATAGTCGGAGCTGGTATTCGGGCCGTTGGTGCGGCGCGGGCCGCAGGGTTCGACCGTGGTCAGCAGTTCGATGACCGGGCTGACGCGATACTTGTAGGCATCCTTGCGGACGCGTGGCTGCCCTGTATACTTGCGTTCCAGTTGGGTCAGAATATGGTTGCGTTTGTCAATATCCACGGGCGAGAACGTCATTTCGATGGCGACGGCGCGGTCGTCCTTGTCAAAAAAGACCGTGCGGGTGATGTTCACTTTGAAGCCGGGGCGCACATTCCCGATGCCGAGTTTCTCTTCCGGCACGGACAGCAGCAGGCAACGCGTCGTGTCCAGGTCGTTGACCGGCGAAGACAACACGTGATAGCGCGCATCAATGTTGGTAACGGCCGCCTTGGTCATGCCCAGTGTCACGCCGCCGATAACCACATTGGTGACGCCGGCCACCCAGGCGGGGACGGCCGCCGGCTCGCCCGCGCCGACGGGTGCCGCAAGCAGCAGCGCCAGTGCGCACAGCAGACTTGGCAGTGCAAGGATCTGTTTCACTATGCAGTTCTCCATCGCGTGAACCATGAAATTCGTTACGCAGCAAGTATAGCAGAAGCGGCGCGCAATGGCAACTGCGTGGCGCGTCCTGCTGAAATTCCGATATAGGGGGAAATGCGAACCTTATGTAGCCAAATCTGTTGTGAATCCTGCGCGTGCGTGGCCGGAGGGTGAGGTAGGGCGGTCAGGCCCTGACCGCCGTTGCTGCATGCGCGCGCATGCCGGTGCTACAATGGCGCAACGACAACCGCGGCGGTCAAGGGCCTGACCGCCCTACCTGTCTGCGCGCGCTACGCCGGCGGCTCCCGTGGCAGGATCGCCGCAGGGAATGCGGTTCCCGTTCTTATAGCGGAATTTCAGCGTGTCCTGTGTGGCGCGTCCCAGATCCGGCGGTATGTTGGTGCTGATGCGCCCCGCCGATCCATGCCGCGTCGGCCACTGGGTACATTTCCGTATCCGTGATGTAGCCGCGGAACGGCATTCCGCGTTATGTGCTGCACGCCGCACATAATGTAGCGTCCGTGATATGTGCTGCACGCCGCACGCCGTGCGTCGGCTACGGGCAGAGGGATCGACCGCCGCCGTCAACTTCTGCACCTCTGCATCCATAAATTATCGTGTTGCGCGAGAATTTATTTGACTTTTGCCGCGCATTGTGTTATATTTCAAGTTGAAATATGCAGGCCTGCATTGCATACTGTTTGGCCTGCTTTCATAAGGAGACCCACGTCATGACCAACAAGAAAAAAGCCCCTCAAAAACAGGGGCTTCCCGCATCGCCCGCCGCAGCACCACTTTTAGCAGAGGCCGGCGTGCCGGGCGCACTCCCGGAGGTGCAGTCGCAGAAGGGCTTTCCGGTCGTCGGCATCGGCGCGTCGGCTGGTGGTCTGGCTGCCTTCGAGGCTTTCTTTTCCGGCATGCCGGCCGATGTCGAACCGGGCATGGCCTTTGTCCTGGTGCAGCATCTGGCCCCGGATCACAAGAGCATCCTGACCGACCTGATCCGGCGCTACACGCGCATGCAGGTCTTCGAGGTCGAGGACGGCATGACCGTGGAGCCCAACTGCGCCTACATTATTCCGCCCAACCGCGACATGGCCTTTCTGAACGGCGCGCTGCAATTGATGGAGCCTGCCGCGCCGCGCGGCCAGCGCCTGCCGATTGATTTCTTCTTCCGCTCGCTGGCCCAAGACCAGCACGAGCGCGCCATCTGCATCGTCCTCTCCGGCACCGGCAGTGACGGCACCCAGGGCGTGCGCGCGATCAAGGGCGAAGGCGGCATGGTCATGGCCCAAAACCCCGCTTCGACCGAATACGACGGCATGCCGCGCAGCGCCATCTCCACCGGCTTGGTCGACTACGAGCTGCCGCCGGCCGAAATGCCCGCCCAGCTCGTTGCGTATGTGGCACATGCCTTCGGCCATCCGCCGCGGGTCACCTCGGCCCCGTTGCCGCGGGCCGAGAACGCGCTCAAGAAAATCTTCGTTTTGCTGCGCGCCCAGACCAGTCACGATTTTTCGCAGTACAAGCCCAGCACGATCCAGCGCCGCATCGAGCGCCGCATGGCCGCCCACCAGATCGAAACCATGGACGGGTACGTCAAGCATCTGCAGCAGACGCCGGCCGAGGTGGAGGCGTTGTTTCGCGACCTGCTGATCGGCGTGACCAATTTTTTCCGCGACCCGGAGGCCTTCACCGCGCTCGAACAACAGGTTATTCCCCAGTTGTTTGCCGGCAAGCCCGTGGACGGCGTGATCCGCGTCTGGGTGCCGGGCTGCTCCACCGGCGAGGAGGCCTATTCCCTCGCCATCCTCTTCGAGGAGCGCCTGGAGGCGCTGAAGCAGAGCTACAAGGTGCAGGTCTTCGCCACCGACATTGACAGCCAGGCGATTGGCACGGCCCGCGCCGGCCTCTATCCGGCCAGCATCGCCGCCGACCTCTCACCGGAACGGCTGGCCCGCTTTTTCGCCGCCGAGCCCGGCGGCAGCGCCTACCGCATCCACAAAGGTATCCGCGACATGATCGTCTTTTCCGAGCAGGATGTGATCAAAGACCCGCCCTTCTCCAAGCCCGACCTGCTCAGTTGCCCCAACCTCCTGATCTATATGGGCGGGGACTTGCAGAAGAAGCTCATC
>JAPLST010000398.1 GCA_026398485.1 bacterium
GCATCCGTCCAGCGACCGCGGCGTGTGCTTCCGCGCTCACGACCAAGTGGACATCGTCGTGCGGCTGTTCTCGTTTGCGTGTCCCGATCTCGCGACGCTGTTTGCCGAGTTCATGCGCGTGCGCACCACGCTCACGCCCGCACCCGACGCGCCGTGCCTCCTGCCTTTCTCCGCTGCCTGGCAGATTCTTGAGGAAAAGCACAACCGCGAAAACTGGTGCGCGGAGTATGGCTTCTACGCCACCGCAACCAATGCGGCGCAGTTGCAGCCCGGATGGGTCGGCGGTTTGATGGCAACCCATCCTTTGTTGTTGCGCGGCACGGCGCTCTCGCGCGACCGCGTGGCGCGCACCTTTGATTTTATCAGCGACCACGGTTGCGCGCCCTCCGGCTTCCTCAAGGCGATCTTTGACCACGGGCACTGGCGCGACGACGGCTTTCGCCCGCCACTCTCCGACCAGTGGTTGATGACCCGCAAAAGCGCGGATGTCCTGTATTTCATGCTGAAACAATTTATGCTGATGGACAGGCAGAGCGGTTTCATCAAGCCGTCATGGCGTGCGGCGGCGCGCGCCTGCGCCGACGCGTTTGTGCGCACCTGGCTGCGCGACGGCCAGTTCGGCCAGTTCGTGCATGCGGACACCGGCGCGATCATCGTCGGCGGCTCGGCCGCGGCCGGCATGGCCCCGGCCGGTCTCGCGCTGGCTGCGCGTTTTTTCAATGACCAATCCTATTTGCAAACCGCCCTTGCCAGCGCCCAGTATTTCAACCGCGCCTTCGTGCAGCGCGGCTACACCCTCGGCGGCCCGGGTGAAATCTGCCAATGTCCCGACAGCGAGTCGGCGTTCAGCATCCTTGAGGCATTCGTGGTCTTGTTGGAAGTCACCGGCGCGCGGCGCTGGCGGGATGCGGCCGAAGCCGTGGCGGGCCAGTGCGCCTCATGGTGCATGTCCTACGATTACCAGTTTCCGCCCGCATCCACGTTCGGCCGCATGCACATGCGCACCACCGGCACGGTCTTCGCCAGTGTGCAGAACAAGCACAGCGCGCCCGGCATCTGCACCTTGTCGGGCGATGCACTGTTCAAATTGTTTCGCGCCACCGGCCGGCACGAGTATCTGGCGTTGGCGCGCGATATCGCGCACGCCTTGCCGCAATACTTGTCGCGCACCGACCGGCCGATCCACGCGCCCCAAGGACCGATGCCCACCGGCTGGATATGCGAGCGGGTGAACACCAGCGACTGGTGCGAACCCATCGGCGAAATCTTCCACGGCTCGTGCTGGTGTGAAGTCAGCTTGATGCTCACCATCGTGGAACTGCCGGGCGTATATGTGCAACCGGACACCGGCCTGGTCTGCGCCTTCGACCACGTCAACGCCCGCCTTGCGCCGGCGGCGACCATCGCGCCAGCCGTGATCATTGACAATCCGACCAGCTTCGACGCGGAAGTGAGCCTGCTGGTTGAAACCGCCGCGGACGCCGCGCGCCGGCCGCTGGGGCAAAACGGCTTGTGTGACTGCCGCCGCGTGCATGTGCCGGCCGGTGGCGCCGCCACCGTCGCGCTGCGCGGCTGACCGCCCGCGCCGCGCGGAAGGGAGCGCGGGGCGC
>JAPLST010000253.1 GCA_026398485.1 bacterium
CCGAAGCCGATGCCCGGATCGAACACCATCTGATCCCGGGCAATACCGGCCGTCGCCAAGGCTGCACCGCGCGCGCGGAAAAACTCATGCAGCGCCGGCATGACCGTGTCCGCATCCAGCGGGTTTGCCTGCATCGTGGCCGGGTCGCCCTGCATCTGCATGACGACGATGCCCGCGCCGCACTCGCAAACCACGGTCAGCATGGCCGGGTCGGCGCACCCGCTGACATCATTCACCACATGGGCGCCGGCGTCGAGCGCGGCCCGCGCAACGGCCGGCTTGCGCGTGTCGACCGAGATCGCCACATCCAGCGTCCGCGCAAGTGCGGCAATCACCGGCACGATGCGCCGGCATTCCTCATCGGCATGCACCGCCGGCGCACCCGGCCGGGTGGACTCGCCGCCGACATCAATAATAGCCGCGCCGTCCGCGCACATCACCGTCGCGCGCGCCACGGCATCGGCCACCGTCGCACAGCGGCTCTCCGCCAAAAACGAATCCGGCGTCAGGTCGAGCACGCCCATAATGGCATAGCGGCTTATGTCAATGCGCCGCTCACGCGCGTGCCAGACGCATGCTGTCGCGGGCGGCGTCATGATTGCGGATCAGCGGCGGGCGCAACGGCAGGCGCGGTCGTGGCAATGCCCGCACCGGCCTCGGATGGTTCAGCCGCCGCGCTGGTTGGTTCGGCCGCCTTGGCCGTGCCATTGCGCGGCAGCGTCTCGCCTCTCACCAGGATAGCAACCTCATCGCCATCCAGCACTTCGTATTTCAGCAAGGCTTCGGCAATGGTGTCCAGCACGGCGCGATGCTCCACAATCACATGCCGGGCCTGGGCACATGCCGTGTCAATGATCTGGCGGATTTCATTGTCGATTTTCTGGGCGGTATGCTGGCTGTAATCGGTATGCCGGTCGATCTCGCGCCCGAGGAACATATGCTCGGTGCGCTCACCGTAGGTCAACGGCCCCATCACGTCGCTCATGCCCCATTCGCAGACCATTTTGCGCGCGATCTCGGACGCATGTTTGATGTCGCTCTTGGCCCCGGTGGTCATGTCGCCAAAGACCAGATGCTCGGTGACCAAGCCGCCCATCAGGGACGCCAGCTGGCCTTCCAGCTCTTTCTTGCGATAGTTGTAGCGGTCTTTCGAGGGCAATTGCATCGTGGCGCCAAGGGCGATGCCGCGCGGCACAATCGTCACTTTGTGCAACGGCTCGCAGCCGGGCGTGAGCACCGTCACGAGCGCGTGACCGGCTTCGTGATAGGCGGTGTAGCGGCGATCCTCCTCGTCGAATACGCGGCTGCGCCGTTCGCGCCCAAAGCGCACTTTGTCGCGCGCCTCTTCCATGAACGCCTGGGTCACGCCCTCCAAATTATGGCGCGCAGCCATCAAGGCCGCTTCGTTGACCAAGCTCGCCAAATCAGCGCCGGAAAAGCCCGGCGTGCCGCGCGCAATGCGGCTCAAGTCGACGCTCGGATCCACCTTGATTTTCTTGGCATGAATCTGCAGAATCTCCTCGCGCCCTTTCTGGTCGGGCATGTCCAAAACAATCTGGCGGTCGAAGCGGCCGGGCCGCAGCAAGGCCGGGTCGAGCACATCCGGCCGGTTGGTCGCCGCGATCATGATCACGCCGTCATTGGGCGTGAAGCCGTCCATCTCGACCAGCAGGGCGTTCAGGGTCTGCTCGCGCTCGTCGTGGCCGCCGCCCAAGCCGGCGCCGCGCAGGCGGCCGACCGCGTCAATTTCATCCACGAAAATGATGCAGGGCGCGCTGCGCTTGCCCTGTTCGAACAAATCGCGGACGCGCGCCGCGCCGACGCCCACAAACATTTCGACAAAATCCGAGCCGCTGATGCTGAAGAACGGCACATCAGCCTCGCCCGCAATGGCTTTCGCCAAAAGAGTCTTGCCGGTGCCCGGCGGGCCGATCAAAATCACGCCGCGCGGGATGCGCCCGCCCAAGCGCTGGAACTTCTTCGGGTCTTTGAGATAGTCAACAATTTCACTGACTTCCTCCTTGGCCTCATCGCAGCCGGCCAGGTCGCCGAAGGTGAACTTGTCCTTGGTTTTCGCGTTCATGCGCGCGCGGCTGCGGCCAAAGCTCATCGCCATGCCCATCCCGCGCTTCATCTGGCGATTGATGAAAAAGCCGATCACGACCACAATCAACAGCACCGGCCCGACCGACAACAAAATTTGACGCCAGGTGTCATTGGTGGTGCGCACGTCGTAGGCCATGCCCATGGCCTGGCACTCGCGCTCCAGCTTGTCCTGGCTCAGCTCGCTCATCAAGGTGGCGGAGGTGTAGCGGATTTGACTGGGAGTCGGCGTGGGCAGTTGTTTTGCCCAACCGGCAAAATCCTTGTCGAGCGGGTCGAGCCGCAGCAGGCCGTCAACGATGCCTTCGCCTTTGAAGACCACATTGACGACATTGGTCTTGCGCAATTGGTCGATAAATTCCGAGGTGGTCAATTGCAGCGCCGGCTTTTGCAGCCGGTTCAGATACGTCAGCGCCAGCAAAATGCAGACAACCACGGCAATCCACGCGTACATCGGGCGCATTGAGGTGCCGTCCGGGCTGGAGCGTTCCGGCCCGCCCGGGCTTTTATCTTTAAGCAGGTCTTTCAATTTCCGTGGGGGAGGTGTCGCCATGGGTGCGTGGGTTCGGTTAGCGCGCCGCCGTCAGCAGGGCGAGCGCTTGCAGATAGTTAGCGCGCGTCTTGGCAACCACGGCGGCCGGCAGCGGCGGCGCGGGCGGTTCCTTGTCCCAGCCCGAGGTCAGCAAGTAATCGCGCACAAATTGTTTGTCATACGAGGGCTGCGCCTGGCCGGGCGCATACTGATCGGCCGGCCAGAAGCGCGAGGAATCGGGCGTCAGCACTTCATCCACAAGGGTCAGCGTGCCGTCCACCAGTCCGAATTCGAATTTAGTGTCGGCAATGATGATGCCGCGTGTCCGGGCGTGTGCTTGGGCGCGGATGTACAACTGAATGCTGCAGTCACGCAGCCGGCCGGCCGTTGCATCCCCGACCAGCGCCGCCATTTGCGCAAATGAAATGTTCTCGTCATGCCCGCTCACCGCCTTGGTGGACGGCGTGAAAATCGGCGCGGGCAATGCGCTGGCTTCGCGCAAGCCGGCCGGCAACCGTTCGCCGCACACCGTCCCCTGGCGTTGATATTCGCTCCAGCCCGAGCCGGCCAGATAGCCGCGCACCACGCATTCGACCGGCAGCACACCGGCCTTTTTGACCACCATGGCACGGCCTGCCAGCTGCGCGGCATAGGGCGCCAGCGCCGGATGATACGCGGCCACATCCGCGGTGATGAAGTGATTGGGCACGACCTCGCGCAGGAAATCGAACCAGAATAGTGACATCTGCGTCAGTACGCGACCCTTGTCGGGGATTGGCGTCGGCAGGATGCTGTCGAATGCGGAAATGCGATCCGTGGCAACGAACAGCAAGGCGGCGCCAAGGTCAAACACCTCGCGCACCTTCCCGCTCTTCAGCGTTGGGAAGGCCGGAATGCTCAACGTCGTCACTGCATCACTCATAAAATGTGCCAAGCATGGTACGTACTTGCATAGTAGCCATATTGTACAGATAACTGGTTTGAATTACAACCCCGCGCGGAAAACACGCGCAACGACCCCGAATTTCCAGATTTGGCGGTTTGTTTGTCGCTCCCCGGCGATCCCGGGATCGTGGGGATCTCAGGCGCATTCAGGTTTCAGGCGCCCCACTGATCACCGCCGCGGCGGGATCGGTGGACGCAGAGATTGGGAAAGCATCGGCACGCGTTTTTACTCAATCTTATTCACCCATGATTCCGCCGGCGGCGGGATCGTGGGGTTTGGCAGAAGAGCTGAATATCCAATTATTAATTTGTTTGCCGCAAACAAATTACCTGAATCACTTTAGCAGCGGAATCGCGGGGATTCCTACGCTACCTTTTCTGGGGTGGGTCAACGGGTGGGGCGGGCCGGCGATAGAACAGGCGCAGCAACACCAGGCCGCCAATCAAGCGCAGGAAGCGCAGCGTGTCGCGCACCGGGCGGATGTGGCTGGTGTGATGGGCGTCATAAATCGAGCGGATCGGGATTTCGGTCATGATCATGCCGTGGCGCGCGGCCTTCAGCAGGATTTCCGACTCGACCTCGAAATTGTCCTTGACCGGCGTGATTGTGTCCAGCACGCGTTTTGAGAGCAGGCGGTAGCCGCTCTGCGTGTCCGCCAGGCGCGTGCCGCACATCCATGAAATCAGGCGCGACATGCTGCGATTGGTGACGCGCCGCAGCCACGGCATGCCCTCCGGATTGGCCATGCGCGAGCCGACCACGATATCCGCGTTCTGGCGCCGGGCTGCATCCACAAAGCGGCCAATGTCGGCGGGATCATGCTGGCCATCGGCATCCAGCAGCACGGCATAGGCGAATTCGGTGGCGCGCAGGCACATGAAGGCCGAGCGAATTGCTGCGCCCTTGCCGCGATTGCTGGTGTGCACAATGAGTTCGGCGCCGGTGCGCTTGGCACGCGTGCCGGTTTCGTCGGTCGAGCCGTCATCGACGACGATGCAGCGCGCCACTTTGCGACGCGCGCGATAGACCACCTCGTGAATGGTCTCGGCGGCGTTGTACGCCGGAATAATCGCGATGACATCATCATATTGGCCGCGGCGGCGCGAACGTTGCGCGCGCTGTTCTGGATCAAGAAACATTACCATGGCATCCGCATCCTAAGCAAGCGGGGTGACAGTACACATGACGGAGTCCGGCCGCAGGCGCGCATCCACGGCTTGCGCGAGGCGCGCAATCGTGGCGCCGGTCGGCGCGGGAATAGTGATGGTGGCCTTGTCGGTCACGACGTCCACCAGGTCGGCATCGGCCGCAACGGCCTGGCCTGCGCGCACGTGCCACTGCACCAGCACGGCCTCGTCCAATTCCGGCGCCAGTTCGGCCAGCGTGTACGTGCGTTCACTCACGGAATAACTTTGTTCAACGGGTATTCGATGATATCGCAGGCACCGGCCTGCTTCAGGCGCGGCATCAATTCGCGCACGGTTTTTTCATCGACGACGACCTCGATCGCGAACCAGTCCTTGTCCTTCAAGTGCGAGATCGTCGGCTGTTTCAAGCTCGGCAGAATGGCGGTCACCGCATCCAGCGCACACGCCGCCACATTCAGCTTGATGCCGACCTTCTTGCGCGCCAGCAGCGCGCCTTGCAGCAGCATTGCCAGATGCTCCATTTTGGTGCGCTTGGCGGCATCCTTCCACGCCGCGTGATTGGCGATGAAGCGCGTGGTCGACTCGGTGATGGTCGCAATGATGCGCAGGCGGTTCGCGCGCAACGAGCTGCCCGTCTCGGTCAATTCGACAATCGCATCCACCAAGCCCGGGCATTTCACTTCAGTCGCGCCCCACGAGAACTCGACGTGGGCTTGGATGCCTTTCTGCTCGAGAAAGCGGCGGGTCATGTTGACGGCCTCGGTCGCGATGGTCTTGCCCTGCAAGTCTTCGGGCTTCTGAAACGGCGCGTCCTCATGCACGGCCAGCACCCAGCGCACCGGATTGGTCGTGGCTTTCGAGTACTCGAGTTCGCAGATTTCATGGACATCCGAGCCGTTCTCGAGAATCCAGTCCTTGCCGGTCAAGCCACAATCAAGGTTGCCCTGCTCGACATAGCGCGCCATTTCCTGCGGGCGCAACAGAATCAAACTCAGGTCTGGATCATCAATGCCGGGATAATACGAGCGGCGCGACGGGCTGATGACATAGCCCGCCTTGGCGAACAAATCGTAGGTGGCCTGTTCAAGACTGCCTTTCGGCAAGCCAATAATCATTTTTTTCGGGGTGTCGTTTGCCATAATGTTTGGTGCAGGGCTAAAAAGTAATGATCGCTTTCATGACACCGTCGCGATAGGCCGCCACCGTGTCAAACGCTTCCTGGGTGCGCGCGAACGGATAATGATGCGTGACCATCGCATCGATGTTGATCTGGCGCTGGTCAATCAGGTCGAGTGCGCGCTGGACACAATCATTTTGGCGGCGCACATTCTGAATGCGGATCTCGCGGTGGCGCAGCTCGTCAATGCTGAACGAAACGCGATCCACTTCGGGTATGCCGACCAGCATGAGCGTGCCGCCCGGCTTCAACAGCAACAGGGCTTGGTCGAGCGCGGCTTGGTCGCCGCAGCATTCGAAGACGGTGTCCAGCAGTGCCGGCTCCTGGCGTTGCACGTCGGCGACAATATCCCGCCGCTGCGGATTGCCCGCCCACGTTGCGCCGGCCGCGCGGGCGATGGCCAGGCGCTCATCCAGCTTGTCGCTGCCATATATTTTATCGGCACCATGTGCCATGGCCGCCAGCAAGACGCTCATGCCGATCGGACCAAAGCCGAGAATGCCAATGCGCGCGCCGCGCACCGGCATGGACATGCTGACGGCATAGACGCCGATGGCCAGCGGCTCGGACGCCGCCGCTTGGTCGAAGGTCATCGTATCTTTGATGGAAAAGCAGCACTGCTCGGGCAAGACGAGGTATTCGGCCAAACACCCTTCAGCCTGGCCCGGGCAGCCAAGAAAGCGCAGTGCGCGGCAGGTGTGCGGCCGTCCGGCACGGCATTGGTCGCACACGCCGCACGGCATGGCCGGATCCACGGCAACGCGGTCGCCCGGCTTCAGGCGCGTCACGGCGGCGCCGACCCGCACAATCTCGCCGGCGCACTCATGGCCAACCGCAAACGGATACTGCACCATCTGCCGGCCAATCCGCCCGCTGGTGTAATAATGAATGTCGGAGCCGCACACGCCCACCGCGCGCATGCGCACCAGCACATCGCGGTCACGGGCCAGTGCCGGCTCAGGCACGCTCAGCATCTGCATCGCGCGGATGCCCGTCAGCTTGATTACTTGCATGGTTTCATTTGGTCATTCAATTACTAAGTTCGATAGTATAGCAAATTTGACTTTTTCGTTCATCGTTCATCGTTCATCGTTCATCGTTCAATTTCAAATCTCAAATCTCATATCCGAGCCCTGAAGCCGTTCCCGTGCCGCACTTCATCAATATCACTTCGTTGCTCGTCATTCGCTGCTTGGAGTCCCGCCAACGGCGGGATCAATCACTGCGATTGAAGATTGACGATCAACGATTGAAGAAGGACGAAGTAAAGACCTGAATCCTGAACCCTGAACCCTAATTGCTGATGAATATCCAATAATTAATTTGTTCGCCGCGAACAAATTATTGGACATTCCTTGCTGCTTGGAGTCCCGTCAAAGGCGGGATTGGATATTCGATATTCGCATCCCTGAATCCTGAAAAAACGCCCCGACGGCGGGGCGTGATGTTGGTTGCGGGGCTGGGATTTGAACCCAGGATCCCGCCACCGGCGGGATTATGAGCCTGACGCGCTCGCCAAGAGCCGTTTGAATGCCGCGCCACCTTTCCAGCGTTTGATCTGCAGTTCGCGGCAGCGCGCGTTACCCAGAGTTGGATATTCTTCCGTGTGCACCAGACGCCAATCACTTTCACGGGCAGTCCATTGCGACACGCCCGCATTGTGTTGCAGCACACGGCGCGCAACATCATCCGTGACACCAACGTAGTAGCGCCCGGTTGACGAACAGATGATGTAAACATAGTACATGGCAGAAAAAACGCCCCGACGGCGGGGCGTGATGTTGGTTGCGGGGCTGGGATTTGAACCCAGGATCCCGCCACCGGCGGGATTATGAGCCAGACGCGCTCGCCAAGAGCCGTTTGAATGCCGCGCCACCTTTCCAGCGTTTGATCTGCAGTTCGCGGCGACGCGCGTTGCCCAGGGTTGGATATTCTTCCGTGTGCACCACACGCC
>JAPLST010000063.1 GCA_026398485.1 bacterium
GCGGTGGCGGCGGGCTGGGACTATTCTCTGGCTATTCAATACTTTACCCCGTGTGTGGACATTACCAATGTCGACACGCGCGTGAACTACGACACCACATTTTGTACGATTGGCGGGACAAATTCTCCCTTGATGGACGCCACAAATCGCGTAGTGGGAACAATGTGGTGGTCGAACTCAATTAACAGTTCTAATGGCACGTTTGCCGCAGCACAATATTGGATGATTGAAAATATCACATTGGACATTGGCACAAATATCATCTCGGTTCTTGGCACGAACGCGTTCGGATTGATCGGAAGCGACAGCGTGACGATCATTCGGGATTTGCCGGAAGGAGCAAGCGCGGTAATGGCGGCTCTGGCACTGGCGAGTATGGCTGTGCGTAAACGACAAAGGCATTTGATTACAGTCAGCCGGCGATGACAAACACATAAAAAGCATGAATG
Source organism: bacterium (assembly GCA_026398485.1). Classification (GTDB taxonomy): domain Bacteria; phylum Auribacterota; class UBA3054; order UBA3054; family JAPLST01; genus JAPLST01. Next base: position 450 of record JAPLST010000063.1, read on the forward strand.
ACGAGAAGCCGGCTTTCAGCATTGGAAACACTTCTGTCACGCCGCCTTTTCTGTATGGTGTTGTCCTTGCGCAATCGCCTCGCGCAGTTCCTACCTTGGCCAATCCGGCATCGCGCAAGCCTTTCGTGCCATTCGCATAGCGCCGCTTGAACATCGACTTCTGTTCCGCACTCAATTGACCGGCAAGTTCCGGCAGCAGCTTTATCTTGTCCTTGCGGTCCAGAACGGTTCCAACTGCACACCGGCTTGACTTGATTCTCCACCACCTTGCTGGGCCTGAGCATTCGCCACTTCTTCGGCACTGGCAATAGCGATATCCACGCAAATACCCAACATGCCCAACGCCCTCCCAACCGCACTCGTTTCGCAGTTTTCGATGCAGCTGGTGCGGTTGACATAGTTGCTGTCCTTCTTCTCGAAGGCATGTCCTGTCACAATTATCCGGCCATTCTCGTCCTTCACCGTCATTTCGGTGTTCAAAAGAATCCTGCACTTCATCATTCTCACTTCATTTGCTCTTCACTCGTCGATTTCCAGCGATTGACGATCGACGATCAACGATCGAAGAAGTACGAAATAAAGACCTGCACCACGCCACCGCGTGGCTGAGCTCAGCGCCGCACGCAGCGGAAGCCGACGGTACTGGCGACGGAGTCCGGCGCATCGGCGCGACGGTCCGCGACACGACCGCCGCTGGCGCTGAAGGTCCAACCACCGCCGCGCAAAACGCGCAACGTGCCGCTGGCTGGCCCCGGCGGATCGCTCGCCGGTGAACTCGTGTAATAGCTGGCGTCAACCCAGTCCCAGCACCATTCCGCCACATTGCCCGCCATGTCGTACAAGCCATAGCCGTTCGCCGTGAAATACCCGACCGGGCTGGTGTAGGGCATGCCGCCCGGCGTAAACAACGGATTATATCCGTTCGGACCCGAATCATAAGCAATGCTTGTATCACCAAAGTAATTCGCCCGCGTTCGCGAGATGGTGTCCACATCACTCCACGGGAAACGCTTGCCAAACGCGCCACCGCGCGCCGCCTTTTCCCATTCCGCCTCGGTCGGCAACCGATAGCCATTCGCATCCCATTTCACTGCATAATTCGCCACATCAACATTCCCGCTTTTGTAGACCGTGCTTTGGGACGCGTCGAGGTAATAACACGGCGTCAGGCCCTGCATCTCGCTGCGCGCATTGCACCACTTCACGCAATCATACCAACTGACCGTTTGCACCGGATGCGTTGCCGCTTTGCAGGAACCGGGATTGCCAAAGGTATAGCCATGCGCCAGCGCCCAGATGCGCACGGTGTGCCACTGCTGCGACGTCACCTCATGCGTATCCATGTAAAACGCGCTGAGGTACACGGCATGCAGCGGCAGTTCGTAGGTTTCGCCTTCCCCACTAAATGCGTTGCCCATCGTGAACGTCCCGTCGGCAATATACGTGTCGTCGGCGTCAGTGACGGACACAACCACGCCCACCGGGATGCTGACCCCGGATTTGATCTTGAGCGTATTGCGGCGCGCATCCTTTTTGTTTTCGGTATATTTGATGCTCATCACGCCTTTCTGTTCATAGTTCCACGCCGCGCCTTTCTTGGTCATGACATACGGCCCGCGCCACCAGCCGCCGGTCGCCAAGCCCAGGCGCATCCCGCTCGCGAACATTGTCCCCAATGGCGGGACGACGTTTTTCCACGTGATGGTCTTGCCATTCTCGGGCTGCACTATTGTTGCTTCGGCGCACACGCTGAGCAAGCACAGCCATGCGACTAACATTAGCGTGCTGAACAGTGATGGTTTCATGCGTGCCTTAAGGCCAATGATTAAATAAATGACGGGCAAGCATGTCCGTCCGTTCGTCGCACGGCGGACTGCGTCATCCGCCGCTCTTTTTGTATTTACCTGCTACGCCAATTGATTATAGCATATTCCGCGCATGGCATTGATTGGCACACGCCGGGTGGCATTGGTGCGCACGCCAACAACTCGCAGGATGCCCGGCCCGGGCGGCGCCACGCGCACCGGCGCGCGTGGCTGCCTCAGTGCCGCACACAGCGGAAGCCAAGGTGGTTGTACGCATCGCCCGGTGCACTGCCGAAGCGATTCGCCACGCGACTGTAGCCCGCATTGTGGTTCCAATCGCCGCCGTGCATCACGCGCGACTCGCCACTCTCTGGTCCCGGTGGATCATTCCCCGGCGAACTCGTGTAATAGGTGCTGCCATACCAGTCCCAGCACCATTCACGCACATTCCCCGCCATATCGTACAACCCATAGCCGTTCGCCGCAAAATAACCGACCGGACTGGTGTAGGGTATGCCGCCCGGCGTGAACAACGGATTATTGCCATTCGGGCCTGCATCATATGCTATTGCTGTATCACCAAGGTAATTCGCCCGCGCATTGGAGATGTTGTTCGCATTGCTCCATGGAAAACGCATGCCAACGGCGCCGCCGCGCGCCGCTTTTTCCCATTCCGCCTCAGTCGGCAAACGATAGCCATTCGCATCCCATTTCACCATGCTATTCGCCACATCAACGCGCCCGCTTTTGTACACCGTGCTTTGCGACGCGTCCGTGTAATAGCACGGTGTCAGGCCCTGCATCTCGCTGCGCGCATTGCACCATTTCACGCACGCGTACCAATTCACGGCCTGCACCGGATGCGTTGCCGCTTTGCCGGCGCCCCAATTATCCAATGCATAGCCGTGAGCAAGCGCCCAATTGCGCACGGCATACCATTGCTGTGACGTCACCTCTCGCGTGTCCATGGAGAAGGCACGGATGTACACGTCGTGCGTCGGTACTTCATCAGCATCGCCTTCGCCGCTGTATGGGTTGCCCATCTGAAACGTCCCGCCGGCGATGTATGCGTCGCCGCCGTCAGTGACGGACACAACCACGCCCACCGGGATGCTGACTCCGGATTTGATCTTGAGCGAATTGCGGCGGGCATCCTTTTTGTTCTCAGTGTATTTGATGCTCACCACGCCTTTCTGTTCATAGTTCCACGCCGCGCCTTTCTTGGTCATGACATACGGCCCGCGCCACCGGCCGCCGGTCCACAAGCCGACGCTCCAACTATTGCTGAAATATGAGGACAGCGGCGGATCTACATTTTTCCAGTTGATCGTCGTGCCGTAGCCCGGCTGCACCTGCTTCGTTTCGGCACGCACGCCGGACACCGAGATTAGCATCAGCACGGCAAGCGCAGTGAGTATTGTTGCTTTCATCCATGGTCTCCTGGCAAACGATTAACGGTACGACGGGATACCCATCTCGTCATTCTTCGCGGGCGGACAATGTCATCCGCCGCACTCTTCGTATTTGCTTCATACGAACATATTATTATAACACGAAGGTGGGCCGGTGGCAAGTATGCACGCCTGCAACTATTTAATTCAGATATTGTGGCCACGATGAAGAGATTAACGTTGAACGTTGAACATCGAACATCGAACGAACATCGAACATCGAACATCGAACGCAAGACAGGAAACCACCATCACTGCTGTTGCTTCTTCGTGTCTTCGTGGCAAATGTATCTGCCCTGAACCCTGATTGCTGATGAATATCCAATATCGAACACTCAATATCCAAGGGCGAAGTATCTGCGCGGAACTTCATTATTGGATATTCCTTGCTGCTCGGAGTCCCGTCAAAGGCGGGATTGGATATTCGATATTCCGCTGCATCTTCCCCCTGCACCCTGAACCCCGAACCCTACATTCTGCACCCCGCCAGCGCGTGGCTGCCTCAGCGGCGCACGCAGCGGAAGCCGGTATCGTTGATGGCGGCACTCGGGTCAACATAGCCCCGGAACGCGCTGCGGCAGTTGACGGCGCGACCGTGCCAACTGCCGCCGCGCAACATGCGCGAGACGCCGCTCGCGGGTCCCCGCGGATCGTTCGCCGGCGCACTCTGGTAATACGTGTCGCCATAATTGTCCCAGCACCATTCCCACACGTTGCCCGCCATGTCGTACAAACCGTAGCCATTCGCCGCATAATGCCCGACCGGGCTGGTATACGGCTCGCCACCTATCATAAACAGCGGATTATTGCCATTGGGGCCCGCGTCGTAGGGATACGCGACGGTGTCGCCCACGTAATTCGCCCGTGCTCGCGCGATGGTTTGCACGTCATTCCAGGGAAAGCGATTCAATGGTGTGCCGCCGCGCGCCGCCTTTTCCCATTCCGCCTCGGTCGGCAAACGATAGCCATTGGCATCCCATTTCACTGCGTTGTTCGCCACGCTAACCATCCCGTTCTTGTACACCGTGCTTTGGGTCGCATCCGTGTAATAGCACGGCGTCAGGCCCTGCATCTGGCTGCGCGCATTGCACCATTTCACGCAATCATACCAGTTGACCGTTTGCACCGGATGCGTCGCCGCTTTGCCGGCGCCGGGATTGTCAAAGGTATAGCCGTGCGCCAGCGCCCACGTGTATACTGCATCCCACTGCGCCTTCGTCACTTCACGGTTGTCCATGGAAAACGCGCTGAGGTACGCCGAATGAAACGGCACTTCGTTGTGATCGCTTTCGTTCAAGGGGTCGCCCATCTGGAATGTCCCGTCGGCGATGTAGGTGTCATTGCCGTCGGTGACGGACACGACCACCCCGACCGGGATGGCGTCCCAGGATCTGATCTTGAGCCGGTTGCGCCGGGCGTCATCTCTTTTTTCAGTGTAGGTAATGCGGACCACGCCCGGCTGCTCATAGCGCCACGTCGCGCCGAAGCGGGTCATAATGTACGGCCCGCGCCACCAGCCGCCGTCCCACAGGCCGATGCGCAACTCGCTCGTAAACTTCTCCCCCAGCGACGGCACCACGTTTTTCCAGGCGAGGAGCGTGCCATAATTCGGCTGCACGGGCGGCGTGCCAACGCGCGCGCAGCGGAAGCCGCTGCTGTAGTCGCCCTCGGCCGGTGCGCCGAAGTCGCGATCCGCCACGCGACAGTAGTAGGCGTTGTTGTGCCAGCCGCCGCCGCGCAGCGCGCGAAAGTCGCCGCTGGCAGGCCCCGGCGGATCGCTGGGCGGCGCGCTCGCGTAATAGGCGTTGCCATAATTGTCCCAGCACCATTCCCATACATTGCCCGCCATGTCGTGCATGCCATAGCCGTTCGCCGCAAAATTCCCGGCCGGACTGGTGTAGGGCGTGGCGCCCACCACAAAGCTCGGATTATAGCCGGCCTGGGCCGCATGATCGTAACGGTAAAACGGCACGCCGGCATCCCAAAAACTGAAATAATTTGCCCGATCAAACGAAATCCACTGCACGTCGTTCCACGGAAAACGCTGACCCGGCACGCCGCCGCGCGCCGCCTTTTCCCATTCCGCCTCGGTCGGCAAACGATAGCCATTCGCATCCCATTTCACCGCACCATTCAGCACCGCAAAGTTGCCGTTGCGATACACCGTGCCCTGTGACATGTCGGTGTAGTAGCACGGTGTCAAGCCCTGCATCTCGCTGCGCGCATTGCACCACTTGGCGCAATCGTACCAGTTCACTTGCTGCACCGGATGCGTCGCCGCCTTGCCGGCGCCGGGATTGTCAAAGGTATAGCCGTGCGTCACGGCCCAGGCGTACACCTCGTCCCAGTGGGCCTTGGTCACTTCCGTGCTGTCCATGTGAAATGCACGAAGGTACACGGCGTGCAACGGTGCCTCATCGGCATCGCCTTCGTTGAAGATGTCGCCCATCGAGAACGTCCCGTCGGCGATAAACATGACGTCCGCATCCGTGACCGACACCACCACCCCGACCGGGATGGCAACCCCGCATTTGATTTTGAGCGTGTTGCGTCCGGCATTATTGCGATTTTCGGTGTAGGTAATGTGTACCACGCCCGGCTCGTCATAGCGCCATGCCTTGCCTTTTTGAGTCATGGCATACGGCCCGCGCCACCAGCCGCCGTTCCACAGGCCGATGCGCAAGCCGCTCGCGAACTTCGGCCCCAGCGGCGGCGCCACGTTTTTCCAGGTGATCGTCGTGCCATTGTTCGGCTGGATCGGCGTCGTGTCGGCATACACCGTGAACATGGATAGCAGCACGGCAAAAACGAGCGCGGCGCACAGGATTGGTTTCATGCATGCCTCATGGCAATTGCTTTAAATGAACACCATCATTTACTATGATTCTTGTTCTGCATTCATCATTCATCATTCATCACTCATCATTAAAAATCAAAAGGGTGCCTTAACGCCCCCGCACACACCGAAACCCAGCACTGATGCTCGAGCTGCTCGGAGAGATGGCGCGGCGATCCGCCACGCGACAGACGTATGCATCTACGCTCCAATAGCCGCCGCGCAGCACGCGAGATGTGCCACTCGCAGGTCCCGATGGATCACTGCCCGGCGAATCAGCGTAATAGCTGGCGTCAAACCAGTCCCAGCACCATTCCGCCACATTGCCCGCCATGTCGTACAACCCATAGCCGTTCGCCGCAAAATATCCGACCGGACTGGTGTAGGGCATCCCGCCCGGCATGAACAAAGGATTAGTACCGTTCGGGCCCAAGTCGTAGACAATGTTTGTATCACCGCCGTAATTCGCCCGGTTTCTCGCAATGAAGTTCACATCGCTCCATGGAAAACGCGTGCCAACCGCGCCGCCGCGCCCCGCTTTTTCCCATTCAGCTTCGGTCGGCAAGCGATAGCCATTCGCATCCCACTTCACCGCATTATTCGCCACATCAACTATCCCGCCTTTGTAGACCGTGCTTTGGGACACGTCCGTGTAATAGCATGGCGTCAGGCCCTGCATCTCGCTGCGCGCATTGCACCATTTCACGCAGTCGTACCAGCTCACCTTCTGCACCGGATGATCCGCCGCTTTGCCGGCGCCGGGGTTGTCAAAGGTATAGCCGTGGGCCAGCGCCCATGTGCGCACGGCATGCCACTGCTGGGATGTCACCTCATGCGTGTCCATGTAAAACGCCCTGACGTACACGACATGAAGCGGCAGTTCATCTGCATTGCCGTCATCACTGAAACTGTCGCCCATCGTGAACGTCCCGCCGGCAATATACTTGTCGCCGCCATCGGTGACGGACACGATCACGCCCGCCGGGATGCTGACCGCGGATTTGATCTTGAGCGTGTTGCGGCGGGCATCCTTTTTGTTTTCGGTATATTTGATGCTCATCACGCCTTTCTGTTCATAGTTCCACGCCGCGCCTTTCTTGGCCATGACATACGGCCCGCGCCACCAGCCGCCCGTCCACAAGCCGACGCTCCAACTATTGGTGAAATATGAGGACAACGGCGGATCAACGTTCTTCCAGTTGATCGTCGTGCCATAGCCCGGCTGCACCTGCTTCGTTTCGGCACGCACGCCGGACACCGATACTAGCATCAGCACGGCAAGCGCAGTAAGTATTGTTGTTTTCATAGCTGGCCTCCTGGCAAACGATTAAAGGGACGACGGGATATCTATCTCGTCATTCTCTGAGGGCGGACAACGTCGCCCGCCATACTCTTCGTATTTGCTTCATACGAACATATTATTATAACACGAAGGTGGGCGGGTGGCAAGTGCGCAGATGCGGCGGTGCAAACACAGCAGCAAAGGCTACCTATGTAAATACGGCGAATATAACCGCACACAGGAGTTGGGCGGGGGGTGCGCAGAGACCCCCACGATCCCGCCGTTGACGGGATCGTGGGTGAATGAGATTGAGTAAA
>JAPLST010000299.1 GCA_026398485.1 bacterium
TGCGCGCGCACGCCGCTGCTACAATGGCACAGCGACGACCGCGGCGGTCAAGGACCTGACCGCCCTACCTGTCTGCGTGTCTACACCAGCGGCTACCGTGGCAGGATCGCCGCTAGGGAGTGCGGCTCCCGTTCTTATATAAGAATTTCAGAGAAAGCACGAGAATGCCTCTGAAATTCTGCTGGTAGGTTTGGGATGCAGGCACCGGTTAATTTTGTAGTGCTGCAGCTACCGCCGGAATGTGACCGTCCCGCCACACGGCGGGATCGCGGATGCTGCCTCTGCCGCTGCACCATCCTTCCAGTCATCCACCATTCCATCCTTCCAATTCCGGCAGCCGTGGCTGCGGGACCGCGGATACTGCAGCAATCCAAGCCAGCAGCAACGGCACTGCGCTGCCAAGGGCTGTTCAATCCATGATGCCCTTTATCAGATGGCTTTTTTGTGTTTTATAGGGGGTCTTTGGCCGGAAGGCCACGACCCCCATTTTCAATCAGACGTGGATGACACCTTCACGCTTGTCACTGTAGACCCGCACATTGCTGTCGTTGCGCGGACGGCGCTGGAAACGCTGGTGACGCCGGCGTTGCTGCTGCGGCTGCTGCGGCTGATTCACGCGCAAGACGCGGGCCGGCACGCCGCCGACTTCGCCGTAGGCCGGCACATCAGTGCAGACCACCGCGTTGGCGCCGATCACGGCGTGGTGAAAGACGTGCGCCGGCCCGAGCACTTTCGCGCCGGCAAAAATGATGACTTCATCGCCAATCTCCGGCACGCGCTCGTCTTTCAGATCCGCAATGCCCAGCACCACCTGGCAGCCCAGCGTGACATTGCGGCCAATGCGCACGCCGGCATGAATGACCGTGCCGAAGGGCTGCAAGAGCACCAAGCCGCCGCCAATCGCCGTGCGCGCGGGCACGGAGACATTGTAGGCCAGCTGGATCAGCAGGTGCAGGAACGCATACGGCACCAGCAGCGGCCAGCGCAAGGGCAGCCACAAGCAGGTGATCGCGTAGCCAATCCGCTGCACCACCATGATGTGCAACGAGGGTACGAACAGCACCGCGATGGCCCTGAAAAACTTCGGGCCTTTGGTGATGGCAAAGAGCCGGGCGTAATCAGCAAACATTTTTTGAAACATCATGAGTAGTCGTCTCCAACGACGGCGCCGTCGGGCGGTTGGCCCGGGCGCGGGTGAGCGCAAGTGCGGCACGCAGGTCAAGGGCGCCGTGGTACAGGGCTTTGCCGATGATGCAGCCGTCGGGGGCGCGCGGGGTCAGCCGCGTCAAGGCATCAAGGTGCTCGAGGGAAGCAACGCCGCCGGACGCAATGATCGTGGCGTCGAGCGTGGCGAGCAAAGCCTGCACGGTGGCGAAATCTGGTCCTGCCAGCATGCCGTCCGTTGCGATATCAGTATAAACGAGGGTGACAACGCCGAGCGCCACGATGGCGCGGGCGAAGTCGAGAACCGGCGTCTGCGTCGGCGCAGTCCAGCCGCGCACGGCAACCAGTCCGTCGCGCGCGTCAATGCCAACGGCGATCGCATCGCCAAACTGCTGTACGGCGGCGCGCACGAATGCCGGCTGGCCGTGCGCGCTGGTGCCGAGGACAACGCGGCGCGCGCCGGCTGCGCGACACGCCGCGATGTCGTCGAGCGTGCGGATGCCGCCGCCCAGCTCGACCTGCAGGCCGGTCGCGTCGACAATCGCGCGCACGACCTGCGTGTGCCGGCGCGTCCCGGAAAACGCGCCGTCCAAATCAACAATGTGCAGCCACGTTGCGCCGGCGGCCGCAAACTGCCGCGCGACGGCGCAGGGATCGTCGCTGTACACCGTCTGGCGGGTTGCGTCGCCTTGCTCCAGACGCACGCATTTGCCGTCGCGCAAGTCTATTGCCGGGAGCAGTTCCATACCACCTCGACAAAGTTACGCAACATGGCCAGGCCCACCGCCTGGCTTTTTTCCGGGTGAAACTGGCTGGCAAACAGATTGCCGCGCCAGAGCAGCGAGCAGAACCGCACGGCATAGTCCGTGGTCGCGCCAATGCAGGCCGGGTCATCCGGCACGACATGGTACGAATGCACGAAGTAGACCTGGCTGGCGGGCGCAATCCCGCGGCAGAGCGGGCATGCCGGCCGCGCGTCAAACGTGTTCCAGCCCATGTGCGGCACTTTTAGCGCTGCATCCTGTGGTTGAAACCGCACGACCCGGCCGCGGCAGATGCCCAAGCCGGCGACGTCCGGCGCTTCTTCGCTGTGCTCCATCAACAGTTGCTGGCCCAGGCAAATGCCCAGCAACGGCCGATCCGCCGCGATCCATGCTTTGAGCGGCGCGGCCAGCCCGCGCGCGTGCAGCTCGCGCATGCCATCGCCGAAATGGCCGACGCCCGGCAGCACCACGCCGTCCACGGCGCCCCACGCGGCAGCATCGGCCACGTCGCACACCTGCGCGCCGGCCTGCTCCAGCGCCTTGCGCACACTGTGCAAATTGCCCATGCCGTAGTTCAGCAGCGCCAGTCGCACGCTCATGCCCAGTTCCGGCGACTCGCTGCGCAGTATTGCCCGCGGGACGCGGGCGCTACGAGTAGCGCTGCCGTTGTTACTGACATGCGCATCGCCTGCTTACCTCCGCTTCTGTTCGAGTCGCCGGATCCAGGCTCATGCTATTTCCGCTCATCGGGCGTCACGCCGCAGGTGCGCACTTCCACCCAGTTGGTCCCGCCCGATTGAAAGGTCGAGCCGGACACCACGACGTAGGCCTTGCCCGGCCCGGCCATGCCCAGGGTGCGCACCACGCGCTCCGCCAATTGCAACTGGCGCGCGCGCGAGGCGCACTGCGGCACTGTGAAGGTTTTCAAGTTCCAGTACAGCATCAGCGGCCGCGCAATCGCCGCATTGGTGCACAACGCGATCACCGGCATCATCGGCCGGTAATGCACCAAATGCATGGCGGTCGTGCCCGAGTGGGTGAACACGGCAATGCAGGCGGCGTTGATGTCGCGCGCCACCTGCACGGCCGCCTGCGCGATGCCGTCACTGGTGCTGGCGGCGCCGGTGCGCGGCCGCGGCACGTACAAATCGCTGGCTTCCACGCTGGCCACAATGCGGGCCATCACTTGCACGGCGGCCACCGGATTGTCGCCCGCCGCCGTCTCGCCCGACAGCATCAGCGCGTCGGTGCCGTCAAACACGGCGTTGGCCACATCACTCGTTTCCGCCCGCGTGGCCACCGGACTATGAATCATGGTTTCCAGCATTTGCGTGGCCGTGATCACCGGCTTGCCCGCCGCATTGGCCAAGCGGATCATTTCTTTTTGCACGACCGGCACCATTTCCGGCCGCAATTCCACGCCCAAGTCGCCGCGCGCGACCATGACGCCGTCGGCCACGGCAATGATGGCCGGCAACTGCGCGACCGCCTCGGGTTTTTCAATCTTGGCGATCACCCGCGGCGGCAACTGCGCCGGCGCCGGCCGCAGCCGCGCGTAGTCGCGGGCGATCATGCGCTGCAACTGCACGATGTCGTGCGCATCGCGCACAAACGACAGCGCGATCCAGTCCACGCCGCGCTGCACCCCGTAGCGCACATCCTTGATATCCTTGGGCGTCAGCGCCGGGATTGACAATTTTACGCCCGGCAAATTGACGCCCTTGCGCGGCAGCAGCAGGCCGCCATGCACCACTTCGCAATGCACATCGTCCTGCTGCACTTCCAGCACCCGCAGCGCGATCGTGCCGTCCGCGAGCAGAATCGGGTCGCCGGGCTTGACATCGCCCGGCAGTTTGGCATAGCTGACCGAGATGCGCTGGGCCGTGCCCAGGCAGGGTGCGGTCGTGATCGTAATTGTGTGGCCGGGTTCCAGCAGGGCCGGCTTGGCGCCCATCATCTCGCCCACGCGCAACTTGGGTCCCTGCAGATCCTGCAGAATGGCCAGCGGCCGCCCCACTTTGCGCTCGATCGCGCGCACATGGTTGATGATCGCGTCCTTCTGGGCGTAGTCGCCGTGCGAAAAATTGAGGCGCACCACGTCCATGCCCGCCTGCGCCAGGGCCAGCAGCACCTCGGGCGAGGATGAGCTGGGCCCGATCGTGCAGACAATCGTGGCGCGACGGTGCTGGGGTGCGCTGCGGAAGTACTGGTGGACAGGGTGGGTCATTGCGGCAGGCGGGCAAGGGATTCAGCCACGAGGGCGCTGGTGCGCACGGCGCAGAATTGCTCGCCGCACATCGAGCAGAAATGTTGTTTTGCGCCGGCATGGCCACTGTTGCGCGCATCGAAATATTCGCGGGCGCGCGCCGGATCAAGGGCCAAGGCGAACTGGCCTTCCCAATCAAAAGCTTTGCGCGCGGCGGCCATGGCATCGTCGCGAATGCGCGCACCGGGCCGTTTGCGCGCCACGTCGGCGGCATGCGCGGCAATCTTGTAGGCAATAATGCCGGTGCGCACATCCTCGAGGTCCGGCAGGCCAAGATGCTCCTTGGGCGTCACATAGCACAGGAACGCCGCGCCGGCCGTGGCGGCCGCGGTCGCGCCGATCGCCGACGTGATATGATCGTAGCCCGGGGCGATGTCGCACACAATCGGGCCCAGCACATAAAACGGCGCCTCCTTGCACACCGCCATCTGGCGTTCAACATTCATGGCGATCTGATCAAACGGCACATGGCCGGGGCCTTCGATCATCACCTGCACGCCGGCGTCCCAGCAGCGCTGGGTCAATTCACCCAGCACGTCCAATTCGGCGAATTGGGCGGTATCACTGGCATCCGCCAGGCAGCCCGGGCGCAGGCCGTCGCCCAGACTCAGCGTCACATCATGTGCGCGGCAAATTTCCAAGACCTCGTCAAACTGGGTGTACAACGGGTTTTCCGCCTGGTGTTCCACCATCCAGCGCGCCATCAGCGCCCCGCCGCGACTGACAATGCCCAACGTGCGCCGGCACGCCATCGGCAGCATCTGCCGCAGCAAGCCGCAATGCACAGTCATAAAATCAACCCCTTGCTCGGCCTGCGTGCGAATGACCCGCACATAATCGGCGGGCTGCAACTCGACCACGTCGCGCACGTTGTTGACCGCCTGATACACCGGCACCGTGCCGACCGGCAGCGGGCTGGCTGCCAGGATGCGCTGGCGGATCTCGTCCAGTTGCGGCCCTGTGCTCAAATCCATGACGGCATCCGCGCCGTACGTGATGCAAGCCGCCAGTTTTTCGAGTTCCGTGCCGGCGTCCGACTGCGCCGGCGAGCGGCCAATATTGGCATTGACCTTGCACGTCGCATTAATGCCGATGCCGATCGGCGTGAGACCCGTGTGGCGCGGATTGGCGGGAATGACCATGCGGCCGCGCGCGACTTCCGCGCACACCAGTTCGGGCGCAAGGCCTTCGCGCGCGGCAACAGTCTGCATTGCCGGCGTGATCGTCCCGCGCCGGGCGTGGGTCAACTGAGTCTCCTGTACCATAAGGAATTGTGACAAATCCGGGCTGAAATGTCAAATGCCTCTGCGCGCACGGAATTGCGAATATAAGGAAGTGAGACGCAACCTTGGTGCGGACGCCCCCTTCGTTCGGCGCAGCCGAACCTTGGAGTGCGGGAGCCGTGCTCCCGCTTTTCATAGCCGAGCCGTGCTCGGTGTAGGATGGCCAGCCCTACCGGCAGGCTGCCGCACCGAAAGCGGGAGCATGGCTCCCGCACTCCAAAGCGCCTCCGGCGCGCCCGCGTGGCGAACAACCACACCGTTCGCATCTGGACGGAAGGCATTGCGGATGGCACCGCGTACGGAATCGCCGCCAGTTTCTGCACCTCCGCCACCATAAATTCTCGTGTCCCACGAGAATTTAACGGCGTGCCGCGTTCCCTTCGGCAGCCGGCTGGAGGCAAGGAACTCGCTGGCTGGCCACCGGTTAGAGGGCCGCGCGCTGTGCTGCACGCCAGTGGATGCTGCCGCTACCTCTGCACCATCCTTCCATTCATCCAATCTTCCATCCTTCCAATTCCCGCCCCTCTGCACCATCCTTCCATTCATCCAATCTTCCATCCTTCCAATTCCCGCCCCTCTGCACCATCCTTC
>JAPLST010000334.1 GCA_026398485.1 bacterium
CCGCATATCTTTGTGCCACCAGGCAACGTCTCCGAACGAACTCTGTCAGGAGGGGTCTCATGGTATTGCCGTACCACTTTGATGACGACCGGCGAAACGTGGTCATGCACCGGCACGATCTGCCTGCGCCGTGGATCAATTACCTGTCGAATGGCACACTGCACGCCTTTGTCTCGCAAGCCGGCGGCGGCCTGTGCTGGTGGCGCACCCCGCTCAAGGCGCGGCTGACCCGCTATCGCATGGCGAATCTGCCGCTCGACTCGCCGGGTTTTTATGTGTATCTGCGCGAAGCCGACGGCCGCGTCTGGTCGCCCACGTTTCGCCCGGTCGCGACGCCGCTGGATGACTGGCGCGCAGAGCACCAGCCGGGTTTGTCGCGCTTCGTGGCCCGGCGCGGCGCGCTCACCGCCACGCTGGAACTTTTCATTCCGCCGGACACCAACACGCTGATCTGGGATTTAAGCCTGACCAACACGGGCGCGCACGATGCCCCGCTGGATGTTTTTGCCTATGTCGAATTCTGCCTGATGGATTGGAAACAGGACACCGATTGGAGTTGCTATGTCAAGCACAATCTGCAGCTCTGGTTCGAGCCGTCGGCCAATGCCATCGTGTATCTCTACCGCCATTTTCATTTCAATCCGTGGCTTGAGCACTGCCCGCTGGCCTATTTCGGCGCCAGCGCGCCGGTAGTCAGCCACGCCTGCGACCGCGACGCCTTCATGGGCAATTATCGCGCGGAGAACAACCCCGCCGGCGTCGAACGGAATCATTGCGGCAACACCAACCTGCTCTGCGGCGAGCCGTGCGGCGCGCTGCACAACACCGTGATCGTGCCGGCTGGCGGCGCGACGCACGTGCAGTATTTTCTGGGGGCCGAGCCACAGGCCATCGTGCAATGGCCGCGCGCGCTGGACGCGGTGCGGGAGCGCATGCAGGCATTGCGTGCGCCCGGCGCCGTGCCGCAGCACAAGGCCGCGCTGCAGGCATGGTGGGACGAGCACCTGGCAGTCTTTCACGCCGAACTACCCGACGCGGACGTCGCCCGCCAGATCAATATCTGGAGCCCGCTCCAGAGTGTGCATACCGGCCGTTACTCGCGCTCCATCAGCTTTTATGCTTCCGGCGTGCGCACGCTTGGCTTCCGTGACACATGCCAGGACATGCTGGCCATTGCCTATCGCAAGCCGGCGTGGGCAACCGACATGTTTTGCTATTTGCTGGCGCAACAATATGAGGACGGGCACACGCCGCACCAGTGCAATCCGGTCGAACATCTGCCGGCCGACCCGCACATTCACATTGACAATCCGCTGTGGCTGCCGATGCTGGCGCAGGCAATTCTGGCCGAGACGGGCGACTTCGCCCTGCTGGAACGCGAGTTGCCATGGCTGGCCGGCGACAGTCTCAGCCAGACGGGCGCGGCGTCGGTCTGGCAGCATTTGCTGCGCATTCCTGAGTTCATGGAGACCCAGCTTGGCACCCACGGCATTCCGCTGACGCACAAAGGTGACTGGAATGATTCGATCGGCAAGTTTTCCAAACACGGGCGCGGCGAATCGTTGATGGCCGCGCAGCAGTATGTCCATGTCTTGCGCCTCCTGGCCGGCATGGCCGACGCATGCGGCGATGCGGCCGCCGTCACGCGGCTGCGCGCGCTGCAGGCGAAGCAGGCGGCCGCCATTCTGGCCTGCGCGTGGGATGGCCGGTGGTGGCGGCGCGGCTTCGATGACGACGGTCAGCCGATCGGCTCGGCGGCGTGTGCCTACGGCAAGATCTGGCTCAATCCGCAGAGTTGGGCGGTGATCGCCGACGTTGGCACGCGGGAGCAGCAGTTGCGCGCCATGCAGTCGGTCGACGAGTTGCTCAACACCAAGCAGTGCGGCCTGCAAAAGCTGTCGCCCAGTTTCGCTTCGTTTCCCGAGGCGCGCGACCCGTACAGCGGCTATTCGCCCGGCTGCGGCGAGAACGGCGCGATTTTCTGCCACGCCAACACTTGGGCGATCATGGCCGAAGCGCTGCTCGGCAACCGCGAGCGCGCATGGGATTACTACCGGCAACTGCTCCCGCATCTGGTACTGCAGCGCGTCGGCCTGCAGCGCTATCAGGCCGAGCCCTACGCGTATGTCAGCAACATCATTGGCCCTGACAATCCCAAGTTCGGCTGGGCCAATGTCACGCAAGTGACCGGCAC
>JAPLST010000425.1 GCA_026398485.1 bacterium
GACTTGGCCAGTCCCGTCAGCGGCGCATGCGCGTCAACTTAAGCGGCTGGAAGCCGCTTCTACGACCGCGCCGCACGTAGACGCGGCATCTTGCCGCGTTACTGAGAAAAGCGGCTGGAAGCCGCTTCTACAACAGATGCACTCGCTAATTTGACGCGCATGCGCCAGCGGCGGGATCGGTGGGAAGCTTCAGCGCGCGGCCGGCGCGTAGAGCGCGTCAAGCGCGGCGGCATCCGCCGGCAGCGGCGCGGCCAGGGCGTGATGCCAGACGCTCGACCCGCCCTGCGCATAAAACGGCTGGTACAGAAACACGCGCGCGTCGCCGGAGCCGAGCATGGCACTGCGCAAGACGGCGGTGCCTTTGCCGGTGCTTTCCAGCACGAAGGGGGTCAGGGCGGGGAACAAGCGGGTGGCGTACGCTTGCGGCGTGGCGCGCCACCTGCCTTTGCCGCGCAGCAATGCTGCTTGCTGCACACACAGCGCGCGGGCCGTGCGCGTGGCATTGCTGACACTGAGGGTGAAGGCCGGCGTGACCTGCAGCGTTTCACTGACTGGGCGGGCCAGCATGCCGTCAATACTGTATTCAAGGTGATAGTCGATCCCGGCGGCCTGCGCCGGAAAGGCTTGGAACGGGGTCACCAGCGGTTGCGCCAGTGACAGCAGCGCGGTGTCGGCATCGTGCTGCACGCGCAACCCCGGCGGCGCATTGGTCACGGCCAGCATGACGGTCAGATTTGAGGGCGCACCGGCGAAGACGTTCAGCGTGGCGCGCGCGTCACGGCCCGCGCTCTGCAACGCCAGGCAGGTCAGCGGCGGATTGGTGAACGCCATGGCGGTGACAACCAGCGGCACCGCGCCGGTGCCGCACGCCGCGTATTCGGCGACGAGTACCGGCAGCCATTGGTCGGCGGCGCGATAGAAGACGGCGGCATACGGCCGCGCATTCGTGCTGCCGGCCGGCGGCACGGCCCGCACCCCATCCAGCAGATACAGGGTGTTGGTCGGCAGGGCCAGCAGCGTGCCGGTGCCGACGGCGATGGCGTCTGCGGCGCCATCCCGGTTCAGATCGGCGTACGACACGCGGTCGAGGTTTTGGAACTGGATGACGGATTGTTCGAAGGGTTCTTCGCTGCGCGGCGTGGCGGGTGCGGTGCGCGACGCACGGCGCACAGGCGGGCGCAGCAGGGCTTGAACGTCGAGCGGCGGATGGGTCATGGGCACCCAGCCCAAGACGGAGAAATCGTCAAACATGCCGCCGGCTTGCAGGGCCGCGACATAGATGTATTGACTGCTGCTGCTGTGCGCGGCGACGAACCGGTTTTCCTCTTCATAGGCCAGCAGGGACAGGCCCGGGTCATGCGTTGCCAGCGGCGCGAGCGCCAGCCGGGCATCACCGTTGAGGCACCATTGATACACGACCCCCGCCCGGGTGGCGACGGCCAGCATGTCACCGTTGTGCGCCAGCGCGGCGGCGGTGATGGGCGCCGGCACGTTGGTGGACAGCGCCACGGTGCCGCGCGCGGCCGGCCGCGCCGCATACAGGCGCAACGCGGTGTCACGCCACACCACGAACCACGGCCCGTCATCCACCACCGCAATGCCATCCCACTGATTGGATGACTGGGCCAGGACGGCGCCGGTGGCGGTGTCATACAAACCAAAGCCATCGCAGCCGCTGCGCTCGTCGTTCCAGCACAGCAAGGCGGCGCCCTTTTGCAAAAAGGCGGCGCGCGGATAGGGCATGGGCAGGTGCAGGCGCGGCTCTTGTTTGGCCGGCGGGTACGGGCTCTCGGTGGCGCCGTTCAAGACCCGCACGTTGCACAGGGAGTACTCGGTGGGCGTGGCGCTGCGCAGGAGCGTGTGATTGTCGGGGCTCCAGCTGACGGGCAAGCCGCCGGGATTGGTCAGGGTGCCGAGCAGGCGGCCGGTGCGGACATCCCAGACATCCACGTGCGCGACGTCCGGCGGCACTTGGTAATGCACGGCGGCCAGCGCATAATCACGGGTGACGGCCACGCCATAGACGCGCACAGCGCGGGCACAGGCGCGGTACAAGGTGGCCAGCACCTCGCCCGAAGAAAAATCGGCGACATCAAAATCATAGATGTTGGCGGGCGTGCCCGGATTGCGGATCACGCCGATGCTGCTGTCGGTCGCGACGGTCCATTCCTGCACGCGCGGCAGGCGCGCGACGCGCTTGCCGGTGCGCGTCGCATAGACCGGCAAGGCCCCGCTTTGGCGCACCGCCAGCAAGGTGCCGTTGGCGCACATGCCGTAGTCATCGAAGCCCTGCAAATGCAGGACACAGCTCCACGTCGCAAAATTAAGCAGGTACGCGGTGCGGGCCGTGCGGGCGACCAGCGCATCATAGCCGAGCTGGGGCTCGTCGCCGCGCAAGAGCAGCAGGCCGTTCCAATACGCGGCCGGGGTCAGGGCGGGCAGCACCCGGATGCGCAGTTGCGCGGCGAATTTTTCATAGACCGGATAGGCCGCAAAGCAGGTGATCGCCTGGTGCAACGCCGGCCCAAAGTCGCGCTGCGGGAAGCGCAGCTGCAAGTCAAGCGCGCGGGTCACCGCCTGCATCGCCGTTTCCTTCATGGGCGACATGGTGAAGCGCGAACGGCCGATGACATCCAGGTCAACCTGCGCAAGGCACAAGCCATAGGTCAACCAGAAGACGGCGTTGTCATTTTTCTGGCAGAGCGCCGCCAGCGCATCCACGCCGCGACTGACCAGATCCTGCGCGTCCGTGCGAATGCCGGTCAGGGTTTGCGCCAAGGCCAGGTCGAACTGCCGCAGGCTGCCGTCAAAGACGTTGCCGGCATCGCCGCGCGCCACAAAAAAAGCCAGCAGTGCGGGCGTGCCATTGGTCATGACAAAGCGGGTAATCAGCTGCGCGTGCAGCAAGGCATCCGGATCCGCATCCAGCGCGCCGGCCAGTTGCGTCGTGGTGGCGAGGGGTGGCTGCGGCCCGGCCAGCAACGGTTCAAGGAACGAGGCCGCCGCGCTGGTGCCGCAGGCGCAGGCCAGCCCCAGCAGCACGCGCAACAGGTGGTGGCGATAGGTGGTCATACAAGTTCCTCTGCGTGCGCGGCGTGCATGCGAAGCAGGTCAGCGCCGGGGATGCGCGCCGTCATACGCGCGCTTGAGACGCTCAGGCGTAATATGCGTGTAAATCTGGGTGGTCGACAAGCTGGCATGGCCAAGCAATTCCTGGACGCTGCGCAAATCCGCGCCGGCATCCAGCAGATGCGTGGCGAAACTATGCCGCAAGGTGTGCGGCGTCACGCGCTGCGCCAGCCCGGCCGCCCTGCCCGCGTGCGTCAGCATGCGTTCGATGCTCAGCACGCCCAAGCGGGCGCCAAACCTGTTTTTAAAGACGGCCTCTTTTGGCCCGCGGCCGCTATACTTGGCATCACCGAGATACGCCGTCACGGCCGCGCGGGCCGGCCCGCCCAGCAAGACCAGGCGCTCTTTGCGGCCCTTGCCGGCCAATTCCGAGACGCGCATGCCGGTGCTGTATAACGCCTCGACGATGGCGCGATCGCGCTTGCCCTTGAGGGTGCGCACATCAAGTACGGCCAGCACACGCTCAACGTCCGGCAGCGTCAGGAATTTCGGCAAGGGACGCGGCAGTTTGGGTGCTTTCACGGCGCTCATCGGCTGGGCCGCCAGCACGCCTTGCCGGAACAGGAACTTGAAAAACGAGCGCAACGAGGACAAGTAGCGCGCGACCGAGCGGCGCGCGCGACCGGCGCCCATCATGGCCGCCAGATGCGCGCGCACATCAAACAGGTTGATGTGCTCGACCGCCGGCGTCGCGCCGCCGTGGGTCTCGTCAAGGAAGCGCGCGAACTGGCCCAGGTCGCGCGTGTAATTATCGAGGGTATGGGCGCTGTAGTTTTTTTCGGCGCCGAGATGGCGGACAAAGGCGTCAACGGCGGCGCTGAACGTCATGGCGCGTACGCATAGTTGATCTCGGCCTCGGCCAGGCGCGGTGCCTGCGCATCTTTGGCAGACAGGCAGGCTTGGTCGGCCGCGATCGGCCACGCGATGCCCAGCGCCGGGTCATTCCAGAGCAGGCTGCGCTCATGGCCCGGCGTGTAGTAGCCACTGCACTTGTAGTGAAATTCGGCGACATCACTGACCACGCAAAAGCCGTGCGCAAAGCCCGGCGGCACATACATCGAATGTTTGTTCTCGGCCGAGAGCAGGCAGCCGACCCACTGGCCGAATGTCGGCGCGCCGCGGCGCAGATCCACGGCGACATCAAACACTTCGCCGCGCACCACCCGCACCAGCTTGCCCTGCGCATGCGGATCCAGCTGGTAGTGCAGGCCGCGCACGACGCCGCGCACCGAGCTGCTCATGTTGTCCTGCACAAAATCAACGTGGATGCCGCGTGCCGTGAAAAAATCGCGCCGGTAACTCTCAAAGAAAAAGCCGCGCGCATCGCCATGCACCGCCGGCTTGATCACAATCACCTCCGGAATTGTCTGGGGCAGCAGTTGCATGGCTTCAATGCACGGCCTGCAGCAGATCGGCTAATTTCCGCAGCGCCTCGGCGCTGACCACGCCGACATACGGCTGGCCGGCGAGCATGGCATAAAAGCCGCCCGGGGTGGCCGCGCCGATGCACAGCTCCGCCTGGTCGCCGCGCTCGGTCTCAATCCGGTAGCGCTGCGCCGGCGTTGCCAGGCCATACTGCGCCAGCGCCGCCACCGGTGCTTTCGCGACCCAGCGCAGCACCGGCACCGGCAGGACGGTTTTCAAGGTCACGTCCAAGTCATCGTGCAGCGAGGTGACGGCCTTGGTTTGGATCAGCACCCACTGATTGCTGTTCTTGACCAATTTGCCCGACCAGTCCGGCAAGGTCGCCTCGAGCGCGGTAATGCGCTCGACCGGCAGGTCGAGCAGGTCGCCGGTCAGGAACGGCAGCTCATTGGTGGCGAGCTGGGCGGCGACCGCAGCCTGCGCCACGGCGACATACACGCCCGGGCTGCGCTCGGCATAGCACCACGGCCCGCGCGGCGCGCTGAGCGCCATGCTGAGCGGCTGATCGAGGTTCTTGCAGGTCACCACCAGGCGCAGCCAGACATTGCTCAAGGCGGCGCGCGCCGTCGCCGCCGCCGCGAAATTGGTCACCGGCAGGTCGAGCCAGCCATACACATAATCAGCCACTTTGGTCGCGTCAATCAAGGGCGAATCCACGCCGGTGATCTGCCAGTCGGTTGCGCGCGCACATTCGAGGGTGTCGTCGCCGATGGTCTGCGTCAGGCGCTGCGGGTCGTGATAATCGTAGGTCACGAACAAGCGCCGGTCGCGCAAGGTGTCAAAGGGCCGCAGCAGCGGCGCGATATCACTTTTCTTGACGGTAAAAAACTGCTGGTACTCGCCCCGGCGCGCGAGGTACAGACTTTTCGGCCGCCGGCCCTGCTCGTCTTCGGCATCGTCCGGCCCGCTCACTTCATCGCCGATCTGCAAGCGCTGCGAGGTCGTGCCTTGCACCACGGTGAGCGTCAGGCGCGGGGTGCCAAACGTGGCGGGCGGGTCGCAGAAGGTGGCCACCGCCAGCTTTTCGAGATTGCCGAGCAGCGCCTCGATCTGCTTGTGATTGGCGGCATCTTGCAACGGCTGCACCACCCGCCAGGTGGTGTCATTGCCGCGCTGCAGCTCGAGCGTGCCGTCCGGGCGTTCGAGCTGCAAGCCGCCGACTTGATACGCGCGCAGATTGAAGACGGCGCGGCGGCGCACATCGTTGGCGCTGCTGTCGGTCGTCAGCTGCAGCATTTCCTTGAACTCATGCGGCGCGAAATACGCCTCGGCACGCCCGGGCACTTCGACATACACCGCCCACAGGCTGGGTACATCAAAGCCAAGGTGGAGGATCAGATTGGTGTCCAGCATATCAAACTCGGCGATCACATCGGGCTCGGTCAAGCCGGCGGCCGCGCGGTCAAGCTGGGTGTAATTTGTCCCGCTGATCTGGCGTTGCTGGTCCAGTTTTTTGACTTGGTCGAGGATCGCGCGGACTTTTGCGTCATCGGCTGGAAAGTTGACCGGCGTGCTGACGTTCCAGCCGGCCACGTCGCGCGCAATCACAAATTCCTCGCGATTGGTAATCGCACCGAACTCGTTGGTGCGCTGCGCCACGACAATGCGCATGCCCGCCACTTTGTCCTGGTCGAATGTTTTGAAAATGCGTTTCTCAACCCGCCGGCGCTCGGCAGTCGAGGGCTGGTACCGGTCAACATACCACAAATAGGCGCCGACCGCGGCGACCAGCAGCAACAAAATCAAGGTGGTGCGAAATCTCATGGTCTCCCTGTGGGGCGGGTCATTAACGCCGGCGGGTTCGCGTTCAGCGCCGGCGCGTCAGCCAGACCGCCAAGCCGGCCACCAACGCCAGCGCGGGGATCACGCCGATGACGGTCACGGTGACGATGGTTAATTGCAGTTTGTCCAGTTCAAGGCGTTTCATCTCGACCACGGTCTTGGTGCCGATGGCGACCAGGAACTCGCGCTTCAGCAGCCAATTCACCGTGTTGAGAAACAGATCGCGATTGCCGCCCTGGACAATCTCGCGATTGGTGATGAAATCCGAATCGCCGATCACGACCAGGCGCATGCCGCTCTTCTTGTTTTCAACCGTGACGCCCACGCTGACCGGCCCGGCCAGGTCTTCACCTTCGTCGAAACGGAACGTGTCGCCGTCGGTCTTGATCTCGCCCCAGCCCTTGTCGCCGGTCATGATCAGGTCGTCGGCTACATTAACGCTGTTTTTTGGATCGCGCACCGAGACCGAACGCGCCAGGAAAAACATGGTGAAAGTCTGCAGCCGGCGCGTGATCGGATGATCACCGTACAGGCCGGCAATCAGCTGCAGCGGGCTGGCATACGGCAGGCGCCGCTCGGGATCCACCACCACATTGTTGCCCACCCGCACATTGAATTCGGCCAGCATCTCTTCGAGCCCGCTCTTCAGTTCCGGATCGAGCAAAATCAAGGCGCGCCCGCCGTCCAGCAGGTAGCGCCGCAGCAGGTTCACTTCCGCGTCCAGAAACGGCTTGGTCGGGCCGGCGACAATCAGCACGTTGCAGTTGCTGGGCGTCAGGGCCTGCAGCGTGACCAGTTCGAGCGGCGCGGACTCCAGGTTGTCGCGGTCGAGGAAGCGGCGCGCCTCGCTCAGGCCGTCCGCGCCGTTCGCCATGATGCTTTTCTCGCCGTGCTTGACGGTGAAGCGCGTCGTCAATTTGACCGGATGCATCAATTCGAGCAGGGCCGAGGTAAAGGCCTGCTCGCCCTTGAACAGGCGCATTTTTTTGATCTGGCCGCCGGTGTTGTAATCATGGTCGAAGCGGAAGTCGGCCATGTCCATTTCGGTGAGGACTTTTTTCTGGTCGTCATACACGACCACGACCGTGTCGGGCGCATCCACGCTCAATTCGCGCACCAGCGCGCGCAACTTGGCGATGTCGCGGATCGAGTCCACCATGGTAAACGAGACCCGCCGCGAGACGTCGCCGTAGGCCCGCAAGAGGCGTTCGAGCTTGCCATACAATTCGGAGTCCTGCGGATTGCTGAACACATAAAAATGCACGTTGGTGGGCAGCTCGCGCAGCACGCTCTTGGTCTTGTCCGCCAAACGGTACATGTCGCTGGTCTGCACAAAATCGTGCCGGAACGGATACTTGTTCGCCAGCCAGTTGGCCATCACGACCAACACGCCGGCCAGCACCAGCGCGACGGCCACGTTGGCGCCATAGGTCAAACGGCGTTGCAATTGACTGCGCATCTTACCTCCACTTGTGCGATTCGACGCTTTTCACCGTGGCAAAGAGCAGCAGCAGCGTCACACTTATAAAATACACAAAACTGCGCGAATCGAGCACTCCCGCGGAAAACTCCTTGAACTGCTCCAGGACGCTGACATACTGGTACAGCGCGCGCCAGCCCGGCGACACGATGTTCTGCATGAAATTCAGCGAGAACAGCATCAGGATGATCACGAACGAGACGAAAAACGCGACAAACTGGCTGCGCGTGCAGGACGAGACCAGCAAGCCCAGCGCGGTCAGCATCGCGCACAGCAGCGCGGTGCCGACATAGCCTGAAAAGACAACGCCATAATCCACCGTGGCGTAGCGCCCGAGCACCACCACATACAAAACCGTGGGCGCCCACATCAGCAGCAGAAACGAGAGCGCCGCCAAGTATTTGCCGAGCACCACCTGGATGTCCGAGACCGGCGCGGTCATCAGCGTTTCAATCGTCCCGGTGCGGTATTCCTCGGCGAACAGGCGCATCGTCAGCGCGGCCGAGATCGCCGCCAGCACGATCCAGTAAAAAAACGTGCCGCCAAACATGATGCTGAACACATCCGTGTCGATCTTGACCATGTCGGGCAGATTGAGCACGCGCACCAGCAGCCAGAACACCCAGCCCAGCACGCCCAGAAAGACGCACATCACGATGTAGCCGGTCGGCGTCAGGTAGAGCGTCAGCAGCTCGCGTTTATACATCGTCCAGAAATTTCGCATGGGGACAACCAGTGGCGCTTAGCGCGCGGTGATTTCAACAAAGGCATCTTCGAGCGTCGGCTCGTGTACATCCAGCAGGCGCAGCGTCCAGTTCTTGGCGCGCACGGCGGCGCCCAGCTGCTCGCGCGGATCCGTGTCGGGCAGGGCGCAGCGCAGCGTGCCATGCGTCCAGCCGCCCTGCTCGGTTACGCTGATATCGGTGGCGCCCGGCAGCGCGCGCAGCAGCACCTCAAGCTCGCGCGCCGGCGCCTTGACCTCGCAGCCATACAGGCGCTTGGTCGAACTGCGCAAATTGGCCATCGTCTCCTGCGCGGCAATCCGGCCCTGGTGCATGATGATCACCCGCTGACACATCATTTCGACTTCCGACAAGATATGGGTGGAGAGGATGATCGTGCGATGGCGGCCCAGTTCAAGAATCAGCTCGCGCACGCGCCGCACTTGGTTCGGGTCCAAGCCGATGGTCGGCTCGTCCAAGATCAGCAAATCAGGGTCGCTGATCAAGGCGTCCGCCAAGCCGACGCGCTGGCGATTGCCCTTGGAAAGCTGGTCATTGATGCGCGTCCGGACTTCGCCCAGTTCGCAGGCGTCAATCACGAAGCGCAGCCGGTCTTCAAGCGTTTGCCCGCGCAAGCCCTTCAACCGGCCGCGATAGCGCAAATACTCGCTGACGCGCATCTCCGGATACAGCGGCACATTCTCGGGCATGTAGCCCAACTGGCGGCGCACCGCGGCCGAGTCCGTGAACACATCATAGCCGGCCACGCGCACGCGGCCGGAGGTCGCCGGCATGAAGCAGGTCAACATCCGCATCGTCGTCGTCTTGCCCGCGCCGTTGGGCCCCAGCAGCCCGACCACTTCACCCGCTTGGACGGTGAACGAAATGTGATCCACCGCCAGCACGGGGCCGTACGTCTTGACTAATTGTTCAACTGCAACCATGAGCGCTTTACGGTTCCGGTAGTTACGTGGTGAATTGTACTCAAACCGGCCAAGATTGTCAATTGCCCGTCTAGGGTTTACTATGCTGGAGGAAAAACCTTCGCGACGAAAGTTTTTTAGGGCGGCGCTGCATCTTGTTCTTCTGGCGCCTCACCGATCCACGCTGCGGCGGCTACGGGCAGAGGAATCGACTGCTGGTGGATGGCACCGCGCACGGAACCGCCGATAACTTCTGCACCTCTGCAACCATAAATTATCGCGCCGCGTGAGAATTCAACGGCGTTCCGCGTGATGTGCTGCACGCCGCACGCCGTGCGGCGGCTACGGGCAGAGTAATTCTGCTTCTTCGTCGTGTCTTTGTGCCTTCGTGGCAAAATTATCTACTTCTGCCCTGAACCCTGAACCCTGAACCCTGAACCCTGAACCCTGAACCCTGAACCCTGAACCCTGAACCCTGAACCCTGAACCCTGAACCCTGAACCCTGAACCCTGAACCCTGAACCCTGAATATTCGATATTCGCATTCCCCGAACCCTGAACCGTTGAACCGCTGAACCCAAGGCTGAAGTATCTGCGCAGAACTTCATCATTGGAAATTCCTTGTTGGATATTCGATATTCGCATTCCCTGAACCCCGAACCCTGAACCCCGATTGGGCATTTAATATGCTATACTAATTTTATGAGAACATTGCTGATCGTCCCGATTATTCACACCAGCGCCGACCTCGGCACGCTGGCGAAAGATGTCACCAAAGGCTGCATTGCGTCGTGTGGCGAAAACAACTGGGAGCAACACAAGGCGGACGTTGCGGCATTCTGGGGCATTATCGCCGGATATTTCGAGACCATGGCGGTGGCCGGCATGAAGATCTATCAGGATGGCATGATTGCCGATGGCGCGTTGGCGCAAAAAATTGTAGAAGAGGGCGTCAAATCAGGAAGCCGGAATTACGAACTCATCGCCCGGCTCCTTGCCCGCGGTGCCGTCTTGATCAAAACCGAGGATGTGGCGCTGGTCAAGAAAGAGCGGGATAGCATCGTTGCCCTGACGCAGGCCGCATCCATCATCCGCGTCGTCATTGCGCTCATAAAATACAAGCTGGTCAAAAACCGGCTTTTACACCAGCGCGACGCCTATATTGCCACGCGGATCGACGAAACCCTGGGCCAGGATGAGACCGGCGTCCTTTTCATCGGCGCCTATCATGCGGTTACCAGCAAACTCCCGCGCGACCTTACGACGCTTGCGGTAAAAGACCCGCAGAAAATCAAGGAATATCAGCGGTTGCTGCCCGCCTGTGCAAAGCACAAAATTCGTTTTGCGGCATTGCGCAAATATTTACTTGCGCCCATCAAGCCCAACGATTGCCCTGAAAATCTCAGTATTCGGTAATCGGTATTCAGTATTCGGTGCAGCATCGGCAGCAGATCGCCGGATGGAATCACCGCCGCGTGGCGGGACAAAATCGCCGGCTCCCGTTCTTGCCGCGCCGCACCGACCACCGATCACTGATCACCAGTTCTGCCTTCGTGGCCACGCCGCTCGGCGTGGATTCTGTCGCCGCCTCTACCGCTGCACCATCCTTCCATTCTTCCAGTTCTGGCAGCCGTGGCCGTCCCACCACACTGCGCATGCGCGTCAACTTGGTGCGCACTTGCGTTAGCCGTGCTTACTGGCTTTGCCTTTGTTTCTGTGTTTGCACCGCCGAATCTGGGCTGAGGAACGGAGAGGGCAGGCTGGGTAGCCTGCCCTACTCGGATGGATCAGGCCTTATATCGAAATTTCAGGATTGCACTGCCGGACGTGAGCCGTTGTCCGCATATGACGGCATCCGGAACCGGCGCGCGGGATGGCTGTTTTCGGTCGGCGGCGCGGGAATCTTGCTGCTTTTTCCAATCCCCAGCATTTTTTGGGCAAATTTAGTATACTACAGCCATGCAAAGACGGCTGCATCAATGCCGCTGACCGCGTCACCCGCCGGGCCGCCGCGCTGCCCGTATTGCCGGGCGCGCATGACGCCGGCGCAGAAGACACTGGCGGGCAATCCGTGGTTTCCTTTTTGCGGCGAACGCTGCAAGATGGCGGACTTGTCAAACTGGTTTGATGGCGTGTA
>JAPLST010000319.1:0-7569 GCA_026398485.1 bacterium
AATAGCTTTGGGCACGCGTGACGACATCCGTGAGCACATTGATCGGCGGGGTGGCGGCAATGCCGGAAAGCAAAGTGGAGAAGCCGGAAGCAGGTTGGGTGGAGATATGCACGGTATAGGTCTTGTTGCTGACACTTGACCATTGCAGGACAAACGGGGCGTCCGGGCCGGCATCCGTGCGCTGCACCATGAAGACCGAGAACGGATTGGCCGGGTCGGTGCCGGCGATCATTTCGGCATAATTGGACATGCGATCGCCATCAAAATCATCCTCGGGATGCACGTCCGCCAAGGTCGCATAGCCATCGCCCGGATTGGCATTGATAATGGCAAACTCGAACGAGTCCAGCAGCCCATCCAAGTCCGTGTCATCGGGCGAGGTGTCCAGCAGCGCGGCGCCGGCGCCGTCCTGGGCCACCAGCGTGTAGCGGCCGGCGGCACAGGCGCGCAACGCCTGGGCCAGCGGTTCCAGCACGCGGCGTTCGACCGGCGTCAGGCGCAAGACCGAGTCCAGCGAATGGACCCCGCCGGCACTGTCCAGGAGATGCAGCCGGTTACCCGCCACGGCCACGTCAATCACGGCAGCGTGCAACGTGCGGTTGGTCATGAGCGTCGGTATGGCGGGCTGGCTGCGGTCAACAATCAGCCAACCGCCTTCGTTGTCGGCCACATAGATGCGGGTGCCAAGCAGGGCAATACCGCGCGCCATGCGGCCGGGTGTGGCATACTGCTGCGCCAGCGCCAGCGGGCCGGCCGGGCTGTACGACAGCACCAGCAAGCCGTTGGCGCCGGCCGCCAGATAGACATTGCTGGCGGTCATGACGGCGTCGTGAATGAACATGTTGGTCGCAAAGGCGGCCCGCAAGACCGGCGCCGCCGGATCCGTGACATCCACCAATTCGCAACGGAAGCCATCGCTGATGAAGGCCAGGCCATTCTGCACCCGCACCAAACGCAGCGCGCGCAAGGCCGCATTGTTGTAACTGCTGCGGTGGAGCGGCGCGTCCGGTGCCGTCGTATCGGCAATTTTCAAGCCGTACTGGCCATCGGCAACATAGAGTTGCTGCGACACGACGACGACATCGCAGGCGTTCAAGGCATTGGTATACGCGCCCAAGAAGACCGGCGCCGCACTATTGGTCAAGGAATACACGCGCACGCCTTCGTTACCGGCCGCGCTATAGAGGATGCCTCCGGCGATTGCGCCGACCCGTGCGCGCGTCACCGCCCGCACGGCGCCGACTAGCACCGGCGCGCTGGGCGCTGCCAGCGAGAGGCATTCAAGCCCGCCAAATCCGGCGGCCACATAGGCCATCGAGCCCGCCACCGCAATGGCGGCGGCATCGGGCGTGGCGTTATACAAGTTCGTCGCGGCCAAGTCACCCGGGCTGCTGACATCCACTATGGCAAGACCGGCATTTTCCGTGGCAACATATGCCACCGAACCCACCATGGCGATGTCACGGCCGGGCGACGGCAGGGCGACTTTGCCCAGCACGGTCGGGAGATTGGGCGTCGCCGTGTCAATGATCGAGAGATAGCCGGCACCGTCGACGGCATACAGCGTTGTGCCATTGCGCGCCAGGGCGCGGCCCATGGCGACGAGTTCACAGGTGCCGACCAGGGCGGGTGCCGCGGGGTCGCTGATGTTGACGACATCCAATCCGTTGTTGGCGTCAAGGACATACAGCATCGTGCCGGCCAGCGCCAGCGCCTGCGCGAAACCTTTCGCGTGATAAACACCCAAGACCAGTGGCTGGGCGGGCGTGCTGATGTCAATGCAGCGCACGCCGGCAATGCTGTCCGCCAGATAGAGCATGGTGCCGGCGGTCGCCAGCGCACACGCATCACCGGAGGTGTCGAGTGTGGCAAGAATGTTGAGTTCGGCGGTGTTGGTGCTGCTGACCACGCACAGGCCGGCCGCGCCGCACGCGGCGTAGACATGGTTGTTGGCCACGGCCATGGCGCGAATGACGCCCGGCAGTTGCACGCGGCCCAGCAAGTGCGGCAGGCCCGGCACGCTAACGTCATAGGCGCGCAACTCGGCGCCTTCACCGGCAAAGACGGTGGTGCCGTCAACCGCGACGGCGGCGCAATAGCCGCCGAGTGCGCCGGCGACGCTGGTGGTGTGGCCGGCGACATCCGCGCCAATCACGGCGAGCACCGTGCTGGCGAGATTGTCGGCCAGATTAGTTTCGCCGTCGACGGGGCCGGCCACGGCTTCCAAGATTGTTGCGCCGGCGGCGAGCCCGCGCGTGTCAGCCGTCAGTTCCAAATCCCGCGCGGCATTTGGCGCAAGATTGGCAACGTGGGCCAAGGCGCGCGGCGTGGCCGTTGCGGCATCTTTCACGGTTATGGCAAAGGATTCAACCACCGTGCCTTTGTTTTCGGTGGTGAGGCGCAGATGCACCTTGTCGCCCGACTGCACCGGGCCGCTGGCGCTGAAGGCATGCAGGTTCACATCGTGATACGGCGGCACATCCGGCAGTTCGGCAATCAGCTCGGCATCAAAGCCGAGATCCGGACTGTTGGCACCGGCTTGGTGCAGTTCGAAGGCCAGCATATTGTAACCGGGCGCGACCAGCGCGGCGGTATCCAGATCGATGCTGAAATAATTGGTCTCGTCCGCGCCGAGCACGTCGCCACTGGCCAATGTGTCATAGGCAATTGGGCCGGCCGGCATATTGTCGCGCACGACTTCCACGCCGTTCACATAGCCGACGACGCCGTCATCGCGGCGCAGTTGCAAGCGCAAGGACAAGGGCAGTACGGCCAAGTTAAACCCGCGCCGGAAATAATACGTCGGGTATTTATTGTTGGGATCCGCACCGAAATCGAGCACGGTCGTTTCACCAATGCCACCATAGCCCAACGGCCCCGCGCCGGATTTCCACGCGCCATCGAAATAGCTGACCCGCTGCCATGGTGCGGCCGACAAATCAAAGCCTTGGTCGTGGTAACGCCACGCGGATTGGGCCAGCACGACCGAAGTGGTCAGTGTGCCGGACGCCACGGCAATCACGACCGTGTTGGTGTTGTTGGCCAAATCAGTTTCGTTGGTGACACCGGAGACGGCCGCCAGCAGGGTACGATAGCCCGGCGCCAGCCCGGTCGTGTTCCAATTGAAAGGCACAATCGCATCCGTGCCGCTCGGCAGCAGGGCAATCGACTGACTGCCGACGACCAGATTGTCGGTGGCATTGCGCAGGGTGACGGTGCAGCCATAGCCACTATCGCTTTGGTTTGACACGGTGACAGCGACGGGCACCGTGATGCCGGGCGCGGCAATGCGCGCGGCGGTGACGGCGGACACCAACAGATCATAGCGGACGGGCCGGATGAGCACATCGGCATTGAGCGTGTTGTCATACAAGGCGGCTTCGCCCGCGACCGGGCCGGCGCTGGCCGACAACGAGTACGTGCCAAGGATCAGGCCGGCCGTGGACCAGTTCATCACGACGTTGGTCGCGGCCCGCCCGGCCAGGGTGGCAATGGTGCGGCGGCCAATAAAGGTGTTCAGCGTGGCATTGCTAAGCGTGACCACAAATGTTTCCGCGACGGAAACCTTATTGGTGATCAGGACTTTGACGGGCACCGTCGCATCGGGCGGCGCCCATGCGGGCGCAATGGCCAGCACCCCAATATCATGGGAGACCACCGTGTAGGTCAGCTGCAGATTGGTAAAACGCCCGTTGAGATTCGGGAAATTGGTGGTGTAATTGGCAGTGCCTTTGACAATCTGGCACCAATTGGTCGAGTAGGGGCCTTGGCCATTGGACGTGGTGTATTCAACCCGCACGTAATAGGTGCCGTCGGCCACGACCGTCCCGGCCGTGTTCCTGGAATTCCAGGTGACATTATGCATTTGCTGGGTCGGCAGGGTGGCGCCGGTGACGGCATCCACGACATTGCCGCCGGAATCGGCCAGCCAGCGATAGAGGTACTGCTGGCGCGTGTTGCCGCGTTTCTTCAGCGTTTTGACAAAGCCCCCGGCACTGTCCATCACCCAAATGGCGACGATGTTTTTCGGGTCATAGTTAAGGCCGGTCGATTGCGTCGAGACGCGAAACGCAACGGTGGCGTCGGTGGCGGCGTTGAGCGCCGTCACCACGATGCACAGCCCAAAGAACAGCAGGGTTTGCCAATGTAAAATTCTCACGTTATCCTCGTGCGTTTGCGTGACCGGCAAGACAATTAAGAACGGCAGGTTGTTGGGCCGCGTGGGCGCCGCGCTCGGTGCGCCATGCGGCAAGGAGCGTGCGAACAGATGCCACGGCGTGCGGCACCGCCGACGCCACGGCGGGCGACAGCGCCATGCCGGGATCCACATTGTCCGGCTGAATGGCGATGACCGCCACGCGGGCTGGCCGCCGCTGCGGCTCCATCAGCGAAATCATTTCAAACAGGCCCACGCCATGGGCGCCGGCATGCTGGCGCATGCTCCACACATCCGTCGCGTCCAGCAGGGAAATGGCGCCTGGCGCGCCGCCCAGGTCGACCGCGTCAATTGCCAGCAGCCATGCATCCGGCGGCAGCAGATCCAGCAGATGCCAGATCGCCGTGCCAATGTCATACACCGCGATACCATCCGGTGCTTCTTGCGCAAGAATATTCACCACGTTCACGCCAACACCGTCATCACCCATGAACGCATTTCCCAAGCCCGCCACGATAATGGCGGGCACGGCGGGCGCATCTGTTGAATGGCACAAGGACATGCAATTAGCGCGGTGGTTGCCAGAGATCGAGGCGTTGCGTGGCGGCGCCGGCGCACATGACATGCGTGGCACAATCGAGGCACGGGTCGAATGAATGGACGACGCGCAGCACTTCGATCGGCTGGTCCGCGCGCGTGACCGGGGTGCCGATCAGGGCTTGTTCCAGGGGGCCGCGCTGGCCGGCTTCGTCGCGCGGCGAGCAGTTCCAGCAGGTCGGCGTGATCACTTGGTAGCGTTGAATGACATTGTTCTCGATGCGCAGCCAATGGCCGAGGGCGCCGCGCGGCGCTTCCGTCAGGCCGACGCCGACCGCATTGCGCGGCAGGGTCGGCGGCGTAAAGGCGCTGACGCCCACTGGCAGTGCCGCCAGCCAAGCCTGCATGGCCGTCAAAATCTTCAAGCATTCATGGGCACGCGCCAGATGACGGTCCATCACCGACACGCCATTCGAATAATCGCCGTTGATGGTCATGCGCGACAAGGGGCCGCATTCATAATTGGCGCCGCTGTAACGTGGTGCCTTCAACCATGAATAGGCATCATGCTTGGGGTGTTGCGCGACGGTGTCCGCCACACTGGGATGCTGATTGTTGGCGCTGTCGGCATACCATGAATGCGTGACGTACTCGCTGATCTGGGCGACATCCAAGGGCTGCACTCCGGCCATGCCATCCACGAAGCGCCCCTTGGCAAACAAGGTGCTGGCGCCGCCGCTTTGGTGAAACACACCGAAGGAGATCAGATTGCCGTAGCCTTTACCAATACTGAAATACTCATCATAGAGGGATGCCAACACCTGCGCATCGGGGATATAGACATCCCGCACAAAGGCGGTCAGCTCATCGAGCAAAGCTTGGAACGCGGTCTTGTTCTCGGCGCTCGACACGGCCGTGAAGCCGCCGGCGATAAAGCCCGGCGTGTGCGGCAATTTTCCGCCATAAATCGCGCCCATTTCATGCGCTTTGCGGCGCAGGGCAACGGCCTGCAGGTAATGCCCGCGCAGGCCCTCCTCGGTGCGGCGGTCAAGGCGCGTGCCCACGTCAAGGCCCGGCAGCCACGGCGCCATTTCCGGCCCGCGAATATAATCAGGCAGGGACAGCAGGTAAAAATGAAGGATGTCCGACTCGACAAAGCAGGCGGCATGTACCAAGTTGCGCAGCAAGCGCGCCGGCTCGGAAATCGTCACGCCAAAGGCATTATCCAGCGCCAAGGCGGCCGCCTTGCCGTGCGCGGTCGGGCACACGCCGCAGATGCGCGAGGTGATGATCGGCGCGTCGCGCGGGTCGCGGCCCTCCAGAATCTTCTCGAAACCGCGGAACAAGGTGCCCTGCGACCAGGCGTCCACCACTTGCTGCACGCCGTTCACAGTGTCAATGTTCACGTTGATCTTGAGGTGGCCCTCAATGCGTGTAATCGGGTCTATTGCGGCGGAAATGACGGGCATAACAATAGGGGATTGAGTGTGATCCGCAATGGTTGCGGCGTCTATACCGTATAGGTTTGGTAAAAAGATTGAGGGCCCGGGAAGGTCGGCTCGACACAGCCATGGCAGGGCGCGTTGACGCCGATGCACCAATTTGCCTGGCCGGCTTTGCCGTTCCAGCAGCCTTCACAACGTGCCTTGGTCGCCGGCCCGCGGCAGCCCAAATTGATCAGGCAGCGGCCGGCCTGGCCAAAATCAGTCGCCTCGGGCGGCGCACTGGGATTGACATTTATATTGCGCGGGCACTTGTCATGGATCAAGGCCGGCACGGATGTTCCAGACAGGTCGCGATTGTACAAGGCCATCGGCCGGAAGTCGCCATCCAGCTCGACCGGCGCGCCGGCAATCAGATTGGCCAAGCCCCACACGACCCAATCCGGATTGACCGGGCAGCCGGACAAATTCACCACCGGCCGCCCGGTCAACTCGTGAATGCTGACGACCTCGGTCGGATTCGGGCCCGCGGCGGGAATGCCGCCAAAGCTGGCGCAGGTGCCGACGCACACAATCACGGCGGCTTTCGCCGCCAACTCGGTGACCGCCTGCATATAGGTGACTTCTTCGCCATTGATCGAATACACGACGCAGGCATTGCCGTTGAAGGCCGTCGGCACGCCACCTTCCAATACCAGAATATACCCGCCCTCGCGGTAGGCCCGCAGCAAGACGCTCGCGGCCGCGTCACCGGCCGCCGCCATCAGCGTTGGATGGTAAATGAGATCGATCGTGCTGACCAGAACATCCGCCGCGGTTTCCGGCGCGCTGTCGGCGATGCGATTGAGGAAGGACACGGAGCACCCCGTGCAGGAACTGCCGTTCAGCCACAAAACCGGCGGCTTGGTCGCCTTGGCCAGTTGGCGTTCGAGGGCGGCCAGCACGCTGCTGCTGACATTCATACCGGCAAAGACCAGCCCACTGTAGCGCAGGAATGAGCGGCGGGTGAGTTTCATTACTGTATCCTTGTCCTTCATGACTGTTAAAAACTGCAATGCCAACGGCATACCAGCCCATCCGCACAGTCACACTCACACAGCCAACAAGAACACTATAGCATAAAAAACACGCGTTGTCAAGGGAATTGGCAAAATGCCACTATTGCAGTAGCATTTTGATTGGGATGCGCCACGCGGCGCGCCGCGCTCCTTCAGGCATAATGCCACTATTGCAGTA
This sequence comes from bacterium, assembly GCA_026398485.1. Lineage (GTDB taxonomy): Bacteria > Auribacterota > UBA3054 > UBA3054 > JAPLST01 > JAPLST01. Next base: position 7,372 of record JAPLST010000319.1, read on the forward strand.
GCATATTGGTGGGGATGCGTGGCGCGCCGCGCTACTTCAGGCCAAACAGCGCCCGCAGATTCGCGCGCTCCTGGTCCAGTGCGCGCATGATCGCGCGGGAAGTCTTCGTCGCGCCGGTCATCGCGTCAAGTTGCAACTGCTGGGTATCCTTGTCCGCGGCTTTGCCGGCGAACTGCTGCATGAAGGCCGCGTCACGGC
>JAPLST010000319.1:7602-8622 GCA_026398485.1 bacterium
CGTTGGTCGCCTCCTTGTACTTGCTCTTGCCCTCGACCAGCCGCACGGACTCAAACGCCAGACTGGCGCCGTTCTTGACCACGATGGCCACGATGGCAATCTGCCCCTTGTAGCCCCTGGCGTATTTCAGATAGGCAACCTTGGTGACCACGCCCGTCGCGTTGCGCGCGACATAGTAGGTCGTCCCGCCTTTCTGCTCTTGGGACACCTTGCCGGCGCTCTGCGTGAATTCGGCCAGTGCGTCTTCAGCCTTAGGGAACTGGGCGGCGCAGGCCATGCCGGCCGCCATCACAAATGTCATTATTAGTGCGGTCATTCTCATGTCATCTCCTCGATCAGCGGGTTAATCGCGCGGCGCGGCGGGCGGCGCGTTTTGCAGACGCACGCGGGCATTGGCCAGCCATTCATAGAATTGCTCGCGCTGCTGCAGCGGCGCGCCCATGGGCGGGAACATGGTGGCTTGCTCGCCCCAATCCATCGGCTGCTTGATGAACAAATCGCGGAAGGCCGGCTCGATCGTGGTGCGCGACACGGGATAGCCGTCATACTTCGCTTTCCATGACCAGAATTGCACGTTCTTGCGCGTGGCCGGATCCACATAATACAAATTCATCTGCAGTTGCAGCGTCTCGTAGGCAAAGGATTGGACATAGCTCAGCCCGACCAGAAACGTCAGGGGAATCAGCTTCGGCTCCGCCATCAGTTCCGGCTGGGTCAGCTTGTAATAGCCATTGCTGGTCAGATACATCTCGGCAATTTTCTGCAACATCTTGGCACTGGCGTCATCCGTCTTGTCCATCGGCATCATGCAATAGGCGACATAGTTGCTGACGCTTAGGCCGGGTTCCTCCTGTACGTCAAACGCCTCGTAGTCGGTGTGCAGAAAATAGGTGAGTTGGGTGGCCTGATTGACATGCATGCAGGCCGCCAGCAGTAGCAGCAGCACGGCACCAATACTGATCACAATCCATCGAGCTGGGTTCATTGCGCCTCCCGCGCTTCAATAACTTCAAGTTCCAC
>JAPLST010000341.1 GCA_026398485.1 bacterium
AGTGCAGTGCAGCGAGCCGAACGGGCGTTCGGCTAGACCTTCAGCGGGTCAGGCGACCCGCGCTCCCTTCCGCGCCGCGCGGGCAGCGGCGACAACGCCGAGGGGAACGCGGTACGCCCGTGCCGCTGAGGGTCGGCGGGATCACCGCATCCCGCCAGCGCAGTGTTGCGCAGCGCAGCAAGCCGAACGGGCGTTCGGCTAGACCTTCAGCGGGTCAGGCGACCCGCGCTCCCTGCTTCTATTTCTGCGGCTTGTGCAGGTAGCGTTCAACCCGGTATTCGCCGGTTGCCCTGTCAAATCCGATCACAAAAAAACTGGTTTTATCACTGGGACTGCCGTACACACTGGCGCCATCAGGATTGGTGAAATAATTTATGCTATTCAGCTTGGTTGTGCCCTTGGCGCCGAAGTTCATGGTGCTGGCTATGCCGCCGGTCGCATAGGTCACGAGCATGTTCTTTTTGTCACAGAACGTGACGGCCGCAGATTCCACAGAACTGGCAATACTCCAGCGCGTGAGCGTGCCCTTTTTGTCAAGGCGACAGAAATAGTAAAAGGGCGGCTCGGCGCCGATCTTTACGGTATAGACCAGCGCGCAGCCACCCGCGCCGTCGGCCATTATTTGGCGCATTTCATAGGTGGTGTCCGGCGCATTGGTGCCAATGATGCAAGACCACACCAATTGCGGCAAGGGGTAGGCATGCACGCGCGCCACACCGATGATGCTCAAGACAATTAGTAACGACACGCATGTCCGCATAGCAACTCCTTATTAGTGTTTGTTACCTTACTGCCATGCTGCCGATGTGAGTATCAGCGGCACGGCCTGCTTTGTTCTACTGCTACTTCTGCGCCTTGTGCAGGTAGCGTTCGAGCCGGTATTCGCCGGTTGCGGTGGTGAACCTGACCGCGAAGTAGCCCTTCTTGTCGCCGGGCCCGCCGGCTTCGCCGTTGCCATTCACGTCGGCGTAGATGTTCGCGCCGGCGGCACCCGCGCCGGTGAAAGGGCGCTTGACATACAACGTCATGATGCTGCTGATGCCGCCGCTGGTCCGGTAGCTAACATCAATGACCTTTTTGTCGCAATAGACAATCGCAATGTCCGCCAATTCCGAGAATGTCACGCCCGGCACCAGCACGCCTTTTTTGTCGAAGCGCGCGACATAGTAGTAGACGTTGGCGCCATCGTCCTTGGTATAGATGATCGCGCAACCGCCACTGCCGTCGGCCACCACTTGCCGCACACCATAGGTAATGCCCGGCGCGTTGGTGCCCAACGGCACGGACCACAGCCGCGCGGTGGGCATCGTGAGAGTAGCTTGTACGCATGTCGCGGCTGCAGCACACAATACAAAAAAGATCAACAGGGACTTCTGCATGGTGACTCCTGATGGTTGGTTGTTACATGTTGCAAAGTCGCACAGGCCACTGCCCCACTGGCGAAGCATGCCCCGCGCGGAGCGCGTGGCGTGCGGGCAGCAGGTGCTCGGTATTCGGTATGCAGTATGCAGTATTCGGTGGCCGAGCACCTGCCGCAGATTCGCGCAGGCCGCCACCAAACTGGCGAAGCATGTCCTGCGCGGAACGCCGTTCCGCGGCTACATCACGGGATGCGGAAATACAAACTGCGATCGGTACCTCTGCCCGTAGCCGACGCACGGCGTGCGGCGTGCAGCACATCACGCGGAACGCCGTTGCGCGGCTACATCACCGACGTACTGGCGTACTGGCCATCCCGCCGCTGGCGGGACTCCAAGCAGCCGACGCACCAGTTGTGCGTTCGTGACGGCTTCTGCGCTAGGCTCTTGCGCGGCGCAATAGCAGCGCCAGCGCGCCCGCCAGCAGGCCCAGTGCCGCCGGTTCCGGCACGACCGTGAACGCGACCGCGTTCACCGCCGTCGTGCGCGTGTTGGCATACAGGTCGGCCGTGATGAAACGGAAGACCAGCTGGGTGGTGCCGCTGTCAAAGGTTGGCACAAACGGCACGACCAGATTCTTGTCGCTTTGCAGCGCGCCATAATTGCGGACGGCATTGGTGACGATCAGCAGCGTGGCGGTCGGGTCGGCCTGCGGCACGATGGCGATCTGATGGACGAGGTCGCGACTGTCGGTCTCGTCGTCCCAGAAATCCTGGCGGCGGAAGGTGAGCGAGGCCGGCTCGCCAATGATGAATTGCGCGCCATTGACCGGCGCGGCCAGCGGATTTTCCGCGCGGAATGGCTGGATGTTGTCGGGCCCGGCCTGCAGCAGGTTGAAATTGAGGAACTGCAACTCATCCGGGTCGAGTTCGCCACTCGGCGTCAGCGTGTTGTGGGCATTGAGCAAGGCCGTGCGAATGTCACTGACCGTTTCGTAGTCATAAAAGATAAACGGATGATCAATGGCGATGTTGAACATGCGGGTAGTGCCGCTGACCAGGGTGGTCTCGCCGGTGACGCCAAGCTGCTGCAGCACGGCCGGGTCGCCATAGCGCGGCATGCCATCCACGGTGACAAGTTTGACGTTGCGCGGGCGGGCGCAAATTAATGACAGGTACGGCTCGTTGGTGACCGCCTCGATGACGCACAAGCCGGCATTGTAGCCGAGTTTGATGCTGCCGTAGCGGTTGTCAAAGCCGCAGGCCTTGGCGTTGTTGACCGTGACCATCTCGACCAACTGCTTCGCGGTGAAGTAATTGCTGAAGATGGTCTGATTGAGATGCCAGGCGTAGCCGAGTTCTTCCAGCATATTGAAACCGCCACTGGGCGTCCAATCGGGCGAGATGCCGACCGTGACACCAAGCTGATGCGCAAGTTTGGCATTGGCCGTGGCTTCGTAGAGCTTCATGTTTGACATGGGCGCCCAGAGCAATTTTGCGCCGACGGCCGCCATTTTGGTGAACTCGGTTGCGCCGAGCGGCGTGCCGTGAATGATCGCAATCGTCTTATTAAGCAAGCCCCAGCCTTCGAGGGTGTTGAACTGTGCCAGCGAGGTGGCGTCGGGCCCTTCGCACAAGTGGATCAGCGAGGCGTTGACCACGCCATTGGAAATGCGCTGCATGAAAGTAACGCGATCGGCGGCGGTCATTTCCCACGGGAAAATATCGGACTGGATTCGCGACGGGTATTGCTCGATGTTATAGAGCATGATATCCGGATGGTCTTGCATGATATCGTAGCCGCTTTGGCCCTGGATGGTGATGCAGCCGGCCATCAACTGGAGAATCTCGCCATACTTGGTGATGCGCGCGGTGCCGGTGTCATTGACGGCGGTGCGCACGAGCGTGCGCTTGGCCTTCCAGTCGGTGTATTCCGGATCGTTGCCCCATTGGTCGCGATCGCCAAAGGGGAAGTTGTTGAAGGCCAAGGTCGGGAACGAATTGTACGACGGATGATTGTGCGCGTCGATCAGGCCGGGGAAAATGATGCCGGCGGTATCCACGACCGGCACGCCGACGGGCGCCACGTTGGTGACCGCGACAATGTCATCGTCCAGGATTTGGACATACCAGTTGCTCTGCGGGCCAGCGGGCGTCATGACCATGCCTTTCAGCGCGTACTGCATGACCGGCCGGCCGATGAAATCGTCGTCATCGCGCGGCTCGAGCATGAAGTTGCCAAACGAAAAATAGACATGGCCGACAATCGTCGTCAATTGTTGATTGAGCCGCCAGATGTAACGATACGGACAGCGCACGTCAACCATGCTTGAGCCGCTCGTGTCGCTGACCCGCCACTGGCGGTTCGAGTTGCCAATGTTGATGTCGCTGACCGTGACGTTGCGGATGCCGACCAGCACGCCCTCGAACATTTCGTAGTTGACATTGCTGCACGCGGTATACGTGACCGGCACCGGGTTGGAGGTGCTGAGCACGGTAAATTCCGAGACGTTCGCCAGCTCGGTCAGGTTGAAATATTCCGTGACGAGGGTTTTGATTTTGATCAGATCGCCATATTCGGGGCGATGCTGATTGTCATAGACATACACGCCACTCCACGGCCCGCCGTTGGTGTCGGAAATGCCATAGCCGCCGACGAGTTGCTTCAAGCTGTTGGGCTCGATGTAGGTGACCACGCCGACCACCTCGACGGTCTGGCCTTTGTAGGGCGAGTCGCCGGACGGGTCGGTCGTGTATTGAATGTTGGAAACGCACAGCACCGGCAGCGGCGGCCCGAAAGTCGAGCCCGCAAGCGTGACGTTGTTGGTCGGGTTCGACGGATCATTGCAGAGCAGTTGGAAAACGGCGATGTGGCTGGCATTGCTGACATTGCCGGGGATGTAGACGATCGGCACATTGGTTGCGCTGCCGGGCGCGAGCGTGGCGGGGAAAGCCCCTGGCGCGAAGTTGCTGGTGGCGCCGCTGAACGGGTTGAAGGCGCTGATCGTCAGCATGTTCGACAGGCCCGTGTTGGCCAGGGCCAGCAACTGGGTCGCGGTGGTGCCCGGTTCGATCTTGCCCAAGCTGAGCGCGGCGGGGACGGAAATGTTGGGATCATCACCCGGGCCGGCGCTCGTCCAAGCAATGTCATCAATGGTTACTTGGCCGCCGGCGGTGCCATAGTTTTGCTGAAACTTAAGGACAATGTCGCCACCGATGTTGACGGGGATCACGCCGGAGAAAACATTTGTGCCGGCCGCCGCTCCGCCACTGCCGTCTTCAACCGTTGCGACCAAGGTGCTGTTCACGAAAACATCCAGCTTAACCGCGGTCGAAAATTCTTTTCTGAACAGGAAAGACAGCGTGCCACAGCCGCCGGCAATGGTGCCGGAGTAGACTTGCGCCATGGGTGTGCGCGCGCGGCCCAAACAGGGCGACTTGCCCGTAATCGCGAGGTCGCCGCGGCATTGCACATACGTCCATGTTGAACCATCCTGGCCAAGAAAAGTGCCGTCTTTGTAGCTCGAGCTTGTCTCGGGGAAATTATCAAAATTCTCGAACCCGGCTGCTAACATCATACTCGGCAGCAGCAGCAAGCACAATAATGATCTCATCGCAAATCCTCATTGGTTATTCACGCTGCGCGAGGCAGGCGTGAATTAAAAAACAAACTAGTTATATAAGTATAGCATTTTGGGCGTTGACCGTAAAGAAAAAGCGGAAAAAGCGGAAAAAGCGGAAAATAGGGATGGATGGGTGGATGAATGGAAGGATGGGGCAGCGGCGGCGGCTGACGGATTTGGATGGATGGAAGATTGGATGGATGGGGCAGCGGCGGCGGCGGCTCCAGCGGCGGGATATTCAGTGATCAGTAATGGGTATGCGGTGCGGAAAAGAAGCGCGCGCATTGCTGCGCCGCGCCTGCTTCTTTCGGCAACCCAAAACTTTTCAATCCCGCCGGTGGCGTGACTCCAAGCAGCCTAAAACTCAGCAGCAGCGGCGTGCCCCGCGGCCACATTGCTGCGCACCTGCTGAGACCCCCACGACCGCTGCAAAAACGATGAGTGATGAATGATGAATGTAGAACAAGCATCATAGCAAGTGTTATTTGCTGCGTGCTGGACACTCATCATTCATCACTCATTTCCCGCGTCCACCGATCCCGCCACCGGCGGCGATCGGTGGGGCGCCGGATTTGAGAAAAAGCCGACTGGCGTGGATGCCGCCGCAGCATCCGCGTCGTGCTCCCGCGCCAATTTATGCTATACTTTACAGCATGCGGTCGAGCAGGTGGCCACGCCGACGCGCCACGCTTCCCGCGGTGCCGAAGCCGCCCGCGTTGAGTACGTCACCAACGCGCTCGGCTATGTCTCCATCTATTCCTACGACGACGCTGACAATCTCATGTCCATCGAAGACCCGCTCGTCCGCGTCACCCATTACCTTTACGACACCAACCAGTGGCTCACCGCCATCATTCTGCCGAACGGCTCTGTCAGCAGCAATGTCTACGACGCCCTTGGTCGTGTCATTGAGACCATTTCTCCCGACGGTACGCGCATCGGCACCGACTACGACAATCTCGATCGCGCCGTCCGCACCATCTTCCTCTCCGAATCCGCCGCGTCCGGTCAGCGCAATATCAACGGCCATCCCTACAACGAAACCATGTATGGCTGCTGCGGCGTACTCGCCAGCATTGACCGCGCCGGCCGCATGACCTCCTATGAGTATGACGCCGCCGGCCGGCTCCTGCGCGTCACCGACGCCGAACTCAACACCGTCAGCTATGCCTACGACGCGCGCGACAACCTCGTCACGCTCACTGACGGCAACGGCAATAGCACTGCTTTTGAATACGATGACTTCTATCTCTTCTACCAATCGAATCGCTATCTCTCCGCCATAGAGTTCCCCGGCGGCAACCGCCGCACTTTCTCCTACGCCGAAATCCCGCGCACCGTCACATGGAGCAACTACTGGCGTCAAGACTTGCGCACCACCGAATTGACCAGCGCCTATTGCGAAAACGAGCGGCTCGCCGGCTGGGCCGTCTATGGCCAAAACGCGGCGATGGACTTCCTCACCGACACCGACACCTGGACACGCGCCCGCTATCTCGAACCCGCCTTTGTCCCCGGCTCGCGCTGGGCGGCACCCTACACAACCTATTATTACACCTGGCGCAACGAGAAACCCGTTCTGGCCGTCCGCTCACACGACACCCCGTGGCTCGTGTCCGACGCCTGGCAACCCACCAATTACAACAATAGCGTTTACATTGAAGTGTTTTGGGGCACCAGCGTCACCGTCACCGACGAAAACGGAGCGCATAAGGAGTATCAATATAGCATGGACGGCGCCCTGATCAATGCTGTGACCAACGGCGACACGACCACCGCGCGCGCACTCTATTACAATCGTTTCCTCGACCAGAATCTGCGCCAAGTCGCGTTTGGTGCATCGTTTGGCGACAACATCAGCTTCCTCTACGACGCCCTCGGTCAGCTTCTTTATTCCAGCACTCCAATATTCCACGCTGTACAGCTACGACCCCGTCGGCAACCGCACCGGCCTGCTCTTCCAATCTTCCATTCTTCCAACCATCCAATCATCCACCGCTTATGCCTACGACAACCTTGACCGCCTCACAAATGTCGCATCATCCGGCCTGTCCGCCGCCTATTCCTTCGCCGACCCGGCCGGCAACCTCGTGCTCAAGTCCTACAACAATGGCGTCTATACTGATTACGCCTACGACGCGCGCGGCCGCCTCACCGGCTTGACGAATCGCACCCAATCTGCCATACTAGACGCGTATCAATATGTGTACGACACGGCAACCATGATCTCGGCCATCACGCGCAATCAACAGAAAATGTCGTTTGCGTACGACAAAACCTATCAATTGACCGCCGAGCTTGGACGCTACCTCACCAATTCTGCGGGAGGGTCGCTGGCCACAGCGACCGTCTCCAATCAGTTCGCCTATGACGACGCCGGCAACCGCATCTCGAGTGTGGGTGCCGGCTCCGTGCCGCGCATCTACTTGCACACGCCTGACAATCAACTCACAACCC
>JAPLST010000311.1 GCA_026398485.1 bacterium
CCCTCCATCCCTCCATCCCTCCATCCCTCCATCCTTCCATTCTTCCGGCATGGTCGGCCTTGTTTTTGCATCGGCACGTTTTGTTTGCATTATTGCGAACTTTTTGGGCTTTGTTGAAATTACATAATATTGCAAATCAATCGCTTGCGTTTTCGGGTCACAACATGCATTGCAAATCATGCGCGCGCAAATCATAATCAACCACGCGCATGGCCGAACACGAGATCCATATGCAAGCCGAAGCAAGACACGTACTCTTCCCGCTGATGACCGCACTGCTGGTCGGGCTGGCATGCGCTGCGCCAGTCAGCGAAGAAGACGCCGCGTGCGTTGCCCGGACATTCGTCGCCGGGCAAGCGCCGGCACTGAATGCCGTGACCGCCAAGGCCATGCCGGCCGGTGATGCAGCGGTGCGGGTGGTCCGGATTGGCAGCGCCGGCGCCACGGTTGGCTTTGTCGCTGAATTTGCGTCATCCGGTTTTGTGGTCATGCGCGCCGATGATCGTTTGCCGGCACTGAAGCTGTACGCCGCGCAAGGCACCTTTGCGAGCTTGCCGCCGGCGATGCAACGCGTACTGACGTGGGAGCTTGAACAGGAAGCGCGCGCGTTGGCCAGCCAGCAGGTCGAGGTCGTCGCGCAGCGCGTGCGCAACCAGGCCGAGTGGCAGGCACTGCGTCAGGCGCACTGCGTGTCAAATGCGGCACCGCGTGTCAGCACGGCGGGCTGGTCGGACCTGCCCTTGCTGCAGACCGCTTGGAATCAGGACGCACCCTACAACGCGGATGCGCCGTCGGCAGCCGGCGGGCCCGACAGCAAAGCGTATGCGGGCTGCGTCGCGTGTGCCATGGCTCAAATTTTGAAGCACCATGCATTTCCGCCGGCGCCGGCGCGTGATTTTGGCTATTGCGACCATGACGGCGCCTGCCGCGGGCAGCATCGCGCCAGCGAGGCCGGCTTGCTGCCCTATGCCTGGGATGGCATGTCCGACCGTCTGACCAAGGCGAGCGGCGCAGGCACGATTGCCGAGACGGCGCGCTTGATGTATCACTGCGGCGTGAGTGTCAACATGGACTATGAAGGCACCGGTTCGGGCGCCTTCAGCCGCAAAGTGCCGAATGCGTTGCGTCGCCAGTTTGGCTACAGCTGCAGCGACCTGCGCATGCGCGGCAACTATTTTGACCAGGAATGGTACGACATGCTGGCGTGGGACGTGCAGAACAACCGGGTTGTCTTTTACGGTTTTTACAATGATCGCGGCGAAGGCCACGCGGTGGTGTGCGACGGCGTGCGCGACGGCAATCAGGTGCATATCAACATGGGCTGGAGCGGCTGTGAGGACGCCTGGTATTTTCTGAACGGCATTGGCGAATGGCGTAATTATCATCATGCCATTTTTGACATCCGGCCGGCGCGCGTCACCCAGCCACCGGCACTGCCGACCGTACTGTGCGCCAGTGTTGACGAGCATGCCCGGCTGGTCGTGGTGACCTGGCAGGCGCAGACGCTGGCGACCACCTACCAGCTCTTCCGCAGCCTGACCAATGATCCCGCCGGCGCCGTGCTGCTGGGCACAACCTCGTTCCCCCTGTTCCATGACGCCCGCGTCAGCGACGGGCAGACGTATTATTACTGGCTGCGCGCGGGCAACGGCGCGGGCTGGAGCGCATTGAGCCCGGTTGCCGCCGGCAGGTCAAGCGCCGTGGGCGGCGCGGTCTTTACCCCGCCCTTGCAGCGCACGGTGCGCGCGTGCAAAATCGGCTATCAGCTCAATGCCCAACTGCACATGACGTGGGCTGAACTCAGCGCCTGCATCACGGCGGGCTACAACAAGTTTGCGCTGAATTTTAGCGACGGCACCGTGCAGCAGGTGACGCTGCAGGCAGATGCGCGCGGCACGGCATTCTTCGGCGCACTGGCGGGCGCCACGCCGACGCGCGTCAGTATTCGCGCGACGCGA